>JBDKGV010000001.1:0-55515 GCA_039798005.1 Fibrobacterota bacterium
CCAACCCCAAACGAGTGCTCCTGACCACGGAAAGCTGCTATGGCGGCAATTATTCTTGGGCGGATGGCAGCGGCAATGCCGGCGACATCTTTTTCTTGAGTGAAGACGCTGGAGCCACTTGGAAGACCCTCAACCCTTGGGGCGCCAGTCCGACGGTGGACGCCAATGGCAATGGATGGATCTCGGGGAGCTCGATCCACTGGGCCGGAACCTTGGAATTCGATCCGTTCGACAGCAAGAAAGTCTGGGTCGGATCCGGCAACGGCGTCTTCCGCACCGACGACCTCACCGCCGCCGTCCCGCTCTGGAAGTTCCAATCCAAGGGCATCGAAGAAACCGTTCCACTGGAAGTCGTGAGCGTACCTGGCGGCCCCTTGGTGACTGCCATCATGGATTATGACGGAGCCAGCTACAAAGACATCACCGTCAGCACGCCTGTCCACAGCAACCCGATCGGCTCAAGCAATTCGCTGGGCTATGCCGCCTTGGTCGGTGGATTCCTGCGCTCCGGTCGCGTCACCGACTACGGCGCCAAGCCTGCCGTGACCTATGACGTCCTCTATCACTCCGCCGACAGCGGACGCACATGGAAGGCCACGGACACGGCGTCGCTGCCAGGGTCAGCCGGCACGCTCGCAATGTCGGCCGACGGACGGGTTTTCCTCCTGCGCCCATCCTACACGCACACTGGCAAGAATGCCAGCACGTCCACCTTCTATCGTTCTGCGGACGCCGGCAAGACATGGAAGCCTGTCACGGGCCTGAGTACCCAAGACGGCAAAATGATTTCGGATCCGGTGAACCCCGCCAACTTTTACATCGTCCCCAGCGGCTACCAAGGCGATGTCTACGCCAGCACCGACACCGGCGCCACCTTCAGCAAGGTCGGCACCCTGATCAACAACGCCACCGGTGAGTACTCCGCAAGTTCGGGCCTGCTGCGCGCAAACCCCTACGCTGCCGGTGACCTATGGATCGCTCTCGATGCGGCACAGAGCTGGAACGCCTCGGGGTTCAGCTCCAACGGTCTGGCCCACTCCACTGATGGCGGCAAGACTTGGACACGCATCAAGACCATGGTCGCCTGTCTCTCGGTCGGGCTTGGCAAGGCTGCACCCGGCAGCGACTATCCCACGCTCTACATGTGGGGCAAAGCCAACAGCGAGCCCTTGGGCATCTATCGATCGATCGACAAGGGCCAGACTTGGCTGCGCATCAACGATGACCAGCACCAGTATGGTGGCCCGGCCAATGGCGGATTCGTGGTTGGGGATTTCAATGTCTATGGACGCGTGTACATGAGTACGGCTGGCCGCGGCATCGTGTACGGCAATATCGGGGAGATCCCCACAACATCCATCGATGGACGGAAAATGACGGCTCCCAGGGTGCGCTTGAGCCTGCATGGCCGGGATCTGCACATCCAAGACCTTGGCACCAAGGACGCCCGGCTCGAACTCATGGACGTGTCCGGGCGGATTCTTCAGCAGCAGGAGGTGAAGGCCACTGCCGTGAAACTGAACGAAAACCTGCACGGCTTGGTGATTGCACGCCTGCGCCTTGGCTCCACGACCTTGGCTTCGCTTCGATTCGTCCTGCCGTAAAGGCGAAAAGTCCAAGCCATGAACAAAGGCACCTTTTCCCGGGTGCCTTTTCTATTTCTCCATCGAACCGGATCGATGCACGGATCTTGAAACCACTTTTGCGGAATCTTCCCAATGCGCCTTCGCCTCCATCTATTCGCTGCGATCCTCGGATCGGGACTGCTTGCTTGCAAAAAGGATCCTGCCGCCTCCCCAGTGCCCGGCCAGCACGCACCTGACACCGGCGCCATCGCACCTACGGAACCCATGCTCACCCGAGGCGACACGCTGAAGTCGATGTCCGAAAGCCTTCGGGAAGTCGAGCACCAGGATACCACCAGCGTGCGCATTTCGATTGCAAGGATCGATTCGTCCCTCGCCGCCTACGATGGCGGCGATACGCTCCACGACACGGTGACAGGCAGCAACGAATGCATCGGGGAGGATCTTCGGGAGATCCAGCTGAAAAATGGCCTGCTGCTTTCGGGAAGCACGTACAGCATTCACGCCCAAGATTGGGTCTTCAGCGGCAATTTCACACCGATTCTCGGACTTCGACCCGGCATGGACTCCAGTGAGGTGATCCGCTTGCTTGGAAAACCTCGCGTCCGATCGAAAAACGCCTTCCGCTACGTTTCCGAGCCCCCGGAAGGTCGGGAGGCCGACTTGTTCGAGGCTCTTTGGACGCTGGATCTGGTGTTCGAGCATGGCAAGCTCAAGATCGCCACCTTCATTCCCAGCATGGACGACTGCTAGTCCTCCTTGTCATCCCCATGGCGGTACATCCCCAACCGCTTCATCACGTCGCGAAGCACCTTGCGGTCGACATCGAGAATCGCCCCGGCTTGGGTCAGGTTGCCGCTGGCTCGCGCCAGCGCCTTTTCAATGGCAGACCGCTCTGCCGCTTCTCGCACCTGAGCCAACGTCTCGATCCCGCCGGAAGGAGTGCCGGCATCGAACCCGAAATGCTCCGGCTCCAACCGCACGCCACCCGCCTCCAGCAAGGCCCGCTGGATCCGGTTTTCAAGCTCCCGAACATTGCCGGGCCAAGCATGGCGCAACAACGCCTTTTCCGAGGCTCGTGAGAATCCGGACCAGGGAATGCCGAATTCCGTCGCTGCCCTTTGAGCAAAGAGCCTGGCCAGCGGAAGGACATCCTCGAACCGATCCCGAAGCGGTGGAATCCGCACGCTTGCGACATTGAGCCGGAACAGAAGATCGCGACGGAAGTGGTTCTCCCCGACCATCTTGTCGAGGTCGCGATGGGTCGCCGCGACGATGCGCACATCCACCGTGCGCTCTTGACTTGAACCCACCCGGCGGATGGTCTTTTCCTGGAGTACCCGCAAAAGGGCCGCCTGCATCTGAGGCTCCAACTCACCGATCTCGTCAAGGAAGAGCGATCCCCCGGCCGCCGCCTCGAAAAGGCCCAGGCGCTCACCGGTCGCCCCGGTGAACGCGCCCTTTTCATGACCGAACAGCTCCGCTTCCATGAGAGAGGATGGAATCGCGGCGCAATTGACGGCAAGGAATGGACCATTGCGACGAGGCGAGGAGCGATGCACCAGTCGCGCCAAAAGCTCCTTGCCCGTGCCGGTTTCACCAAGGATCAGGACGGGGACATTGGCGCTGGAAAAGCGACGCGCTTGTGCCACGACCGCCTGCATCTGGGAGGAGACGGCAAGGAGCCCCGCGGAATCGGAAGCCTGCAAGGACTCCAGAGCCATGCGATCTTCCATGTGACGCCGTGCGGCATCCAGCACCTTGCCAAGGCTGCGCGTCAGGCGATCGAATGCCTGCCGTTCCATCTCGCCAAACGGCTCGCTCTTGCCGGTTCGGTGGAGATAGACACAAGTATCCGTCTTGCCTTGTGCATTCCTCAAAGGGGCGACGAGGATGGAGCGGATTCCGGCCTTCAGGATGGATGGCCCCGCCAGCGGAGCATCGGATGGTCCGGCATCGGCCCAAAGCACCGCCTTGCCGGACTCAAGGCAGGCTTTCACGGCACTGCGCGAGTGCTCAAGCACGACATCCGTGGGCCAACTTGCCAGAATGACACTGTCCTTGGCTGAAACCAGCAAACCGCCGCTGGCCCCCAAGTGCTGGGCTGCAAACTGCAGCAATTGTGGCAGCACGGCAGCAGGATCGGGCGCTTCGACCAAGGTTTCGACCGCCTGCAGCACGGGTTCGACCGAAAGGACGACGGTGGCGGGTCTGGGGCGCCGCAAGACCCAGCTCCTGCCGGAAATCTCCAGGCGACTGCCTTCCTCCAGCACCGCCCGACCACCGGCCAAAAGGACCTCACCGTCGACCCGCGAACCTGACTTGAGACCTTCTACGGAAACCTTGGTCCCCAGCACCAGAATCTGCATCACCTGTCCGGGAATGCCCGGTGCGCGCAAATCACAGCCGGCATCACTGCCCAAGACCAGCACACGCTTGTTCAGTGGAAAATCCGGCTCGCCTTCCAGTGTCCATTCGATCGTCTCTGACATGCCCTCAATCTATTTGATCACGTTTGGTTCCGGTGCATCTTACTGACCAGCACAGAAAGTGGAATGCCAAATTCCGACTTTCCCTGTATGTTTTATTGAATGAAGATTTCGCACAAGACCGTCTACGCCATCCATCTGCTGGTGGCCCTCTCCGAGCAGGCGCGCATCAGCCGATCCCCCCTGCAACTTCGCGAGATTGCCGAAAGTCGGAATCTTCCGTTCAAGTTCCTGGAGCAGATCGCCATCACGCTCAAGGGCGCTGGCTGGATCCGAGGGCAGCGAGGCAAGGAAGGCGGCTATTCCCTGTCCATTCAGCCCGGCCAACTCAAGCTCAGCGACATCCTGCTGCGGCTCGAAGGAACCACTCCCCTTCTCGATGGCGATGAGGACTCTGGCGTGCAGGATGTCCTGGGCGACATCTTGCAGCGTTGCCAAGCCAGCATCGACGCCATCCTCGGAGGGATCAGCCTTGCCGACCTCGCCTTGGAAATTCGCGACAGGAAGCTCCCCGGCTCGGACTATGTGATCTGACAAGGTGAGGCCATGCTCCGGGAGAGATGCTTCCGGCCTGCCCTTCTGGAACACATCGGGCCGTGGCAAAATGGTGGAATTTCCCCAGTTTGAGCCCTGAGCCTAGCAACCACCACCTGTAGTGGTACGCTCTTCGCAGCCCATCCAACACCCCGGCCGGATTGCAGCGAAGTTTCACACAAATTTTCCCTTGCGCCGAAGCGGCAAAAATGCCTCGATTTTGCGTTTGGCAAGGAAATCGCATATCGGCTACCTTCAACAAATGCGTCGCTCCTCACGACATTTGGGGTTGCCTTGAGGGAATTTATCCATATATTGTGATGCATCAGTGATCGGCGCAAAGAATGCCCACCGCATCAAGGCGTCAGTGGGCATCGCAAATCTCTCCGATCAAGACATCTTCCACGAAACGAAATGCTCTTCCTGATCACGCAGGAAGACAAAGCCATCTTGTGTCATGTACGCAAGACAACCAAGGATCCTCTCCGATGCTGACGAAGGAAAAGAGCATGACAGTCAAGCCAGGATCGACCTCCTCGCCGCTTTTGAACGACCTTGGCGAGAAGATCTTCCTGGATCGTTACGCTCTGAAGGACATGACCAAGAAGTCCCTTTCCGTCGGCGACACCGTGATCGTGTGCGTGAACCAGAAGAGCCGCCAGCGCGAGATCGGCAAGGTCACGCAACTCAAGGGCGAGCGCGTGGCGATCGAGTTGCGCGATGGCACCTCCACCGAGCAGGGCATCGAGGACGTGGACAAGCCTCTCGAACTGGTCCCTGAGCAGATGATGGAACGCGTGGCGCGTGGCATCGCCGACATCGAGAAGAGCCCAGAAAAGAAGGAAGAGTGGGAAGCTCGCTTCCGTTGGCTCCTGGACGAATGGCGCTTCGTGCCGGGTGGACGCATCCTGACCGCCGCTGGAACCGAGCAGGAACTGACCTTCTTCAACTGCTACGTGATTCCCTCGCCCGAGGATTCGCGCCGCGGCATCGTCGACACCCTCTCCCAGATGATGGAGATCATGTCGCGCGGCGGCGGCGTGGGCATCAACCTGTCTTCCCTGCGCCCGCGCCACGCCTACGTGAAGGGCGTGAACGGACGCTCCTCGGGTTCGGTTTCCTGGGGTGGCCTCTATTCCTTCGTCACCGGCCTGATCGAGCAGGGCGGCAGTCGTCGCGGCGCCCTCATGCTGATCGTGAACGCTTGGCACCCGGACATCTTCGACTTCATCAACGCCAAGCGCGAAGCCGGCAAGATCACGAACGCCAACATCTCGGTGGGCGTGACCGACGACTTCATGGAGGCCGTGGAGAAGGACGCCGACTGGCAACTGCGCTTCCCGGACGCTCAGCACCCTGACTACAAGGAAAAGTGGGACGGCAACCTCGCCGCGTGGGAGAAGGCTGGACTGCCGGTCATCGTGTACAAGACGGTGAAGGCACGCGACGTGTGGCAGAACATCATCGAGTCGGCTTGGTCCTCCGCCGAGCCGGGCGTGTTCTTCATCGACCGCGCCAACAAGGAATCGAACTCCCACTACTTCTCGCAACTGGTGTGCACCAACCCTTGTGGCGAGCAGCCCCTCCCCCCTTGGGGCATTTGCAACCTTGGCGCCATCAACTTGGCGCGATTCGTCACCCCCCAAGGCGACGTGGCATGGGACGACCTGCGCAAGTGCGTGCGCTACGGCGTGCGGTTCTTGGACAATGTCATCGACGCGACGCCGTACTTCTTCGACGAGAACCAGACCCAGCAGCAGAATGAGCGCCGCGTGGGCATGGGCATCATGGGCCTTGCCGAGATGCTGATTCGCTTGAAGATCCGATACGGATCCAACGAATCGATCACCTTCATCGAGAAGCTGGGCGAGTTCATCGCATCGGAAGCCTATCTGGCCTCCACCGATTACGCCGCCGAAAAGGGATCGTTCCCCAAGCTCGACACCGAACTTCTGCTCCAGTCGGGCTTCATGTCCCGCATGAGCGACCGCGTCCGCAATGCCATCCGCGAGAAAGGCCTGCGCAACGTTACCCTGCTCACGGTCGCCCCCACCGGCACCACCGGCACCATGGTCAACACATCGACTGGTGTGGAGCCCTACTTCTCTTGGAGCTTCTTCCGCACCAGCCGTTTGGGCGTGCACGAGGAACGCGTGAACGTGGCCGACGAGTGGGATCGCGAGAATCCGGGCAAGCCCCTTCCTGACTACTTCGTGAGCGCCATGCAGCTCCTGCCCGAGGACCATGTGCGCGTGCAAGCCGCGCTTCAGAAGTGGATCGACTCGGCCATTTCCAAGACCTGCAACGTCCCCAACAGCTACACGGTCGAGCAGACCCGCGAGCTCTACGAGCTGATGTACAAGCTGGGCTGCAAGGGCGGCACGATCTACCGCGACGGAAGCCGCAACGAGCAGGTGCTCAACCTCAAGAAGGAAGAGAAGAAGGAGGAGGTCAAGGAAGTGAAGGCCGCTCCGCTGCCCGCTTGGATGAGCCTTCCCAAGATGCGCCCCCGCCCGCCCCTGTCCCACGGCATGACCGTCAAGAAGGAGAGCCCCTTGGGCTCGGTCTTCGTGACCGTCAACGACGACGAGCAAGGCGAACCGCTGGAGATCTTCATCACCTCCGGCAAGGCGGGATCGGACATCACCGGCATGGCCGAGGCCATGGGTCGCTTGGCGTCACTGGTGCTGCGCGTGGCATCCCCCATCTCCCCGGACGAGCGTCTGCGCCTGATCGCAAGCCAACTGGCAGGCATCGGCGGCGCCCGCTCCATGGGCTTTGGCAAGACGCGCGTGCGCTCCATGCCGGACGCCGTGGGCCTTGCTCTGGAAGATGTCCTCAAGGGCGCTGAGGCCGTGGCGGCGGAAGTCGCTCAGGCACCGGAATTCGATCTGCAGCCGGCCGTCCACGCCGACCTGTGCCCCGAATGCGGCGAAGCCACCTTCATTCGCGAGGAAGGCTGTCACCACTGCACATCCTGCGGTCACAGCCAGTGCTGATCTGATCGATCTTCCTCCATAAAGAGGGACCAAGAGCCGATTCCTTCCGGGATCGGCTCTTTTTTTGAGAAATCGCTAAAGGTTGCCATTCCTGCTGCCGATAATCCTGTTTGGAGGTCTCTGATCTCTTCTCGCGCAAGTGGCATTGCCGAGACGGAAATTCTTCGTCCGGAGCCGGATCGATGGTCGGAAGCATCAACAGCCTGACGAGCGCCGCGCCGCAGCAAGCCACAAGTGCTGCTGGCAACGCCAATGCCGTCGGACGGGCTGGTGCTTCGGCTGCCGGGGGGGCGCGCGACCAATACACCTCCGGTGGTAATGGCGTCGTCAATCAGGATGCCTACGGGCCAACTGGCCGATCCATGCGTCGCGTCGATCCCGAAATGCTCCAGCAGCGCCGGAGCATGCAGCGAAGGCTTGCCGCCCAACGCCGCGAAATCGCCATGGACAAGCTGGCAAAATATCCAATGACCCCGCCGCAGCCATTGCCGGTCACGACACCCTCGTCGATTCTGCCGACCGTCGCTGCGGTCGGTGCTGGAGCTGGACTGGGCGCGGGCGCCGCCTTGGCCGCCGCCCCGCTCCTCATTCCTGAGAAGCCGATCGAAAAGCCCATCGAGAAGCCGCTGGAAAAGCCCATCGAACCACCTGCGGAGCTGGAGAAACTCGATCCCGAGGAGAGGGAGCCGCAAGTCATCAATGTCGAACAGCCGGAAATCAATGTCGAACAGCCCGAGGTCAACGTCGAGGTGGACGAAGACGGCAACATCATCACCGACACGGCGGGTTTGGTGGTGGATGGCGTGGCCGGAGTCGGCGGTTTGGTCTGGGACGGCGTCTCGCTGGTGGGCGGCGTGGCCTACGACGCGACGGGTGCAGTCCTGTCGGTACCGCTCAATCTGGCCCAGGGCGCGGCCTTCGGCACCGGCCTTGTGTTCGGAGCTCCCGCAGTCGCGGCAGTCGCGACCGACTACGCAGTGAATGGCACATTCAATCCGATCACTGGAGCGATGATCATCGGCGAAAATGCCGCCGCCGGAGCCGCCTACGCCGCACCGATCGTGTCCCAAGGCTTGACCGACATCGTGGCCGGTGCCATCACGCAAAGCGGCGGCTGATCACGACATGATCCCCAAGGCCTTGAGTTTCGAATTGGACACCTCCGCGCTTGCGGAGAGTTACGATATCGTGAGCGCTCCCCTCCAATTCAAATACGGCAAGCAACTGTGTTCCGAACTGGGGATCACCGTCGGGGAATCCGTTCTGGATGTCGGCACGGGGACAGGTCTGTTGGCCGAGCACATGGCAAGTCTCGTCGGCCCAAACGGCATGGTCACGGGAATCGATCCGCTCCCGCTTCGCATTCAGCTTGCCCGTGAGAAGATCCGGCAGCGACCCCAACTGTCCTTTCAAGTCGGGAAGGCTCACGACCTCAGCGCATTTCCCGATGAGAGCTTTGATGTCGTCTGCCTGAACGACGTGTGGCAATGGCTTGCGGACCACCAGCACGCCATGCAAGAAATCCATCGGGTCCTGAAGCCCAATGGCCGATTCGGCTGTCAAAGCACGTTCCAAGCCGTCGATGATGCATTCTTGCGCCAAGCACCCTTTGTGGACTGGTATCCATTTTCCCAGGCAACGATCGGGTCGTTCCTCAAGTTCGAGCAAGTGTTCCCGGCCACAAACTTCCTTCACGGGAGGGTAGATGCCACGACCTTGGAGCATCTCTTTTCGGATCCGGACGCGGTCATCCGCTTCTTCGAAGCAAGCTCGTTCAACAATTACCTAGGTCATCTGCCCGAACCGCTCAGGCACCTCGCGAAGCGGCATCTGGTCGCAAACTTGGAAAAGCATCGCGTTCCGGAAGGCATACTCCTGCGTGGAACTCGAATCATCGCCACAGCCAGAAAGCCTCCTCGAGGTGCGCTGTATTCCGGAAACTGGTGGGATGCGCCCTTCAATCGAACACTGAGTACTTCTGCAGCATATTGGAAGACATGGCGACCACTCAAGACTTGATCCATTCTCTCCAGCTCCAACCCCATCCGGAGGGCGGCTGGTTTCGTGAAACGCACCGATCGGAGCACCCCGGTGCCGATGGACGCTGCGCTTCGACCTCCATCCTGTTCCTGCTGGAGCATCCCCATGTCTCGCACCTGCACCGGATCGATGCCGAGGAGCTTTGGTACTGGCATGCCGGCTCCTCACTGGATGTCCGGGTGATCCATCCCGACGGACGCTTCGAGACGCATCACTTGGGTCCCGATGGGGTCTTCCAAGCCGTCGTCCCCAAAGGAGCGTGGTTTGGTGCCGAACTTGCACGGCCCGGTGACTGGGCCTTGGTCGGATGCGCCGTGGCGCCGGGCTTCGAGTTTTCCGGTTTCGAACTGGGTGAACGCGATGCCTTGCTGGGACGATTCCCGGATCACCGGGAGATCATTGAGCGACTGACCTGATCAGGGCTTGAGGGTCAGGAGATTGCGGGCTCCGTCGAAGATCAATTGAGCCGCCAACGCGGAAAGCACAAGTCCCGTCAGCTTGCTCATGATCACGATGCCGCGATGCCGGATGAGCCTCTCGATGGGATCGGCAAGCAGGAGCAGGATCCCCACCGACAGGATGGCGCAGGAAAGTGCGCCAAGCGCCACGGCCTTCTGCGTGGCGGTCACCATTTCCGCACCCATGATCAGAATGGCACCGGTGGTGGCCGGCCCCACCAGGATCGGGACCGCAAGCGGGACCACCGCGACATCCTCCTCCTTGCTTCCGAGCTGTTCACCACCCTTCACCAGGTTCACGGCCGAAAGGAAGAGCAGCGCGCCGGCCCCGACGCGGAAGGAATCGATGGTGATCCCGGCCACCCGAAAAATGGCGTTCCCGAGGAAGAAGAGGCACAGGCTCACCATGAAGACCGCTGCGGTCACCTTGAGCGCGAGATTCCTGCGCTCGCGCGCCGTATGGTCCGCCGTGTACAGGACGAACATGGACAGGGCGAAAAAGGGGGCGAGAAGCACGAAGAACTTGATCCAGGTATTGACAAAATCCGTCATTTCACATCCCCCGTGAGCATCCAGCTCCAGACGTCCTCCAGCACCGCGCTGCCGTCCGGCCAACGCGGCGTGCATACATCCAGAGCCAAGCAGTTGTGGCAGGGCGTCTTCGTCGATCCCTCCTGGGACGGATCGAAATCGGTCGACAGAAGCCGCGCCCCGCCCCAAGGGAAGGTTCCCGACTCCACCGAGGCTCGCAGCCCATCGCCGCAGAACCTCTCGGCGACCCGCGTGGCCATCCGGCACGGCACCATCTCGTCCCGCTCGTGCAGGAGCGCGAACCGACGCGTGACGGACGTGCGGGCATCGGCGAAGGAATCCACCCAATGGGCCAATTCCCCGGTTGAGCGCGACCAGTCCGCCCACCCCATCACCACGGCGCGATCCAGGGCATGGCGACTGGCGGCAAGCGCCGCGTAGCCGCCACCGAGAGAATGCCCGATGGCCGCAATCTTGGGCCAGTGCAGCAGATCAGCGAGTCCGGCGCGAACCTGCCGATCGTCCAACCGTTCACGAAGAACGATTTCCGTCACGTATCCGTCCCAGCCCTGCTCGGGATACTGGAGCGCCAGCTTCCCCAGCGCCAGAACCAAGCGATCCAGGATGGCCTCGCCGGATTCCAGATCCACCATCCCGGTCCTGCAACCGCCGTCCCAGTGATCCAACCGCAGCGGAAGATGAAGCGCGAGGTCGTCTCCAGCCAACTGGTTGATGGAGGCGTCGTTGGGATAGCTCAGGACCAAGGCATGATAGCCAAGGGCCGCGGCATGATCGGCCATCGCCCGATAGTCGCGAGGCTTCCCGCCGGTCCCGGGAAACAGGAGCGCAAGCCGGCCACGCACCCGGGATCCCGGGCTTGCGAAGTAGTGAGGGGAGACCCAACGCTTCGCATCGGATTCGCAGGCACGAGGCGACAGGAAGCCGGATGCGGCAAAATGGGCGGATTCGGAAATCGACATCGCCTCACCAATCTACATGGCAATCGCTCCCGGCATCAGGAATCGCAGTGGATCCCACCCGCCAAGCGCAGGCGAACTTGCTAGAATTCGTGAAACCGTTTTCCCACACCCGGAGCGCCCCGTGAAAGTTCCCTTCCTTGCCAAGAATCGCAAGCTCTTCTTCGGTCTTGGTGGCGGGCTTGCCGTCGCCGCCATCGGCATCTCCGTGTGGATGTTTCGGGGAAAACCGCCTGCGCCCTCGGCAATCCCTGCTGCGGTCAGCGACACCAGCAAGGTCGACGATGCCATGGAAGCTTGGGTCTGGAGCGCCTTGAAAACCAGCGGATTCCCCACTGAGCACAAGGCTGCCAAGCTTGTGCGTTCCGGGAAATCCTGGGTTGCGGATTTCCGAGGACTTCCCCTCTGGACCCTCCCTGAGGAGGATCATTCCGGTCAGATCGGGTACACCTTTCCCGACTCGATCCGCATCGACAGTGCCAGTCTGTGCACCGATCTCCCCCCGACGGTCAAGACATGGCTCGATCGGATGGTTCCGAACTGGAAAACCACCCAGAGATGCAAGGCAGGTGATCAGGAAGCCCGCCTGAACGAATGGCTGACCGAGACCTCGGGCAAGATCGTTCTGCGCAAGATCGGCAAGGATGCCCAAGGCCAGATCACCACGCTCCACCTGTCGTGCAAGGATTCCAAGGTCGAGTTCCCTGTCGGACGCATCCTGCACCTGCGAGCCCTGCACGCACTGCAGCTGGACAACTGCGCCCTGGCCATGCGCGAAAAGGACGGAACGACCTGGTCGTCGGTGCAAAGCCTGCTCCAGCACAGTCCCGTGGTGACCCTGAGACTCACGAACGTCCACGCACGGCTTCTCAACCTTGCGGCGATGGAGCGGCTCGACACGCTGTCCGTCACAGGTGGGGACCTTTCTTGGCTTGAAATCCCGGACCGCTGTCCCATCGGCAAGGACGACTGCCCCCAAGAGGAGCATCTCTTCCCGCGCAGCATGAGCTTCACCGGCATCCCCCTGTGCGATGTGGCGCTGGATTCCAACTTGAATGCCAAAGGCGCCGCTTTGCAGGGCATGAAATGTGACGAATACCCCAAGGACGTCGCGACCCAGGCCGATGCCATCGCCGCGCAGTTCTTCGAGGAGGTCGGGAAGAACGGATACTTCCAGGTCAACGACAACGCCAAGCCGTTGCGCAAGAAGCATCTCAAGTTCACCACAGGCAATGCGAAATGGAGCGGAGTGCGGCCGGGGGAATTCAGCTGCATGCGAGGGGACAGCTACCTCTCCGAGGTCGTGCGCCTCGGCGAGGATTGGATCTCGTACGGCAGGCGAGGCACGATCTTCACGGGTTCAAGCCAAAGTCTGGCGGACGACCTGCCCAATTTCGGCGCCGTCTTCACCGAGTTCGAGCCCCTGCTCCCGCAAGCCCTGGTGCGCACCGACCACTTCGCCGTCTGGGCCGACGAAGACGTGTTGCAGTTGATCATGCACATGGACGATTCGGGAAAACTCGATGCCCTCTGGTTTCCTTCGGGATGCTGGACCCAATCGTGGGTCTCCGAAGCGCGCACCAGCCATCCCAACAACGAAGGAGATTGAGCCTTGACCATGTCTGGCCCCATGCTCAAGCGCGGACTGTGGGTGATTGCCGCACTTGTGGTGATCGCAAGCCTCGTGCTTGGGCTTCGTCACCGGCCACAGGGTGCCCCCGAAGTCCTGACCCCGCAAGACAGCCTCCCGCTTGGCAGGAGACTGCTTCTGGATGCCGGCGTCAAGACCACCGGCATCGAGATCGACCCGAAGGATTCCACCTTCATCTTCCTGCTCGATACGAATCAGGCGAATCAGGATTCACTGGTCCGATGGATGCACCGCAACGATACGATCGCCATAGATTACACGGTTTTCCACGAGCTCGTGAAGGCGGTGGGCTGGCACCACGTCGAGCTTGCCGCCTACGTTCCCGCCTACATCACGACCCGTGCGGACAATACCCGGGAGGCCGGACCCATCAGGAAATTCTCATGGATTTCGATTCGCTGCGACCGCGCCACATCCCGGATCATCGCCGCGAAGTTCCGGGATGTCTACGACATGGACGGACTGATCGATCCATCGCATTTCGAGGAGATCGATCGCAGCAAGGCGGGGTTGCGCACGGTACCGGCCCGTCCCTTCGCATTGTCCAGGTTTGATCCGACGCTTGCGCAATGGCTCAACGGATCCTTGGGATCCTCCCGCAAAGCCCTTTCCAAAGGCATGGACAGATCGGGCCTCACCCTGATCCTGGACACGGCATTTCCCCAAGCATGGGTCGACAGCCTGCGTGTCGGTGAAGGCATCGAGACGATCCGCAAGGCGCTGGGACCCGAATCCTTCATGCTGGACAATGCAGCCTTCTACAAGACACCGACCTTCTATCTGGGCATCGTACCCGATGGACGGATCTTGCTTCGCCCCGTTCGCGAAGTTCCGCAGGCCCGGCACCAGGACATGCTGCATCGCCTGCTCGTGGCCTTGCGCCGACGGGAGAGCACTGACACGATCGGCTTTGCCGATCAAACCGACACCTTGCGCAACGGTCAGATCGAGGTCGACGGCCCCGTCGGGCTGCGCGTGCAGCGCTTCCCGGACCGGGACTCCATCGTGATCTCGATCTTCAACAATTTCCCGGGCAAACTGGTCCATCCCGATCCCGTCCGCCGGCGGGTGCACCTGAACTACCGCAACAAGGACGGCGTCGCGGAACGGATGCTCCTGGACTTTGCCAATGCAAGAGTCTCGCACACCAACATCACCGTGGTTCATGAACGGTCCCCCACTGGAGCCTACACGCTTCGCTCCAATGGCCTCGAGGGATCCCGGCACCGGCTGGTGCTGCGGGACGAGAAGACCGGACGCCCCGACTGCCATCTGCGTTCCGGCATGTTGAACCTGACGTGGAAGACCGACGAGAGTTTCGAGGAATCGCACTGGACCGGCAAGGAGTGGTCCAAGCCCCGCTTGGAAACCATCGAGCATCTTTACGAAAGGTGCGAGTAGCCCTTGCGCGGCGCGGACCGAATCCAGGATTGCCGCCATCAGTCCTGCGCCGAAGAATTAAATGGATGAGAAACCTTCCAGTCACGGAGCTACGAATGAAGATCGGCACGCCTTTGTCTCCCACCGCCATTCGCGTCATGACCTTGGGCGCCGGAGAATTGGGCAAGGAAGTGATCATCGCCCTGCAGCGCTTGGGCTGCGAAGTGATCGCCGTCGATCGCTACCCGGATGCACCGGGGCACCAGGTCGCCCATCGCGCCCATTGCATCGACATGACCGACGCCGAAGCCGTCCGCGCCTTGGTCCTCAAGGAGAAGCCACATTTCATCGTCCCCGAGATCGAGGCGATCGCCACCGAGGAACTGGGACGCATCGAGGCCGATGGCCTGTGCACCGTGATCCCCACCGCGCGCGCCACCCAGCTCACGATGAACCGCGAGGGCATCCGTCGTCTGGCCGCCGAGGAGCTGGGCCTTGCCACATCGCCTTACGCCTTCGCAAGCTCGCTTGCCGAACTGCAATCCGCGATCGACGCGGGCATCGGCTACCCGTGCGTCATCAAGCCCGTGATGTCCTCCTCGGGCAAGGGTCAGTCGGTGGTCCGTTCCGCAAACGAGGTCGAAGCCGCTTGGGACTACGCGGCGGCGGGTGGTCGCGTGAACTCGGGTCGCGTGATCGTGGAAGGCTTCGTCGATTTCGAGTACGAGATCACCTTGCTCACGGTGCGCGCCAAGGGTGCCTCGGGTGAGACCGAAACCTTCTTCTGCGAGCCGGTCGGCCACATCCAGAAGGACGGCGACTACGTGGAGAGCTGGCAACCCCAGCCGATGTCCCCGGCCGCCTTGGAGCGTTCCCGTGAGATCGCGGACAAGGTGACCACCGCCCTCGGAGGCCGCGGCCTCTTCGGCGTGGAACTCTTCGTGAAGGGGGACATGGTGTGGTTCTCCGAGGTCAGCCCTCGTCCGCACGACACCGGACTTGTCACCCTCGGAACCCAGCGCCTCTCGGAATTCGAACTGCACGCCCGCGCCATTCTTGGGCTTCCCGTGGACACCACGCTTCGTCGGCCGGGTGCCAGCGCCGTGATCTACGGTGGCTTGGAAGCCGTCGGTATCGCCTTCGAAGGGGTGGACGAGGCGTTGCTTGTGCCCGAGTCCGACCTTCGCCTGTTCGGAAAGCCCGAATCCTTCCTCAAGCGCCGCATGGGCGTGGCCGTCTGCACCGCCGACGACATCGGTACGGCCCGCACCAACGCCAAGGAATGCGCCAGCCGCGTGAAGCCCGTGAAGCGCTGACTTCCCGCAAGCCCTTGGGCGGCCCCGCGCAACCGCACGGTCGGGCCCTCGTGAACCAAGCCCCGGAACGGGTCTTGGCCCTGTCGGGCTTCGGTCCCTGCCGCAAACGAGACGGCCTCCCTGCCAACGGGAGGCCGTTTTCGCAAGAGCGGCGTTTGCCAGACATTGATCCGATCTATCAAATTTCATGTCCACGCGTTTACCGCTACAATCGGGAAACTTCCGTATTTCCTGAAACAACCTCGAGTTCAATTGACCTGAGATCCATATTTTGTTGAATTCTCCTCCGCAAGCCGCAATGCCAGGGTAGCTTCTCCTCCATGGAGACGCTGCTTGCCACCCAGGACTACCGCACTTGGCTCAAGGCGACCCTGTGCGCCCTGCGCAAGCGTCATCCGGCCCGGACAGGCCGCGCCTTGGCGATGCGTCTGGACATCGACCCGGCCCATCTCTCCCGCGTCCTCCAAGGCAAGCGCCATTTGGCCGTGCGCCACATCCCTGGGCTTGCCGAATTCTTGGAACTGAACCCGGAATCGACGCGGATCCTCGAGACCCTCGTGCTCTACCAGACCGCCACCACTCCCGCCTTGAGCCACAAGTATTTCGTCGCGCTCCAGGAGATGCGCGGGGCCCACCACCGCACCCTGTCCGACGATTCCCACGCCTACTTCAGCCAGTGGATCCATCCCGTGATGCGCACGCTCCTGAGCCTTGTGGAGTTTCGCGGCACCAGTTGGCGACGGCTGGCCAGCCTCTTTCGCGCACCCGTGACCCCGGAGGAGGCGCAGGCCTCGGTGGAGCTGCTGCTGCGCCTGAAGCTGATCGCCCCCGATGCGCGCGGGATCCTGCGAGCCATGCCCGGAACGCTCACCTCCGGCGAAGCCTGGATCTCCGAAGCCGTGCGCAAGTTCCAGAAGGACACGTTGCTTCTTTCCGCCGAGCTCTTCGACCGGATCCCGAAGGAGGAGCGCGACGTGTCCACGCTCACCATTCCCTCATCGCACGCGCGGCTTGGCGAACTGCGTGACAAGATCCGTCATTTCCGTCAGGAGCTGATGGCCTGGGCCCGTGACCTCCCGGAGGAGGATTGCGTAATGCAACTCAATCTCCAGCTTTTCCCGGTGGCCGACGCGAGCCTTGCCCAGCGCCACCGTGCCCACGGAGCCGCGGAATGAATCGAAAATACGTACTGCTTGCCGCCACGGCCCTGCTCTGCGGTTGCTCCACGACCGAGAGCCTGTCCGGCAAAGGGATCATCACCGAGACCACCAACGGCGTGTCGGTGCGTGGCCAAGTGGTCAGCGCCGACTCCGTCCCGCTTGTTGGCGGCAGCGTGCGTGCGGTGCTGGACGAAGACGTTCCCGAAAGCTGGAACGGGACATCCCGCGCGATCGCAAGCTTCGGAAGCGATGGTGGCTTCCTCCTCAAGGGTCTGGACAAGCCGCGGTTCATCCTGTTCGCCGAGGCGAAGAACGACCGAGGTCAACACCGCGCCGGCGTGGCAAGCTTGACCATTTCCGGCGACTCCACCCAGACCATGCTCCCCTTCGTCGCGGCACCTGCATCCATCCTCCAAGGGCGCTATGCCGCCTACGACTCCGTCGCGGCGACCCTTGCCTCCGGCTGGCAACTGCGTGCCACGGTGCGAGGATTGGGAATGTGGACCTTCCTCGACAGCACCGGGGGTTGGTCGTTCGACAGCGTCCCCGCCGGGAGCTACCACTTGCGGATTCAGAAGGTCGACGGCACTCCCACGCACGAAACGACCCTGATGGAATTCACCCAGTCGACCCCATGACCCCTACTCAAGGCACGACGATGCGGACCGCCTGCCCAGAGGATTGACCTCCACGCAACTGGGCGAGATAGACGCCCTTGGCAAGCGCCCCCAGCCGCACCCAGTCGTTTCCATGAACCGCCCGGATCAGCGCACCGCGCAGGTCGCGCACATCCAACATGGAACCGACAGGAACCCGCACTTCCCAGCCATCGACACGGTGTCGGGTGGCAAGTCCTTGTGATGCTTGTTGAGCCTCCACTCCGACCGCCTCCGAGCATTTGGCTCCGACCGGACACCAGCGGTATGCCATCACCTTCCCGAAGCCGTCCTCCTCCACGAACACGACCTTGTGGCCATCGGCTTGGGTCCGCACATTCACGCCGTAGAGCAAGTCCACGGCCCCGGCACGGAATCCGACCTCGGCACCGGGGACGATCCATCCGACCATCCTTCCACTGCGCGCCTCCTGCACGGAGATCTCGCCACGCACCCGCGCATCGCGTCCGTTGTCGAGGTAGGCCGTGTACACGTAGTCGGAATCGGCGGTGAAGCTCATGGGCAGGGTCATGGCGGCGGAATTCTGATCAAGACGGATCTCGGCTTCCCCCTTGTCATCATAACCAAGATCAATGGTCGCTGACAGATTCCTTCGCGCCGGATCGCTCCAATGCTCGTAGCGAAGCACCTTGCGCAGGAAGTAGTTGCGCTGCACGCCCAGATACATCACGTCGGAGCCGGTCAGGTATTTCATCCGTCCCACGAAACCGGAATCGGCCGGGAACGGGACATCCACATGGTTGGGCTTGGAGAGGTTCCAGTGCGGGACACCCCACTTGTCGAGACTGTCCAACCCGTAGCCCACAAGGCCACCGCCCTGGAACTGCACCGACCAATCCCCTTGGCCCCCGGTCCAGAGGGCGCCGTCCTCGCCCACTTCCAGCGACTGGGAGTAGATGTTGAAGTTGTCGTACAGCGCATACTCCGACTTCTGAGGGATGCCGTCCCCGTTGCGATCCATCCAAGCCCAGCGCACACGCTTGTTGGCTTCGTTGCGTTCGAAGGCCGGAGCGCTGTCGGCCATCCAAGCGACCTTCGCGTCGCGGAGGCAGATGAACCCGGCAGGCACCGCGATCTCGCTTCCTTCCACGAACCGGTGGATCGCCAGAAAATCCCCGGTCATGCTCGTGGAAAACTGAAAGAGCTTGCCTTGGATCCGGCGCAGGAACACCGACTCCATCGGCTGCACGATGCGAGGATCCGAAGGGTAGCGGAACGGATCGAGGGTGGTGGCCGCAAGCTTCCAGCTCCTGCCGGGCGCCTGGCTCCAGTCCATCTCGAAGCGTTTGGCATTGAGGAACACCGACTTGGCGTCGCTTGCGGGGTCGGCATCGGCCGAGTTGACGAACGACAAACCTTGCACCTGCCACAGGAGCGAGGAGTCCTTCCCCGAGAAGACCCGGATATCGGTGCCGCCCATGGTCTGCATCGGGATTCCCGTGTTGCCCACATAGACATTTCCTGTCGAATCCACCCCAAGCCCCCGGATCCCCCAGAAGCGCCGCGTGCCCGCCCGTCCCGACACAGGTCCGGCGAAGACCCCTCCCGAATCGCCGAAGGTCCGCAGCAGGCGGGGCTTGGGGGCATCCATCGCGAAGATCTTCACATTCTGGTCGGGGCCATTGTCGGCCACCAGCAGGTTCCCCGACCGATCGAAGGCCAAGGCCGTCGGATCGGTCACGGAACGCAGCGTATCGTGCCCGGTGCATGCCACGTAGGGCGCGGAGTCCCCCTTCGGCGGTGCGCTGTTGCGAAAGAGGAAGGCCCGTCCCCACAGGTTCCCGATCGTACATTTCTTCCCGCCGTACCAAGCGCGGTCGGAATGGATGGTGTCCCGCCACCATTCGGCCTTCCCGATCGAGGCCCCGTCCTTGTAGCCGCAATACCCGCAGTTTCCCTCGTCCCAGAAGGACGCCGTGATCGCAAGCGGCCCCGAGGCGTTGCTGCCCTGTGCCGGATAGTACACCACCATGTCGGTGAGGAAATTGGCGATGTGCCCCTCCGAGGTGCCGCTGGTGTTGGCCAACCAATGGCTTGCCACCCCGGGAATCGGCGCAGCGGCGGCGGCAAGCGGAAGGAGAGAGGAAAGCAGGGCGAAGGTACGAAACTTCATCCCTACAGAGTACTGCCGATCGATCGTTCCCGGTGCCGGGCAGGAGTTGAAAGAATTGACCGCAAGTCAATTCCATGCCATGGGATCGGGGCGGCCCGCGCCGCCGCGCGGTCGGGCTGCCTGCCAAGCCTCCGCAGTCGGGCTCGACGCCCATCGAGACTGCGGGGTCTTGGGCACAGCCGGCATCCCTGCCGCAAACGAAAAGACCATCCTTGCCGGATGGCCTTTGTCGTGCGAAGCTATCCCGCCATCAATGCCAAAAATCCCTCTGGACAGGTTGCGAACCTTGGATCGCACGCCCCGCCACGGTGCTCTTGAAATGGCTCGAAAGGAAACTCCAGAACCATTCCTTCTCCGGGCACTGCGAGAGGTTGGAAGGCCGGTAGTAGTCCACATAGGTTGGATGGGCAGGATTCGTGCTGGTGTAGCGCACATCGTTCCGGTTCAGCCGCGTCTTGGTCACCGTCTCCCCCTCTGCGGTGAAGGTGACCGTGTTGGCATCGACCATCGCTGCCGTCACATTGTATTGCTTCGCGTCGTAATCGTTCCAATCCGCCACCTGAAGCATGGCCCAGTTGCCGTCCACGACCCGCAATTCGATGGCGGTGGTGGTGAAGTGAATCTGGTTCCGCTTCCCTGCCGCGCGATTGGCGGCCGCATACTTGGCACCCTCGGCCCGTTTTCTGGCCAGCGTCGTGTCGCTTTCCGGGATGTTCAAGGGCTTGAGACTGTCACGGAAGGTGTAGTTCCAAGTGCCCAGGATCGAGCCTGCACTGCCCGAGACCCGTTCGTAGATCGCCCAACGCAAGGCCTTGCCGGAACTGCCGACCGAACTCGTGTCCCCTCCGACCAGCAGGAGGTTTCCGGACAGGGCATAGTGGACGGTATCGAGCTTGGCCTTGGACGTATCGAACAGGAACTCCGTGCTGGTTCCCATGTTGCTGCAATAGCCGCGAATTCGCTGCGGGTAGGAATTCACGATCTCGTTTCCACTCAGGCGCGCGATGGGAAGGGTCCAAGTGGAGTCCCAGGCCCCGTTGGCAACGCCTCCGTCCGAATCCGAGGTCGCGGATCCATCACCATCAAAACAGGAGGACAGGGAGAGAAGTCCCACGCAAAGCGAGACGGCAAGAAGACGACGCATGGTCAACGACTCCAGGAATTTGAAAGGAAGGGAATGGCTCCATTGGCCACAGCCCTTCCAATGTAGCACAAGAGTCCGAGAATCCTTCAAGGCACCATCACCCTCAGGATCTGACCTTGGCTGCGCCCGAGATGGAGTCCAGAGGCGACGCCACGCAAGTCGATCCGCCCTTCGCCGGAACGCACCAGACACCCTTTCAAGTCAAGCAGATCGACCCGCGCCCCGGAAGGATTGGACAGGGCGCCCGCGCGCAGCGTCAATGCCCCGACCGGGTCCCGTCGCGGAGCCACGCCGGTCACGGGATTCCCCTTGCCGGCAAGACGGATGGCCGTGATCGAAAGCTTGGGAAGGGATAGCGTCATCGCGTTTCCGGAGACGGCAACGGATCCCGGCTGCAAGGCGTTCTGCACATGCGAGACGAAGGTCTCCCCGGACAGGCCGGAAAGCTGCAGCGTCGCGGCCTCGCCCTGCGCGACAAATCCTGACAAATTCACCGTAGCAACCTGTGCGGCGGACGGATCGCGATTGACCAGGATCACCGTCATCGAATCGCCGGCATCGCTGATGCTCGAGTAGGCGGATACCAAACTGTCCTGACTTGAAGCAGAGGACACGCGGGTGGTGCGGGCATTGCGGCTCCAGAGATGGAGCACTTCCCACCAGCCGTCATACCACTCCCAAGCCGTCAGGATCTCAGCGCCATGATCGGCGAACGTACCGATCAGCGATGCGTAAAAGGCGTTGCGCACATTCACGTCACCTCCCGCCTTCATGGCTCCGAATTCGGTCAGGGCCACCGGGCGTTCGTCACCCAGATGCGTGACCATCCACTTCGCCACACGGCCGTAGAGGAAATTGGGCACGGCGGTTTTCCACTTGCCATCAATCATGTGGATGCCGTTGGAGCTGGGCCAAGCGTAGGTCGTGTCCCAGAACATCCGGTGCAACTGGAGCAGATTGGGAATGTCAGCGGTGGTCTCATACCCGGGATACAAGTGGACATCGAACACATCCAGGAGCTTCATCCCGGAGGCCTTTTCCTCCTGTCCAATGCGCTTGAGGAACATCTCCATGGGAGTGCGCTTGCTCGCGCCATCCTGGATCAGGATATTGTTCCAAGTCCACCACTGCCATTCGTTGGTCAGCACCGGCCCCACCAGCTTGATCGTTGGCGACTTGGCGCGGGCGGCCTTGGCCACGGCCAGGTACCTCTGGAAGTAGTCCTCGAACGGCATGGTGTCGGTCACCACGTCGTCATGGGTGCCATTCCAGATGTCCGGTTCGTTGTCCATGCTCCAATACTGGAAACGCGAGGCATCCAGACCGGCCCCTCCCGTCCCGAACCAGCCGTCCAGGATTCCCACCGTCGAATCGGCCGGCCAGTCCATCAGGTACTTGGAAGGATCGCCGTTCGTCGTCGCCTTGTTGCCGCCTGCCGCGTTCACCGTGCCACCCCCGACCAGATTCTGGTTCACGCCGCTCCACCAAGCCGATCCGTTGTAGGCGCCGTCCTTGAAATTGTTCGAGGTGTTGGCCGCGACCTTCCCCAGCAATTGGAAGGCGAAAAGTCCTTGGGTTCCCGGGAGTTCGCTCTGCAGGGTCTGGGCGGCATAGGTCCAGTTGTGGGCGTAGACGTTGTTGTACCAGTCGGGATGGCTCGTGAGCTTCTTGCGCCAATTGTACTTGGTCGCGTTGTTGCCACCGTTCTCGCGCAGCATCCGAAGGCCCGCCTCCCGGTAAAGGGCAAGCATGGAATCCGGCACCGGTTCGACCACCTTGTCGGACAGGCTGTTGTTGCGACCGTAGAGCCACGGCGAAATCGCCTTGCGCCCCGAATCCGCGTTCACCGCGATGATCACCTCAGCCTCGGCCAGCACGGCTCCCACCAGCACCAAGGCAAGCATTCCCTTCACAATGTCCATGCCCAACTCCCCATCGACAAGGTTTCCTTCCTGCAACGATACCATGGGAACGCCCGCGCCCGCATCCGGTTTCCCTCATGCACTTGCACCCCAAGAGCCGATTTTCCATGTAGGTTGCTGGGCTATGCAACATTGGCTCATGAAGTCCGAACCGGAAACCTATGCCTGGACCGATCTCTGTCGCGAAGGTGTCGGCACCTGGGACGGTGTCCGGAACTACCAAGCCCGCAACAACCTGCGTGCCATGAAGAAGGGTGACAGATGCCTCTTCTACCACAGCATCTCCGGCAAGGAGATCGTGGGCATCTGCCAAGTGGTCGAGGAGCACTTCCCTGACGAAACCGCAGAGGACGGCGATTGGTCCGCGGTCAAGGTGAGTCCGCTCGAAGTCTTCGAGACCCCGGTGACCTTGGCGCAGATCAAGGCCGACCCGGCGCTTTCCGAGATGGCCCTGGTCCGCCAAGGCCGCCTTTCGGTGTGCCCGGTGACCCCCAAGGAATTCACCCATCTGCGCAAGCTCGGCAAGTCCCGAGCCATCGGGTGAAGCGCCCCATGCGGATCATCATGTCCCTCGCCCTGGTGCTTTGCGTCTTCACCGCCGTGCACATGTACATCGGTGCGCGTCTGGTCTCCCTCCAAGTCCTGCCCCGATCCGCCGCCTTCCCGATCCTTGCCGGCCTTGCCGTGGCGATGCTGGGCGCCCTGTTCCTTGCGCGCACCGGAAGCGGCGCCCTGCCCGTGCGCGCCGTGGTCTGGGTCGGTTACAGCTGGATGGGCATGGTCCTGCTTCTGCTCATCGCATGCCTTGCCGGCGACCTCATCTCCTTGACGTTTTGGGTTGGACAGAAATTGTCCTTCCCCATCCAGCCGAACACCTCGCTGCGGATCTCGCAATTCCTGCTCGGGGCCGGAGCCTTGGCGGGTGTATGGGCCATGGTCCAGGCCATGCGCTCCCCGGAAGTCCATGAGGTCGAGGTCCGCGTCCCGAACCTGCCCCGCAGCTTCGAAGGGTACCGTCTGGCTCACATCACCGACACCCACCTCTCCGTCCTGCTGCGTCGCGCCTGGAGCCTGAACCTGGTGGCCAGCGTCAATGCCGCCCATCCCGACCTCGTGGTGCACACCGGGGACATCGCCGATGGCCCCGTGGCGGCGCTTGGCCCTTCGATCGAACCCTTTGCGCATCTGGAGGCCCCGCGCCTGTTCGTGACCGGCAACCACGAGGCCTACTCGGGACTTGGCGAATGGAGCATGGAAATGCAGCGGCTGGGATTCACCCTGCTGAACAATTCCCACACCGTGATCGAACGCGGCGGCGAGAAGCTGGTCATCGGAGGTATCCCCGACCACAACCAGGCCAACCACATCCCCACCGACCTCATCGATGCCCGCAAGACCTTCGCCGGTGCCCCCGAAGGCCCGCGCATCCTGCTTGCCCACCAGCCGCGCAGCGCCTTCCTCGTGCAAGGCCAAAGCATCTCGCTCCAGCTTTCCGGCCACACCCACGGCGGCCAGATCTGGCCGTTCCACTATCTGGTGCGCCTGCAACAACCCATGAACGCGGGCTTTGCCACGGTCGGCGACGTCCCCGTCTTCACCAGCCGCGGTGCCGGTTTCTGGGGTCCTCCGCTTCGCTTGTTCGCACGGTCCGAAGTGCCCATCCTGGTCCTGCGCAGAGGCTGATTTTGGGCGCCTTCGCCCTCCTGCAGGCTACCCTCCGGTCGGTGCGCCGCATCCTGTATCCTGATCGATGCCATTGCGGCGCACCCGCTGCGCGGCCTTCCGTCCGGCTGGCGCATCTTCGCGTGCCCCTGAGCTACCAACTCCAATGCACACCCGCCCGTGCCTGGACCTTGTCGGGCAGATGCCCGACAAGCGATCCCGGCCGCGCCCAAGCCAGCGCGGTGATGGCGCTCTCCAAGGTCACACGACGCCCAAGTGACCGGTGGAGGTCGGCTTGCACAAGCACGCCTTCCGTCGGACCGATCCACAGGGTGTTGATGCCACCTCCCCAGTTCAAGGATTCCACGCTCCCCCATCGCACCAGCAGGCGGTGAGCATAGCCATCGATCCACGGGGAAGTCCGGGCGAATTCACCAAGGATCTGTCGAGCCCTGCCACCAAGCCTGCTCGGCATCGGAATGGACGACAGATCATCGATCGCCTGCGCCATTTCGCGACTTTGGCGCACGGACATGCCGCCGCCTGACTCCACCCATTCCAAGGAAAGTCGCGTCAGCCCCAGGCCTGCAGTCGGGAGATCGCGCTGGATCTGCACCGCAAGCTCAGGACGAAAATCTCCATTAGGTGCGACAAGCTCCCATTGCCCTGCCGGGTCGCGATCCAAGCGCGGGAACTCCCCGTCGTCACGCATCGCGACCTCGCTGGAAAGGAACCACCCGCTTCGGCTCCATTCCCAGCTCCCACCCAAGGACAGAAATTGTCCTGTTCCGGCTTCCAGACGCAGATCGTGTCCTCCCGGCAAATCAAACGTCTGCTCCAGACGCACGCATCGCCGCTGCTCCGAAAGGATCCCGTCCCATCCGGTGACCGGGGAGAGCGTCGGGAACACCTGCACCGCGGTCCGCACGCCCTCCGCCCAAGTTCCTTCCACCCCGATACCGGTCGGGTTGCGCTCCTGCGACTCGTCGGCGCCTTGCGATTGCCTTGCAACCAGAGGCGAGACCCGTGACGGATGCGCCGACAACCCTGCCCCCGGCTCGATCCGCATCGATCCGCTCCAAAGCGCAATGCGCCGGTCACCCTCCCAGCCCATCCGCAGCCAACCTTCCCGCAGCACGAACAGGGACCGAGTCCTCTTCGATGCGGAATCCACCCCTTCCCCACCCACTAGCGGGGCGGCATGCGCCTGCAGGACCCAACGTCCATTGTCACCCGCAAAGGCGCGGTTCCCGGAGATCCGCATTTCACTCCACGCTTGCAGTCGCGACGAGGTCGGATCGCTCCCCAACACCGCCCTGACGAAGGATGCGGAATTTCCCTTCAAGGCTCCGCCCCCCGCCCACAGGCTTCCCTGCGCCTCGAAGTTCCAGCGTGGCGCAATGGGCGCGTCTTCCACGATCGTGGTGGATGAATCGCTCCAATCGGATGAAATGACAGAATCCGTCACATCCTCCAGTGACATGCCCATGCTTGCGACCAGAGCGAGATGAGCCGACAACGCGCAAGCAAGCATCCGTCAATCCCGGGTCTGGAGATCGCGGAGATTGTCCTTGTCGAAGGTCCCGACCGGAAATTTTCCGGGAACGAAATGCGAGAACCGCACGCGCGTCTGCCGCTTCACGTTCACCGCATCCAGGATCTCAAGTTCCGAGGCCAGCTCCTTCCCACCGGTGCGCACGAACCCCTTGTACCGCAGGCTCTTCAGCAACTTCCCCGAGCGCGTCAGAAAGCGGGCCTCCACCGGCCTTGCCGACCCGGCGCGCACACGCAGCTGGATCCGCTCATGGAGGGCATCGGGACGGCTGGCTTCAAGGTCCAGTGACAAAAATTGTCCGACCTCCGTCACGTTCCCGCGATAGCGGCCGCGCAATTCCACATTGAGAACATCCCCGATCGAAGCGTCCCCAAGCAGGCGCTGCTGCACCGAGACCGGCACCGGCCGCGAGGTTCTTCGGGTCAGGATCCACATGTCCGGCCCACTGGAGAGGATCAGGTTCCCCTTCTCCACATCGGGCGAAAGAACACGCAAGAGCACCGCCCGCGCCGACGGGGACGGATGCACCTTCAACCGGTACTTGCTCGACTCGCCAGGCTTCCCGCCTTCCCACGTCTCGATCTCCAGGTCGCTCTGGTGGTCGCCTTCGAGGCCACGGAAGCGATCCACGCAGGAAAGCAGGCTGTCCAGCCGTTCCTGGGTCCATGCGACCTGCGCCGGTGCGGCGACGAAAAGGAGAAGGACGACAGAAATTGTCAAACACATCCGGAACTCACCCATTGCGCAGGCTTTCGATCAGGGTACGGCGGCATCCGCGCAGACAGGGAAGCAGCGAGGAGAGCACGACGGCAGTCAGCACGAATTCACCGACCTGCAGGATCAGGAACGGCTCCTCGATCACCCGCAGGCGGATGACGTACCCTCGACTGGATCCGGGGGGAGGTGCCGCCTCCAGTCCGTGCAGATTGAAGAGACCGATCACGCCCAAGGCGACCACGGTGGCAAGCACGGTCCCGACGATTCCCAACAGGACGGATTCCGTCATGAAGCGCTGCACCAAGGCCGCGGGCGGCGCACCGAAGGCCCGCAGCAGGCTGATTTCCTGACGCCGCTGCAGGATGGCGATCTCCAGGATGCTGGTGATGAACACGAACACGAAGCCCAGCAGGATGCCTGCGAAGAAGCGGAAGATGCCGGTGTACAGACTGCGCACCGATTGGTAGTACGTGGCCAGTTCCTCCCAACGGCGAAACTCCAAGTCCAGTCCTTCCGATTTGGCCAAGCTGCGGGTGCGCGACAGGACCGTATCGAGGTCGTGGCTGTCGTGCAGGAGCACCAGCACCTTGTCGCACAGGGTGTCCCCGAGCATGTCCCACGCCGTGCCCAACGGGATCTTGAGGGCCACGTCGTCGTAGTCGCGACTGAAGGATTCCGTGATTCCTTTCACCTCCAGATCGCTCGATGCCATGTTGCCGCGCGGTGTGGTGGTCAAAAGCGTCAAGCCCGATCGCGGCTTGGCGTCCATGGCCTGCGCCAAGCCAAGACCCGTCAGAGCCGTCGCACCATCCCCGTCCCGGAAGCGTTCGCCTTGGGTGACCTGCTCGCCGAAGGCCGACAGCTTGCGATCGGCGACCGGATCGACCGCCCGCCCGAGGAAGGTCCGGCTGACATTTCCGTTGGACAGGATCCCCGTGAAGGAGAGCTCGGGAGCCACGACCTCAACCTTCGCATTCAGGAAGGAATCGGCTTGGAACAGATCACGGATCGCGTTCGGGTCGCGCAGCTTCCAGCCCCACGGATCCTTGCGGGCATGGGTTTCATACCCGTTCTTCATGATCTGGAAGTGGCCGGTCTGGCTGCGGATGGTGCTCTCGGAAAGTCCCCAGAAGCTGTGCTGGAAATACCCGCCCATGGCAAGCAGGGAAAGCACGCACACCTGGATGGTCAGGAACAGGATGGCCGTGAAGCCAAGACGCCTGACCAGCCCGATGGCCGCAAGACGGACCATGGCAGGGCGACGCCAGGCCATGCCCACCAGCCACAGGAGCGCAAGCGCCGAAAAAAGATGCAGGAACAACGAGATGCCGGAAGGAAGCATGGTCAGTCCTTCCCCGACGACAACCGGGACAAAGCCGAATCGACCAGAGTCCGTTCACGGGCCGAAAGGACGCCACTGGCAACCAAGACCGAAAGCGAATCGCGCGCCGCCGCGTCCTTCCGGAAGACCGGAGGCAGATGCGAAAGCGTGAGCGCGTGCGTCAGCCGCAACCAGGTACTGCCCGGATAGCTCAGATGCCCCGCCTCAAATTCCGCAAGCCCGGCATCCACGGACTCGACCGCCTTGATCACATCGCCCGCCTTGGAGTATGCTCCCCCGGTGCGGGTGAGCCAACCGGCGTGGACCGCCAGGAACGCATCGGTGTTCCAACGCGCAAGGAATTTCTCGAGCCGCGCCTTTCGTTCAAGGGCCACGGGGAGGGTTGGTTCCTCTCCCGAAAGCCAGGCCTTGCCCACTTGCAGGCAGGCGCTGGAATCGCGTCCGTCGCCGCACGCCCGTTCCAGCTCCAGAAGCGGGTCCCCGCCCTTGGCACAGGCGCCAAGGACAAAAATTGTCAAAATCAACGGAATGATGAGGTGATGGGATCTCATGAAATGATCCTTCCGTCGCGAAGGTGAATCAAGGCAGACCCCAGCGGTTCCATGAGCGCCGGGTCGTGGGTGGCGATCAGGATGCCGCAGCCTTCCCGTTCCCGGATGTCCAGGAACAGGTCGAGGATCTCCGCCGCCGTGTGACTGTCGAGGCTGGCCGATGGCTCGTCGGCGATGATCAGACGCGGCTTCTTGAGCAGGGCCCGCGCCATGCACACGCGCTGTCGCTGCCCTCCGGAAAGCTTGGTGACCCGCTTGTGCGCGTGATCGCCAAGCCCCAGCCGCTCCAACAATTCCATCGCCTGGAGACGATGGTCCGACGTGACCGGTCCGATGTGGACCTGCGGGGCCAGCACGTTCTCAAGGCTTGAGAGCCATGGGATCAGCCAGTTTTCCTGGAACATGAAGGAGATCCCTTGCGCCCGAAGCCGGGTCCGGTCGGACTCGCTCAAGGTGGCCGTATCGTGTCCCAGAAACCGGTACGTTCCGGAGGTCGGGGAATCGAGCAGCCCCAGGATCTGCAAGAGCGTGGTCTTGCCGCTCCCGGACGGCCCAACGACGCAGCGGATCTCCCCGCTGGCCATGGTCAGATCGATGTCTTCAAGTGCTGCAAACATCGCACCGCCGGACTCGCCGTACCGGCGGGACACGGCTTTCAACTCCACCAGCGGCTCAGCCACGGATCGACTCCAGACGTCGGCGCGCCTGGGCGCGCTGCGTGACCGAAGCGATCTTGCGACCGGCCACCAGCTTCCAAAGCGCGGTGGCCTCACCCAGATTCCCGAAGCGGTAATTCAAGGCGGCCAAGGCAAGAAGCGTTCCTGCATCGGCTTGGGCGAGTTTCGGGAACCGGGCACGCAGGAAGGCTTCGTCCCGGCGCAATCGCTTGTCGACATGGAAGATCTCCGGGACCTCCACCAGGCTGTTGATGCGGAAGATCCGCACGGCAAGGTCCATGGAATCCGCGGCCACGGCGGCATCGAGATGCTCGATGGCCTTGCCGACCCAGCGCGTGGCCACGATCACATCCCCCCGGGTCCGTCGCGCCTGCAAGGCATCCGCCGTCCCCAGGAGTGCCGCATGCAACGCGCTCGGCTTCGCACGCTGCAGGGAATCCAGCACCGTCCATGCACTATCCAAGGACGGACCTCCGGTGCTGTCCCCTGCCGCCAGGAACAGATGGATGATTCCCCGTTCCCCTTCGTTTGAACGCTTGAGCTGTCCTTCCAGTTCAGAGTGCGACAGGGAGCCGCAGCGTTCCACCACTTCCTTCGACGACGGGGCGGACTGCAGCAACCCCAACAGCATGATCAAGTGAAGCATCAGTTCTCTCCTTGAGTGTTCAGAAATCCCGCTCGGTCACCAGACGAACGCCAAGAAAACGTCCCGCCGACCATGCGGAGGTGATCAGGAAATCGACGCCGACCGGCGCTCGAAACGTGAAGTGAAGGCCTGCACCATGGACCAGGCCCCGGTGCACCATTTCGCCCTTTGCGGCGTACGCCTCCAACAGGCCGTGGATCCCGGCATCCAAGCCCGTGAACCACAGGTCACGCCGCCACAGCGAAAATCGCGGCTGCATGGATATGGTCGCGCTGCGCTCCAGAGCCGGGTCGACGGATTGGGCCTGCCAGACGCCGAAGCCTCCGGACATGCCGGGCAGGAATCCGGGACGATCGACGACCATCCCCGCATCGCCCACCATCAAGGCGGAGGCTCTTCCCCAAGCCGCGGTGCGCCAGACGCTGTGCAGGCCTGCCGTCGCGAAAGCCGGATCCTTGGACAGATTCTGTCCAACCATCAGTTCCGCACGAATGACGCCACCAAGACCCAGACGCTCCTTGGCCCATGACCCGTCGATTTCCCAGGCGGGCCTGGCGTACAGGGAGAGCTGAGCCTTTCCGGGCAGCTTCCCTTCGGAGTCGCGCACCGCCCAGACTCCGGCCTCCAGGTCCCAAGCGTGAACCGGTGACAGAATTTGTCGAAGCGTGATCGCAGAGCGAAAATGTTGCAAACCATGATCCGGGGCCGAGGACTCCATCGGGGTCTGATATTGCAGGAGCCCGCCGACGAACAGCCCGGGTCGCAACGCCAGATCGCGATGCCCGCCGATCCGGTTGACCCCTGCCCAAAGGCCCCACTGGTCGCCGACCCCGGTGCAGTTGTGATGGCCGAAGTATCCGAAGGCGTTCCCTCCGCCGTAGCTTCCAAACGTGCGCGATCGCGCCTCCACCAGAATCCGGAACCCCTCCTGCCATGGCTGGACCATGGCGACGCAGGCTTCGAAGAAATCGGTGCGCCCGGCCATGCGTTCGTTGAAGGACAGGAGCAGCGCCTCCAGCTCCGCCCTCGACAGCTTCTCTCCCCGATGGACGGGAAGGAGATGCTCCACGAACCGGGCCACTTGGGGGTCGACTCCGCGCACGGCGATCTCAAGCACAGGCCGGATCGAATCCACGGAGGATTGGGCGCTTTGGCCATCCATTCCCAGCGCCTGCGCCTCCTCGGGGGAGAGGGCAAGGCTCGGATCAGGCACGAGGGAATCGACCGAAGCGTCCTGCGGAAGGTCTTGGGCACACGCAATTTGGGCCAAAAGGATGCACAAGACACCCCCCAGGCTTCGGATGGAAGCGGGAATACGCATGGGCGGGAATAGGCTTTGCGGTTATTCGGTGCGGGAAGCGGGGGCGAGATTGCGGCGGAAGGCAAAGAGCCCGGCGCCCCAACCCAGCATTGGATAGAAGGCCCAGGTCAACCGGCCGTGCTGCCACAGGTCAGCGACCACGAAGACGATGCTCATCCCAAGCCAAGCGAAGATGTGCTCCTGGAAGGCGCGACGCCGAACCTTGTCCACTCCGGTCTCGGCCGTTTTGGGGCGGGATTGCGCCCAGGCATGGCGTCCATGCAAGGCAAGTCCAGTCCCCCAGCCAAGCAAAGGCCACTGTGCCCAAGTCACGGCGTGGTTCTGCCAAAGGTCTCCGCCAAGGAAGAACACCGCCCCGGCCAAGTAGAACCACAGATGCTGGAGGAACTCCCGACGCGGATCGCGGGGAAGGAACAGGTCGAACGGCTCGCGGGGCTCCTCGGGGACCGATGGCACCGCACGGGCGGTTTCAGGCTCGGTCGGAGTCTCCGAAATCTCGCTCAAGTCCACCCCAAAGGCGGCGGCCAAGGACAGGCGGGAATCGCTGGAACCGTTCCCCTCCCGCTCGATGCGCTGCACCGTACGCAAGCTCAATCCGGCCACGGTGGCCAGATGCTCCTGGGTCCAGGAACGCTCTTCGCGCAAGTTGCGGATCTTCTGAGGGTCAAGCGTCATCTCTGGCTTGCACGGTAGGTCGGGCATGACTCCAATGTCAACCCGAACCCGCAATGTGACTACGACAACCACCCGCCAAATGATGCGACAGTGCGATTGCGGCCTGAAAATGCGGTTTTGGGCGCCGCCCCGGCAAAGACCGTGGCCGCCCTCCTCCGGGCTCGCCGGGTCCGGCTCGGTGCTGCGCACCCACCGGTTCGGTGGCCCTGCGTCCGGCTGGCGCGCCGAGAAGGCCCCCTGGCGCTGGGCAATGCACGACTTTTTTCTCCAAACGTGACAAATTATTAGACAGAATTTGTCCGTGATGTGACATTTACGCCCGTTCTCCAACCGCCCGCAGGACTCCTGCGTTCCATCGTTCATCCAACTCCGAAGAGGTCAGACTCATGAGTCTTGTCACGCGTTCCGCCGTGGCTGCAGGTTTGCTTGCCGCCACGGTACCGCAGGCGCAATTGGTGGTTTCCCACCAGTCGGCGACCGGCAGCAGCAACAGCAATTTGATCCGCCCTTATCTCAAGATCGAGAATCAAGGAAGCGAAACCGTCGATCTGGCCAAGACGACGCTGGACTACCTGATCAACGACGATGCCGCCCCGACCGCACTGGTGGCCGACTGCTGGTACAACTCGGCAGGCTCCTGCAGCGATGTGACTGCTGAGATCTCGAACATTCCGGCTCAGAAAGAGGGCGTGCGGCAGGCCAATGTGCGGGTGCGCTTGGGCTTCCTGCGTGGTCAGTTGGCCGCCGGGCAGAGCGTCATCCTCCAGTGGGGTCTGCACGAGCAGAGCTGGCAGCACATCTTCAACGAGCAGGACGACTGGTCCTTCGTCTCGACCAACGGCCAGTGGACGGTGGACACCTACGTGCCCGTGGGCCAGCCCGGCAAGGAGCCTTCCGCCCCTGCCCTGGTCTGGAAAGGCCTGACCGACCAACTGCCTGACATCGCCTCCTACAAGGTTGGCGATGTGGTCCGCGACCGCAACACCGGCTCGACCTATGTCTTGAACGACGGAATCTGGCAATTGCTGGCGGAATCCGGCAAGGACGGCGCCGTTGGCCCCATCGGACCCCAAGGACCTGTCGGTGCAACCGGTGCCGCCGGTCAAGATGGCTCAGTCGGTCCTCAAGGACCCAAGGGTGATGTTGGCGCAACTGGACCCGCCGGTAAGGACGGTGCCGTCGGTGCTATCGGTCCCCAAGGACCTGTCGGTGCAACCGGTGCCGCCGGTCAAGACGGTGCAATTGGACCCGTCGGTCCTCAAGGGTCAATCGGCGCAACCGGTGCAGCTGGTCAAGATGGTGCAATTGGCCCCGTTGGACCGCAAGGACCCATCGGTGCAACTGGTGCGGCCGGTAAGGACGGAGCTGTCGGTGCTCAAGGACCCAAGGGCGAGATCGGTCTGACCGGTGCCGCTGGCAAGGACGGTGCCGTCGGTCCCCAAGGACCCAAGGGTGATATCGGTCTGACCGGTGCCGCTGGCAAGGACGGTGCCGTCGGTCCCCAAGGACCCAAGGGTGATATCGGCCTGACCGGTGCCGCTGGCAAGGACGGTGCTGTTGGTGCGACGGGCGCCCAAGGACCCATCGGTCTGACTGGACCCGCTGGTAAGGATGGTGCTGTCGGTGCAATCGGACCGCAAGGCGCAAAGGGTGCTGTTGGTGCGACTGGCCCTCAAGGCATTGCCGGTGCAACTGGTACTGCAGGTAAGGATGGAGCGGTCGGTGCTATTGGCGCTCAAGGACCCGCCGGTGTACCGGGTGTTGCTGGACCCGCTGGTCCCCAAGGTCCGAAGGGTGATATCGGTGCAACCGGACCCCAAGGACCTGCCGGTGTGCCGGGTGTTGCTGGACCCGTTGGCCCTCAGGGTGCCAAGGGCGATGTGGGACCTGCTGGCCCGACTGCCAATGTGACGGCACTTCAGGCACAGGTCACTGCGTTGCAGGCACAACTGGCAGCAGTTGCGAGCGGGAACTTCGTGTATGACTCCCGCGATGGCAAGGTCTACAAGACCGTCGTGATCGGAACCCAAACTTGGATGGCTGAGAATCTGAACTATGCTGGGAGCGGGACCTGCTATGGTGGGGATGCGGCGAATTGCGCCGCCTATGGACGCTTGTACACTTGGGCAGAAGTGATGGGTGTTGCCTCCACTTACAACACGACGAGATTGAATCCCACCCCACCCTCAAAGGGCATTTGCCCAACGGGCTGGCATGTCCCCGTCAATTCTGAATGGTACACCCTTAACAGTGCAACAGGTTTCGATGCTGCAGCCCTCAAGTCGACCAGTGGTTGGCAAGTCAACGGAAACAACAGCTCAGGCTTCAATCTTCTGGCTGGCGGCTTTTCTGGCGGCTATCAAGGAGATATGGCGTTACTGTGGGGAGCTTCAGAATACTCTGACAATGGCGTCTACCGTATCGCGCTACGCTCCTCGTGGAGTTCACTTGAATCCGGAGGGGGAGTGGTGGGGAAAACCGCTGGCATGTCCTTACGCTGCGTGAAGAACTGATCCGCTGACGATCAGATCGCGATGAGATCGAGGCCGCTCCGGAATGGGCGGCCTTTCTTGTATGCGCCAGGGATGCCGGCCGACAGGCCCAAGCCCCCCGATGCCCTGATCCGGATGCCCCGATGGGGCGTCTCCACATGAAGGGGCATTTCCATTGCGGGCAGCGGAGGCTTGGCAGGCAGCCCGGCCCGGCTTGCAAGCGAGGCGGGAGGCGCCCAAAAATGAATCAGGACCACGGAAGTCGCGAAGAACCGCAAAAACGGATTTTCAGAATTGACGATCTGAATTACCTTCTTCCTGCTTCGGAACCGGTTCGTTTTTTGGGAAGACCGGGGGCAGTGCCCATCGCCACCGTCTGGAAGCTCCACCCACCATGTCTGGAAGGAGCCTGAATGAGTCAGGAAGATCCGAGAGTCCTTGAACTGCGCGCCATGCGCGAAAAAGTTCGCCTGGGAGGCGGCCAAGCGCGCATCGACGCGCAGCACGCCAAGGGCAAGCTGACCGCTCGCGAGCGCATCGACGCCTTCATCGACGCCGGCACGTTCCACGAGCTCGAGCCCTACCTCACCCAGCAGGGTGACGAGCTGGGCATGTCCAAGGAGAAGATTCCTTCCGACGGCGTGGTCACCGGCTACGGCAATGTCCAAGGCCGCCCCGTCTACGTGTACTGCCAGGACTTCACCGTCTACGGCGGCACCATGAGCGACATGCAGAGCCGCAAGATCTGCCGTCTCATGGACCTGGCCCTGCGCAACGGCGCCCCCATCATCGGACTGATCGATTCGGGCGGCGCGCGCATCCAGGAGGGCGTCAAGTCCTTGGGCGGCTACGCCGAGATCTTCCGTCGCAACGCGCGCTACTCCGGCGTGGTGCCCCAGATCTCCGTGATGCTCGGCCCGTGCGCCGGCGGTGCGGCCTACAGCCCCGCGATCACCGACGTGATCATCATGGTGCGCGGCCACTCCTACATGTTCCTCACCGGCCCGGACGTCATTCGCACCGTCACCGGTGAGAACGTGGACGCCGAGACCTTGGGCGGCTGCGACACCCACATGAACATCTCCGGTACGGCGCAACTGGCGGTCGACTCCGACCTCGAAGCGCTGGAGATGTGCAAGAAGGTGCTTGCCTACTTCCCGTCCAACAACGTGGACAACCCCCCGCAGATCGACATCGGCGACGATCCGGACCGCATGGACGACGAGCTCAACAGCATCGTCCCCATCAACTCCAAGATCCCCTACCAGATGCATGATGTGATTGACATCATCGTCGACAAGGGATCGTTCCTTGAGATCCAGCCGACTTGGGCCTGCAACGCCGTGGTGGGCTTCGCCCGCATGGGCGGACAGTCCATCGGCATCGTGGGCCAGGAGCCCTCGGTGATGGCCGGCGTGGTGGACATCGACGCAGCGGACAAGATCTGTCGCTTCGTGCGCACCTGCGACTGCTTCAACATCCCCATCCTCACGCTCATCGACAGCCCGGGATTCCTTCCGGGTGTGGATCAGGAGCATCGCGGCATCATCCGCCACGGCGCCAAGGTGCTCTACGCCTACGCCGAGGCCTCGGTGCCCAAGATCTCCATCGTGACGCGCAAGGCCTACGGCGGCGCCTACGTGGTGATGAGCTCCAAGTACTTGGGTACCGACGTGACCTACGCCTGGCCGGGCGCGGAGATCGCCGTGATGGGTGCCGAAGGCGCCGTCAACATCCTGTACAAGAAGCAGATCGACGCAGCCGTGGACAAGGTGGCAGAAGCCAAGCGTCTGGCCGACGACTACCGCGCCCGCTTCAACAACCCGTACTTCGCGGCATCGGCCGGCTACATCGACGACATCATCGAGCCGCGCGAGACGCGCTCCAAGGTGATCCAGTCGCTGCGCGCCCTGCGCGACAAGTCGTCGCCGAACCCGCCGCGCAAGCACGGGAACATGCCGGTCTGACATGAGCTTCTTCGACTACATCAATCCGAAGATCGTCCTGCGGGGTCTGACCAAGACCCTTCACGGGACGCTCGACAAGTACGCGCCCGGATTCCACGAGGTGGTGCGCACGCGCCGCCGCCGTGTGGCCGTGGCCGCCGTGGCGACCGCCATGGCCCACCGCAAGGCCTATCCGCCCGAGGTGCTGGCCGCCAAACCCGAGAACGACAATGGCATGACGCCCTGGCAGGCCGTGATGCGCACCCGTCAACTCAAGCAGAGAGGACGCTAAGTGAAGATCAAGGTCCGCGTGGACAATCAGGACTACGATGTCGAGGTCGGTGACCTGGACGTGAATCCGATCGTGGCGATCGTGGAAGGCGAGCGTTTCGAGGTGTGGGCGGAGGATGTTTCGACCCCGACCGCCTTGGCCGCCGCCAGCTCCGCCGTTCCGGCCGTCTCGGCTCCCGCCGCAGAGGCACCGGCCCGCGCCCATGCGCCGGTGCCGGTGTGGAAGCCGCGTCAGACCGACGTGATCCCCGGTCAGGAGAACGCCTTGGTGGCGCCCATCCCCGGGCTCATCGCCGAGGTGTTCGTGAAGGAAGGCGACACGGTCGTGTACGGCCAGACGCTCGTGACCCTGGAAGCCATGAAGATGCTCAACCCCCTGCGCGCCTCGCGCGCCGGCACGGTCAAGAAGGTCTACGTGGCGGTCGGCCAGGTCGTCAAGAGCCGCGAGGCGCTGGTCGAGATCGGATAAGGGATCATTTGACGGATTCTGTCTTACGACGGAATCCGTCATGATTCCGGTTCCCCAAAACGAAAAAGCCATCCTTTGCGGGATGGCTTTTCCTTTTCCTCAAGCGACCTTGGATGGCCGCAGGAAGATTACAGCTTGGGGGTCTTCAGCTTGGCGGCGCCGGCGTCGATCTTCTTGTCGGTGGCGGCACCGGCCTTGTTGATCTTCTTGGCGGTGGTGTCGGCAACGGCCTTCAAGGCGGCGCTGTCCTTGGCGACTTCGGCCTTCACGGCGGCGTCAACCTTGGCTTCGGCCTTGGCCTCGGCCTTGGCGGCGACGTTCTTGGCACCGGCCTTGGCGGCCTTGATGCTGTCGCCGGCGGCAGACTTCATGTCCTTGACGCTGGGAGCCGAGACGGTCGAATCGACCTTCGGAGCGGTCACGGTCGGTGCGGTGACCGTCACGGCCGGAGCCGTGGCGGAAGCCTTGGGCAATCCCAGGGCGAAGACGGAAGCGGATGCAAACGAGACAACAAGAGCAAGGCGAACGGATGAGCGCATGAAGGACTCCAATTTGGTAAGGAACAATGCCGACAGGACTCGGCAGCATGAATCTTTAGATAGCCATTTTCACAAGGCTTCCAAAGGGGACAAGCTCAAAATCGCGGTGGACGCGGTCCCCAAGGATGAGCAGGCCGCTTGGGCCAAAGCTTGACAGGAGCCACGCGGCCAGCGACCAGTCGGCTCGAAGTGGTGTCCTTGAGATCCTTCCAGAGCGAATCCATCTCCGGGGCGGTGAGATGCCCCCACGCCAGAAGCACCCTCGTCCCCGTCGTGTCGCTGCGGCTGATGCGGTTGCCCAGGCCGGAGACGCGCATGTCCCAGTACTGCTTGAAGCCGGCGGCTTGGGATCGGCTCTGCCAATCGATGATGGCGGCGGCGGCGTAGCGCTGGCTGTCCTTGCGCCACAGCCAGACCTGATCGCCATTCCAACCTTCCACGGCGCTGCCGGAATTGCCCATGACCTTGCGGTTCATCGACATCAAGAGGGTATTGAGCATCAATTCGCCCATCTGGTCGAAACCCATGTTGGCCCAGCCTTCGAGGCGATTCATCGCACTCCATGTGCGGGTGGTGTCCCAAGTGCGGTACGGGGCATGACCGATCCCCTGCGCCGGATAAAGCACATGGTGGGTCGTCGCGGGAGGCGTCTCATGGAGCAGGTCCACGCCTGCCCACCCCTTGGCGCGGCGCACCTCATGCACGAACTTCGGCCCCCAATAGTAGGGCAGGAAACCGGGCAAGGTGTTGACCAGCGGGAGTTTCCCGTAAGTCGATTGATCGAGGAGGTCAGCCAGTTCCGTCATGTTCTGGAAGTCGTTGTCGGCATCGATCAGGGAAAGCGAAGGATTCCGGCGGTCGTAAAGCATCTGCGTGTACTCCGCATCGCCTTCCACCACCATGTTGTGGGCATACATTCCATCGAGGCTCGTGCTCCGGTCCTTGGCCAGATCGAAGTTCTGATCCTGGAGTGCGTGGACCAGCTCATGGGCCATGGTGGACCTTTGATCCTGGCTGCTGGCCTCGCTCACGATCCAGAGATGATTGGTGCCCGGGACGTAGAACCCGACGATCGCCGAGCCGCTGAAGGAATTTTCCGCGCTGTCGTAGCTGGCCGGGCTTGCGGTGTAGCCAAGCCCATAGGCCAGTTGCCCGAACGTCAAGTCGTCCGGCCCCGCTTCGCCTGGATTCGTGGCCGCCTCGATCGAATCGATCAAGGCCGGCAGATGAGCGCGGTTCACGAAGGAGGCCTTCACCGGCTGCTTGAAGGCCAGTCCGCGCAAGGCGGCGATCTCGGAGGACAGGGAATTCACCTGCACCTGCAAGGCGGAATCGGAGAGATCCAGCTTGACGGGGTCATTGGTGCCCTCAAGACCATAATTGATCTGTGCGCAACCGATGGACAGGAGAAGGGGCAGCACGATCATGGCGCGTTTCATGCCCGAGAATCTAACTCTCGCAGGTCCAGTCCGCCCAAGGCTCATGTGATCCCTGATCACTGGATCAGGAACGAAGGAGCGACTCGCAAAAGTCCTGCTGACGGCGCGCCAGGGCATTCCACTTGAAGTTCCCGGCCCAAAGACGGGCGGCAAGGGACATCTCCTTGCGACGCGACTCGTCGCGCAGCAGTCCCAAGAGGGCTTGGGCGGTGTCGGCGGCGGCGCTTTCCTCCCTGTTCTTCACCAGGATTCCGGTCTTTCCGTCGCACACCGAATCCAGAAATCCATCCGCCGTGGTGGCCACCACCGGCAGCCCTGTGGCTTGCGCCTCGACACCCGCGATACACCAACCCTCGAAGCGGCTTGGCGAACAGAAGACCCAGCCCCGCGCAAGCAACGCGGCTTTTTGCGCATCCGAAACGTTGGTGTGCAGCTCCGTACTCCCGGCCGGAAGCGATTGCAGGCGCGCCCGGATCTCGGTGATCGTCTCGGGGCTTCCGCGACCGGCCAGGACCAGTCGAGCCGTCGGCAATTCCCGATGAACCGTGGCAAAGGCGGCGAACAGCCGATCCAACCCTTTCATGGCGATGTCCAGTCGCCCCACGAAAACCACGGTCGGACAGTCGGCAAGCATCGGTTCGACGGAAAGCAGGCTCTCCTCGATCCCGTTGGGGATGAATTCCACCCGCGCATCGGGGTTGACCTCGCGGATGCGGGCCGCCACGGCATGGTTGACCGTGACGTAGTTGCGCCCTTTGGACAGGATCTGTCGTTCGTGCCAGTCCGCGACCAGCCCGAGCGGACCGTATTTGCGCCACGAATTCGACAGCCCGACGATGTGGTGCACCACCAGAAGCGTGGTTTCCTGGTGGGCAAGCAAGGCTGGCACCGGTGCGAAGATCGAAGGCGATCCGGACACCACCGTATCGCGGCGATCCAAGGCGGTCAGCGCGCGCTGCGCCTGCGCCGAATATCCGAATCGGGAGATCCAGCGATTGGCCTTGCGCCAACCAAGCCACCGCGTCTTGGGCGCATCCTGCCCTTTGCCGTCACACTCGGGGAATGCCCCGCTCCAGAGCTCAACCTCCCAAGGCGCCGTGAAACGCTTGGCCATCTCCCAGTCGCGCAGGGCGCCTCCCCCGGCAAGCCAAGGGTTCCAGGGGGAATCGTAACTGAGATGGACGAGCCTTGGCATAGCGGCTGAATGTAGCTCCACATGACTTTTGCACGGCGTGCGGCTGTCATGGGATTGAACTACGTTCTGCCGTTGTTCTGGACCTCCGGCCCAGACCCGGCCAAAGGGGCTTTCGTGCCCCTTTGGAAACCACGACCAGGGGTTACACCCCTTGGAACCCAGCAAAAGGATCGCAGGCAGTGAGCGGCAGCGGCCAGGAGATCTTACGAAACCCGCTAGCGAAGGCGAGGCGCCTTCGACGCAGGACCCAATGACCAAAGTGCGATCCGCGACGGCGTAACGGCCGTGATCAGCAGCCCGGTGCCGCGCAGCGGCAGGCGCCCTTGCCTTTTGCAATTCAATTCATATATTGCATATAGGTTTAATTGATAGATCCAGCCACGGAGCAAGATCCATGAGCATTTCCATCCAGTCGGTGAACAAGACCTTTGGCGCTTTCAAGGCGCTGGACGATGTGTCGCTTGAGATCCCCGATGGCGAACTGGTTGCGCTGCTGGGCCCTTCGGGCGGCGGCAAGACCACGCTCCTGCGCAGCATCGCGGGGCTCGAGGTGCCGGACTCCGGCAAGATCCTCTTCGGCGGCCAGGACGCGACCCTCCAGAAGCCGCAAGACCGCGGCGTGGGCTTCGTGTTCCAGCACTACGCGCTTTTCCGGCACATGACCGTTGCGGAAAACATCGCCTTCGGGCTGCGCGTGAAGCCTCGCAAGGAACGCCCCTCCGACGAGGCGATCAAGGCATCGGTCGACGAACTTCTCAAACTCATCCAGCTCGATTGGATCGCTGATCGCTACCCCGACGAACTTTCGGGCGGCCAGCGTCAGCGCGTGGCCCTGGCCCGTGCCTTGGCGCCCAAGCCCACCTTCCTGCTGCTGGACGAGCCCTTCGGCGCGCTCGACACCAAGGTGCGCAAGGAACTGCGCCGCTGGCTGCGCCAGCTCCACGAGGAGCTCAAGATGACCTCGATCTTCGTGACCCACGACCAGGAGGAGGCGCTGGAGCTGGCCGACCGCGTGGTGGTGATGATGAAAGGCAAGGTCGCGCAGAGCGGCACCCCCGACGAGGTCTACGACCATCCCGTCTCGGCCGACGTCTACCAGTTCCTGGGCGATGTGAACCTGTTCCACGGCCGCGTCTCGGACGGTTCGTTCCTGCACCTGCCGACCTCCCCGGAGGCTGGTCTGCCCGCCGAGGGAGCCACCGCCTTCGTGCGTCCACACGAGCTGGACGTGGAGCGCTTCGCCACCTCGGACGCCTCGATTCCGGCCACCCTCCTGCACTCCTACTCGTTGGGCTCGAAGGTGCGCCTGGAACTGCGCCGTCAGGACACCGAGGAGTTCCTTGAGGCCGAGCTGACCCGCGATCGCTACCGCAACCTGGGTCTGGCCGCCGGCGACAAGGTCTTCGTGACCCTCCAGCAACTGCGCGTGTTCCGCACCGGCGAAGAAGTGACGATCTGATGCCGTACATGAACGACCCCGTTCGTCCTGAGGCTCTCGAAGGATGGACGGGAGGCGGCCTTCGCCGACTCCTCGCGCTGGTCCTCGTGTCCGCCACCCTCTCCCAAGCACGCATCGTCGAGATCCTCAACCTTTCCTTCGACCCGACTCGCAGGCTCTACCAAGATATCGGGAAAGGCTTCGCCGCCCAGTGGAAGGCCAAGACCGGCGAGACCGTGAAGATCCTGCAGTCGCATGGCGGCTCGGGGAAGCAAGCGCGCTCGGTGATCGATGGCATCCCCGCCGACGTGGTGACGCTTGCCTTGGGCTATGACATCGACGCCATCGCGACCAAGGGAAAGCTCCTGGATGCGAATTGGCAGAACCGCCTGCCCAACCGCTCCACGCCGTTCCAGAGCACCATCGTCTTCCTGGTGCGCAAGGGGAATCCCAAGCACATCCGGGATTGGTCAGATCTTGTCAAACCCGACGTTGCGGTGATCACCCCCAACCCCAAGACCTCCGGCGGGGCCCGCTGGAACCACTTGGCCGCGTGGGCATGGGCGATCCGGCAGCCGGGCGGCAATGAGGCCAGCGCCACGGCGTTTGTGAAGAACTTGTACGCCCATGTCCCCATCTTGGATGCGGGCGCGCGCGGCGCCACCATGACCTTCGTGCAGCGGGCGATGGGCGATGCGCTCATCACCTGGGAGAACGAGGCGATCATGGCCCGCGAGAAGCTGGGTCGCGACAAGTTCGAGATCATCTATCCGTCCATCTCGATCCTGGCCGAACCTCCCGTGGCCGTGGTGGACAAGGTCGTGAAGCGGCGCCATACCGAGGCGGTCTCCAAGGCCTATGTTGAATACCTCTACACCCCGGCTGCCCAGGAGATCGCCGCCCGCTACGGCTTCCGCGCCCTGGACACCGCCGTGGCCCGCCGCCACGCCGCGCAGTTCCCGAACCTCCAGCTCGTGCGCCTCACGGAACTGGGCAAGGACTGGCAGGAACTCCAGAAGAAGCACTTCGAGGACGGCGGCCTGTTCGACAAGATCTACGCCGTGAAGAAGTAGGGCGCCTCCCCCGCTTTCCTCCACAATGCGTGCAACGCGGGGCCGCCCTCCTCCGGGCTCGCGCAGTCGCGCTCAGTGCTGCGCACTGCCTACGGCACCCTCCGTCCGGCTGGCGCGGTACAGCTAGGCTGGATTAGAAGGGGGCTCGTTCGATCTGAATCCTGTCCAGCAGCAGGGCGCCTCGGAAGGAGCTGGAGAGGCCAGCGACAGGATTCATCTCCTGGGCAAGCGGCTCAGAGGACGGTTGCAGGACGGACCAGCGGAACTTGTTGATGCTTGACTTGGCGAAGGCGGCATCTCGGTTGACGTTATGCCGCCAAGTGATATCGCTGTTGGAATGAGAGATTGATCCCCACCATTTGCTCAAGCCAAGGGCGTTCATGGAGCTCGATCTCCCGTTCCCGTAGCTGTCGACCTGGACCCAGCTCGGGGTTTTGGGGCTGAAGTTGGTCGAGTCGGCGATCTTGAGGATGGCCTCCACGGGATACCAGAAGGCGGAGAGAGTATAGGAATACTGCCTCCAGACGGTGTCCAGTGGAACGATCACGCGCTGGAATGCATCGAGGTATCCCGCATTCGTGTTGTCCAGGTTGGAATGGGCGTATTCAAACATCATGGGGACGCTGGTGGCCGTGTTGCCGGGAGCGGGCTCGAAACGAGCCCAGAAGTTCATGCGGATGGCCTTGCTCATGAAGCTCCCCGGCACGAGTGCATAGATGCCCGCGTAGCCGGGGCCGTTGAAAGGATCAGCCAAGCCTGCCATGCTCGAGGCATGGAGGTCGAAGTCCATGCGGGCGACGTGCGTGCCCAGGAAGGCGGGATCCCCGATCCGGGTCGGTGTCGGTAGCTGGAAGTGGCCCTTGGTGATGCTGCATCCCGGGGTTCCGGTGGCGTTCGTGCCAGTGGCGCAACCAAAGGGTTGGAACGGCTTTCCCCAGAGGGTGACAGCTTTGCCGGACTCGAAATCAGCGAGAGGGATCGTGTCCCCAAGGGGGATGTAGGAACGACTGGATAGAGGAGAAGAAATCCAGCCCTGCCGGACGGCCATAGCCCGAATCATTGCGCTTCGGCCCAAGCCGATCGGCCCTGTATAGACCTGCGTGGTTCCACTTGGAGGGTTGGTCGGAATGGTGGAGTCTGTGGTGTAAAGGATCGAGCTTCCCGGAACCGTGTTGGTCACGCTTACCAAGACGGCTCCATCGTAGATGCCGGAGTCGGGGCTGAAGCTCAGAGCGGGAAGCGCCAAGGTGAAATGACCGGAGTCGATGGCGCTTGGTGCCCAACCGTCACGGCAAACGATGGCTTTGATCTTTTGGCTTGAATCGACCTTCAAGGGCGTGACGTAGCGAAGGCTTGTGCAGGTAGGATCCATGCCGTCGTTTGCGTAGTGGATCGAACCTCCGGGAGTGGAGGTCGACAGGCTCAGGTCCTGCGAAGAGGTGTAGAGACCGCTGCGAGTGGAAAATATCGCCGCTGTTGCGGCAAATCCGATTTGGAGAGAATTGATCTGGCTAGGCAGGTATCCGGGAGCGCAGCCGATGGCCTTGACCTGAACGGAGGAATCGATGTTGAGAGCGCCAGAATAGAGGCGGTCCTGGCAGGAGGGATCGGAACCGTCCAAGGCATAGTGAATCGTTGAACCGGGAGTCTTCCCATGGATTTCAAGGGTCTTGAAATCCGGAAAATTTCCATCGTTCAAGGAAAACGTCGGAGTCAGGGTCGTTGGCAAGATGGGCGCCGTTTGACGTGAAATCCTGACCGTATCCGACGAACTGTTGCCGGCCTTGTCGGAGGCGCAAAGGACTGCCAGGATCGTTTCCCCTGAAGCGATCGTGCCACGATGGACATAGCGCCCATCGACGTTGGCGCTCACCTGGCCATTCACGTCCACCCGCGCAAGCGAGTCGTCAACCACGATCCAATCGATCTGGAAGGTGGAGTCATCGAACCCAAGAGAGGTATCGCGCGTCAAAGCGAAGATCTTAGGACCTGATGTATCCTGTGGCAAAAGCAGAACGCGGATACTTGCGATGAGAGGAACGGCACTGTTCCGCGAGGAACCGTCCAAGGTCCCGGTCCAGATCCTGCTCGTGCTGCCATTGTTCCGGATTTTGATTCCATCCAAGGTCAGGTGGAATGCATTTCCTTGAGGCAAGGCAAGCCTGAGTGAATCAAACCGAGTCACCGAAAGGGTGCTGTCGAACCGGACAGAATCCGGAGACATGGTGGAAAAATGAATGTGAATGGAGTCTGTCGCTGGGAGCACATCTCCATCAGACAAGTGCAATACAGGATGGAGATAAGCGCTGTTGGTGGTTTGGGACTGAACGGCCGAATGAGGCGTCTCCGTGTCGTCGCATGAGATCAGGACTAGCGAGACAAGCAGAGCGAAAAGGGGAAATTTCATAAACTCGACCTTCATGGTTGCCGGATGAAGCGCAAAGCTCAGGGCCTCACTCGCCTCCGTGTCACTGCGCCTGAATATATATCCGAGTATAGCGGCCTGGTCGCCAGCAGAGCACTCCTATCGCGGCATTCGATTTTTTGCACTTCGTGCCTATTGCTCTGGACCCTCCCGGTCCAGACCAGGGCCAAAGGGATGCCGCCATCCCTTTGGAAACCACCGCCAGCCGTTCCGCCGGCTGGACCCACGGATTTCCGCAGCCACTTCGCGAGTCTTGCCACCACTTCGATCAGCAACCTTGCGACTCAACCGGTCACAATGCACCCCGCGCGATCAGGATCGCACACGGGGACCCCAATTCCGGGGAATGCCAAGATCTCGGGCTTCGCCCTCGTTTGTAACGTAATGCAGTTGCTCGTTGCGACTTCCCACTTCGGCCCGTGGGTCCCGCGTCGAAGGCGCATCGCCTTCGCTAGCGGGTTTCGTAAGCTCTCCTGACCGCTGCGGTCCACTGCCAGCGATCCTTTTGCTGGGTTCCAAGGGGTGGAACCCCTGGCGGTGGTTTCCAAAGGGCCACCGCAGGCCCTTTGGCCCGGGTCTGGGCCGGGAAGGCCCAGAACAACGCGCATAAATAGATCTGCATCTGAAAACACTGATGGGCAGGAGAGGATGAGCCCACAACGCACAGACTCGTGCAGTCCGCAAATTGATACCTTTCCCCCCTTCCATGGAATACGACCTCCAACTCGGGCCGCAAGGCATTTTCCTGTCCCTTGAAGGGGTCGACGGCTCGGGCAAGAGCACCCAAGCCGCGCGCTTGGCAGACTCCTTGCGCGAGGAGGGCTTCACCGTGGAACTTCTTCGCGAACCCGGCGGCACCGCCTTGGGCGAGAAGTTGCGCGAGGTCCTGCTCTCCCGCAGCGAGATCCGGATCGGAACCTCGGCGGAGCTCCTCCTGTTCAACGCCGCCCGCGCCCAGTTGCTGGAGGAACGCATCGTTCCCGCCCTCAAGGCAGGGCATGTGGTGATCCTCGATCGCTTCTGCGATTCCACCTTCGCCTACCAAGGCTACGGGCGCCGCCTTCCCGAAGGCTACTTGGATGCCTTGGAAACCTGGGTCGTGGGCGAATGGCAACCGGCCCGGACCTGGCTTCTGGATGTACCACCCGAGGTCTCGCGCGCCCGACGCGAGGTGCGGGGCGAAACCGCCGACCGTTTTGAAGCCGAGGCGGAGAGCTTTCGGGCCCGCGTCCGCGAAGGGTATCTCGAGCGCGCGCGACGATTTCCGGCTCGCGTGAAGGTTCTGGACGGATCCTTGGGTCCAAACGAGGTCTTTTCGTCGATTCGTGACGATCTGGCGGTATTTCTGGGTGCGCCACCGCCGGGACGTGGTATAGTTTAAAGTCATGGCCTTCGTTCATCCCAATCCGGTCCCGGACCATCCCTTGCTTGCGCGCCTTTCGGCCCGCTATGCCCAAGCAGTGGTGCGCCTGCAGTACCTGGATGGAGAGGAGATCCTCAAGGAAGGTGCGGCTGAATCCGCGCTCTTCTTCTTGGAGGAAGGGTCCCTTGTCGTCGAGCAGACCGCCGGCCCCGGCATCCCTGCCCGCATCCTGAAGCTTCTCACCAACTCCGCGGCATCGGGTCAGCTGCTTCCCTTTGGCGAGATGGCCCATGTCGTGGGTGTGCGCACCGCGACCATCCGTTCCAGTGGCGGCAGCACCGTGGTCCGCATCGAGGCGACCGTCTTCGAGGACATCTACAAGGAATTCCCCGAGATCGCCCGCACCCTCAATCTCAAGCTCGTCGAAAAGCTGCGAGACACCAACCACCGCCTCAAGGAGCTTTCCTTGCGGCTGGAGCCTCCGGTGGAGCGCATGTTGCTGGACCGCGACGAGACCCTGACCACGGCGGGCGAGCCTTCCGAGACCCTTTGGCAATGCGTGGCCGGCCATGTGCGCCGCATCCATCCCGATGGCATCAGCGAGGAGATCCTCCCGGATGCCGACGGATTTCTCGACCCGCTGCCGTATTTCCGCGAAGAACCTTGGCCCCGCACCTTGGAAGCCTCCGCCGGCGCCTTTCTCGTACGCTGGAATGTCGCGGAACGGTTCGACGTGTTTCGCTTCTATCCCGAACTGGCACAACGCCTCCTCAAGGATCAATCGTGAATCTGGGATTCTCCCTGAATATGGACATGCGGATGGAGCAGAAGCTCACTCCGCAGATGATCCAATCGCTCAAGTTGCTGCAAGTCTCCTCTCTCGAGCTGGAAATGCTCGTCAAGCAGGAGATGGAGCAGAACCCCTGTCTGGAACTGGACGACGGCCCTGAGCCCTACGAGGAGCGCAACTCCGACGACCGGTCCACCGAGGACAACGAATGGGAGGTCAAGGCTCCGGACGACTTCGAGGAGACTCCTGCGGCCGTGCAGGAGGAGGCCCGGCAGGAGATCGACTGGGAGACCTACTTCGACGACGGCTTCGAGACCGGCACGAACTTCAACGAGGAACGCGGCGGCGAGGAGGAGTCGTGGGAAGCCACGCCGGTGCATCAGGCCAGCATGGAGGAGTTCCTCTTGGGGCAGCTCAAGGAAAAGCGCTTCGACCAGACCTTGCGCCCTCTGCTTGAATACCTCGTGGGCGGACTCAACGAGAACGGCTTCCTGGAAGCCACTCGCGAAGAGGCCGTGAAGAAGTTCCCGGAATTGGATGAGGCCACCTGGGAAGAAGCACTCAACGTGCTCCAGCACCTCGATCCGCCCGGCATCGGAGCCCGCGACCTGCGCGAATCGCTTCAGATCCAACTGCTGCGTGGCGGCCATCGCGACACCTTGGCATGGCGCATCGTGGCCGAATGCTTCGGCCTCCTGCAAAAGCTCAAGATCCCCACCATTGCCCGGCGCCTTGATTCCACTCCCGAGGAGATCCAGGCCGCCATCAAGGAGATCGGCCAGCTCGAGCCGCGCCCGGGTCGCCAGCTCTCCAGCCAGCCGCCTCCGTCGGTGATTCCCGACCTGATCGTGGAGAAGGCTCCCGACGGCACGTGGATCGTGATCATCAACGACCGGACCGTTCCCTCCTTGCGCGTCTCGCGCAGCTATCAGGAGATGATCCGCCGCGGCAGCCGCGCCAGTGCCGACGAGAAGAAGTACGTGCGCGAGAAGCTCAACTCCGCCTCGTGGCTGGTGCGCTCGATCGAGCAGCGCAAGGGCACGATGCTGCGCGTGATGTATGCCATCATCGACAGCCAGCCCGAGTTCTTCGAAGAAGGCCCCGGTCATCTGCGCCCGCTGGTGCTGCAGATCATCGCCGACAAGGTGAAGATGCACATCTCCACCGTGAGCCGCGTCACGAATGAGAAGTACGTGCAGACCCCTCACGGCGTCTTCGAGCTCAAGAGCTTCTTCAGCGCCTCGGTGACTCAAGAAGACGGCACCGAGATCAGTTCGGTGGAGGCGCGCGACGCCATCCAGAAGATGATCCAAGCCGAGGACCCGGAGGCCCCCCTCTCCGATCAGAAGATCGTGGACGAGCTCAAGAAGAACGGCTTGGATGTCGCGCGGCGCACCGTCGCGAAGTACCGCGACATGATGGGGATCCTCCCCGCCCGGATGCGCCGCAAGTTCTAAGGATCAGGGGACGGCAAGGGCCTTGGCAAAGCTCTCGCCGTTGAAGCGCCCGCGCACCAGCCACATGCCGGAGCGCAGGGGCGGCAGCGCAAAGCTCACCCGATCGGCACCCCATTCCTGAGCGGGCGTGGCGACCACGCGTCCTTGAGCATCCAGGATCTCAAGCTCCAGCAGACCCGCCCGGGGAAGTTGCGCCTGCAAGGTGCGCCCATCCATCCGCAGGTTCAACCGGGAAAGCGTGCCAGCCGGGCGCAGGCCCACGACGCCCGGGCGCTCGTAGGCTCCAAGGTCGGGCAGCCCCACATAGGTGATCGCAATGCCCGGATGCGCCGCATCGGGCGGGACCGTCCCGGCGTTCGCAAGTTCGCTTGTCATGCTCAAGCCGAAGACCGACAGGTCGACCGTGGAGTCGGCCAGACGGCGCGGCTTCAGGAGACCTTCACTGTACTGAGCGAGATTGCTGACAAAATCCGTCATATCAACCAGGCGCCCGCGACCGCAGCGCGACTTGGGGGTCTTGGACTTGTCCCAGAGGCAGTTGGAGCTGTCCACGTCCGTCACGCCGTCGCGCTTGTCGGTGTAGCCCACGCCTGCCGACCATGCGCTGACGTTGTTGTAGAACACTGCCGCCGAAGGGGCGCTGGACTGGCCGAACTTGTAGTTGCCATCGGAAAGCGAATTGTCGAACGCGAGATTGTTCACCATCTGGATGGCGCCCGGATTCGAGTTCCAGGTGAAGCCGTTCTTGCCGTTCCCGTAGGCGACGCTGCGCGAGACGAAGTGCTGGTTGGCGATGTCCGTGCCGCCCAGCTTGAAGCCGTTCTTGTCCCCCTTGGGATTCACGAAACCCGTGGTGAGCGTGCCGTTGTGGTGGGCGACGCACTGGTCGATCGTCACGGGCCCGATCGCGCCGGTCTCGACCTTGGTGAACAGGTCCCAGCCGTCGTCGATGTTGTGGTGGGCGATGCAGCCGCGGAACACGTTGCCCACGCCCGTGGTGAGCTTGACGGCGAACCCGTCGGCGTTCTCGCCCGCGTTGGGAAGGGTGTCGAAGTTGTCCCATGCCTCGCAGTTGAGGATGAGGTTGCGCGAGGGCCAAAGGGCGATTTCGGCAAGCGTGGAATTGCGCCGCCCCAGCTGCAAGCCGGTGTCGCGGTTGCGGTGAAGCCAGCAGGACTCGACGATATTGTCGTTCCCCGACACGTAGATGCCGTTGTCGGCCGAACCCATGACTTCAAGGCCCTTGATGTGCCAATAGTTGCCATCGACCTGCAACCCGCGCGGGTTCGACACGTCGGAGGTCTTGCCGTAAGGCTGGCTGGAGAAGTCCAGCACCGGGCGTTCCCCGGCGTAGGCGAACAGGCATTTGCGCTTGCCGGGAGCCCCCGCATTCAGGCTGTCGATGGTGATCTGAGCCGAGAATGCGTACACGCCGCCTCGCATCAGGATGGTGTCCCCTGCGGCGACCTTTTTCAGGGCAGCGCCCAAGGAAAGCGGTGCGGCCACGGTTCCGGCGGCGGCATCGCTACCGTTCGCCGCGACGATCATGGTGGCGGCCTGAGCCGTCGAGAAGGCTCCCAAGCCCAAGAAAAGTCCGGTCAACAAACGCATGAGTTCCTCCTGAAGTCCAAGCCCGGGCGATTGCCCAAGGATCTGATTTCAGAGGAAAGAGTACGGCCTCACGCTCACGCCTTGCAGGATCATGCTTCGAGTTGCCGTTGAAGACGGATCAACGACTCCGGCTACGTCCCTCCGCCTACTTCGGACAGGAAGGAGGTGTCCAGGCCGTTGCTCTTGAAGAGCCCAAGCAACCCACCCTTGTCCACCGCCTTGATGTAGGCCTCCTTGGGCTCCACCAGCTTCTTGCGCACAAGGTCGGTCAGCGAGTCGTTGAGGGTGCACATGCCGAACTTCTTGCCCGTCTGCATCATGCTGGGGATCTGGAAGGTCTTGCCTTCCCGGATCAGGGCCGAGACCGCCGGCGTTCCGATCAGGATCTCGTAGGCCGCGATGCGTCCGCCTCCGATCTTGCGGCAAAGCGTCTGGGCGATCACTCCCTTGAGCGACTCGGAAAGCATGGTCCGGATCTGCTCCTGGCGATCGGAGGGGAACACATCGATCAGGCGATCCACCGTGGAGGGAGCCGTGGACGTGTGAAGCGTGCCGAACACCAAGTGACCGGTCTCGGCCGTCTCGATGGCGATGGAGATGGTCTCAAGGTCGCGCATCTCACCCACCAGCAGGATGTCGGGATCTTCGCGCAGCGCCGCGCGCAAGGCGCTCTGGAACGACTTGGTGTGCAGCTTCACTTCCCGCTGGTTGATCAGGCAGGACTTGTTGGGGTGCACGAACTCGATCGGATCCTCGATCGTGATGATGTGGTCGTTGCGCTCGGTGTTCACATGGTCCACCAAGGCGGCAAGGGTCGTGGACTTGCCCGAACCCGTGGGCCCGGTCACCAGCACCAGCCCCTTGGTCAGGAAGCACAGGCGCCGCACCTCATCGGGAAGGCCAAGCTCCTCCACCGAAAGAATCTTGTGGGGAATGACGCGAAACACGGCACCGGCGCCGTTGCGATCGCGAAACAGATTGGCGCGAAAGCGCGCTTCGCCGGGCAGCTCCAGGGCGAAATCCGTGTCACCGCACTGGAGGAACTCCTCGCGATTGCGCTCGGGGGCCACTTCCAGCAGGATCTCCCGCAAGCCATCGTCCTCCAGACGCGGCAGCCCCTCGCCCCGCACCATGTCGCCCGAGACGCGAAACATCGGAGGTTCCCCGCACGACAGATGCATGTCCGAGGCCCCGATCTCGAGCATCCGCCGGAACAGGCGGAACAGGGCCGGCTCCACCGCCCGATCGACATGCGCCTCCTCCTCGACGATGCGCGTGACCTCCGCCACTTCAGAGAGCGCCTCATCGATCGGGTTGGGCCGGAAGATCGCCATCATCCCGTTCGGGGATGGCCTCAAGCGGATCTTGAAGCTGCGGTTTGCGTACTCGTACCGGAAGGCGACTTCATCGCCTTGGGCAAAGCGGTCCATCATGTGAGGCGGCGCGATCTCGGTGACCAGGGCCGTGACGGTCTGGGGATGGAGATTCTCCGCCGTCATCGCACGCGGCTTGCCATCGAAGACGAAGGCGATGGGCTTTCCGCCTTCCAGCAGGAAGTGCGTCGCACCGTGATCCAGTTGCGACTGGAGATATGCATCGAGAACCGCCATCAGCCCATTCCCCCATCCAAAGGAAGGACCGCATCGATCCCCTCCTTGTTCAAGATCACGACTCCGCTTTCGGTTTCCATCAGGAAAAAGCAGTCCGGGCCGTTCAACAGATCGCTCACGCGCTTGCGGATCGAGGGCATGAGCAGGTAGACTTGCCCATCCAGCGATTCCCCTCCCGGGAAGAACACCCGCAATGGAGCCTTGACGACTCCCACCTGCCGGTATTCCTCAAGCTCGACCAAGGGCTCCCAGCAGACGATCCGATGAAAGGAGGATTTCCGCCAGAGCTGTATGACACCCTCCGAGGTCCGCAGAGGCAGGAACGATTCACTGTCGTTCAAGCGGTCCATCAGGCGCTCCGGACCCCGTGGCCCGTTGTCATGCAGAAAAAAGCCAGCCTGCAGGACACCGCCCTTTTCCGTGGCGATTTCCAAAGGCACCTCACGCACCATCACCGCAAATTCACTCACGGAAACCTCGCTTCGGGCAGTTTGCCCGACACTTGCCCAAATTGCCCGACCTAGGAACACAGAACCATACCATATTTTCATCCATTTTGCTGGAATTCTGCAACTTTTGTTTTGGCACGCCCTTCGCTCTTCTATTGGTCAACCTGAGGGCATTCAGTCCTCAACCCTTTCAAAACTGTTCTTGGAGTAAATACCATGCGCAAGCTTCTCGCCCTCGCCCTCGTCGCCACCTTCTCCGCTCTCGTTGCTTGCAACAAGGCCGAAGAGACCAAGCCCGCCGTGGACAGCACCGTTGCAGTGGACACCGCTAAGAAGGACACCGCTGCTCCCGCCGCTGACACCACCAAGAAGGACACCGCAGCTGCCAAGAAGGACACCGCTGCCAAGAAGTAATCCTACGGCTTCCATCAGGAAGCTGTTCGAATTCACCCTGCATCACTTCGGTGAGGCAGGGTTTTTTGTTTTCTGGTCTTGTGGGCATTCCACCCGATCCTCGGGCTTTCCACCCGTATTTCCAAACGCCGAAATGACCCGATAAGGCCTGTGGGGTCGCATTGGCCAACTGGCACGCCCCTCGCGCACTCAAGGGATGAAACGGGGGCAATCGCCTCCCTCAGAATTTGATCTCCGGAGTACCTATCATGCGCAAGCTTCTCGCCCTCGCCCTCGTCGCCACCTTCTCCGCTCTCGTTGCTTGCAACAAGGCCGAAGAAGCCAAGCCCGCCGTGGATTCCACCGTCGCCGTGGACTCCACTGTGAAGGTTGACACCATCAAGGCCGACACCGCCAAGGTCGACACCATCAAGAAGGTCGAAACCAAGACCACCGAGACCAAGACCACCAAGTAATCCGACCATCCTTCCGTTCACGGAGGGATGTCTGAATTCGCCCTGCAGCACTTCGGTGCGGCAGGGTTTTTCTTTTCCCCCAAGTTCTCCTACCTTTGCAGAGATGATTCAGGAATTCCAGCAACGCCGCCCCGATGATTTCCACGTCCATCTGCGGCAGGATGATGACCTCCCCTCCTTCGTACGCACCACCGCACGGCAGTTTGCCCGCTGCTTGGTGATGCCCAATCTGCTGCCTCCCGTGGCAAGCGGCGAAGATGTCCTGCGCTACCGCGATCAGATCCGGGCGGCAGGCACCACGCTCGAACCTTTGATGGCCTTCAAGGTCCTGGGGCGCCACAAGCCGGAAGACCTCCCAGCTCTCAAGGCCGCCGGGGCGGTGGCAGGCAAGATCTACCCCGAAGGCGTCACCACCAATGCCGAAGACGGCGTGCGTGAACTTTCGGAACTCACCCCGTTCTTGGAAGCCATGCAGGACGCCAATCTCGTGCTTTGTCTCCATGGTGAAAAGCCGGGCGGCTTCGTGCTGGACCGTGAGGCGCTCTTCTTGGAGGACCTGCGCTGGATCGCCGCCAACTTCCCGCGCCTGCGCATCGTGCTTGAGCACGTGAGCACCGCCGCCGCCGTGCAGGCCGTGCGAGCCTTGCCTGCCACCGTTGCGGCCACCATCACGCTCCATCACTTGGAGATCACCTTGGATGACGTGGTGGGCGGCAACCTGCGTCCGCACCTCTTCTGCAAGCCGCTGGCCAAGCGCCCCGAGGACCGCGACGCCCTGCTGGATGCCGCCTTCTCCGGGGAGGGGAAGTTCTTCTTCGGATCGGACAGCGCCCCGCACCGCAAGGACCGCAAGGAATGCGCCTCCGGGTGTGCCGGCGTCTACACCATGCCCAACGCGATGGAATGCCTGGTCACCTTGTTTGACAAGCACGGCAAGCTCGGCCGCCTGGAGGACTTCACCGCAGCCTTCGGCGCCGAATTCTACGACCTGCCCCACAACCATGGCACCATGTCGTTCGTGCGCGAGAGCACGCGCGTGGCCGATCTCGTGGACGGCGTGGTCCCGTACCGCGCCGGTCAGATGCTGCCCTGGCGGATTGCTTAGATCAGCGCAGGCCCACCTCCACCTTGCGGGTGACCGTGCCCTGCCGGGTCGCCTGCCGCGCGAGGTAGATGCCAGGACGCCCGGCCATCCTGCTGACAGCCATTTGCAGGCCCAAGTCGTCCTCTGTCGACACCTCACCGATCCGGTTCCCCTGCAGGTCGTAGATCTGATGGACGACCCTCTCGCGGCTCGCGGACGCCGCGATGCTCACGGTGCCGCTCTTGACCGTGATCGTCACCGAGTCCTGTGCCGTATTCCCGTCGTTGTCGGTGGCGACGGCCTTGAGCACGTGCGTCCCGACGGTCGCATCGGTCCATTCCCATGTGTATGGCGCACTCCATTCCGAATGGATCAGAGTGGCACCATCGTAGAAGTCGATGTGCGACACGTTTCCATCCGCATCGCTTGCGATCACGTCCACCACAACGGCGGTGCCAGTCGAGTAGTTTCCGGCCGGCAACGGCATCGTGAGTTTCACTTTCGGGGCGCTCGCAGGAACCAAGACGTCCGCGGTCAGGACGAAGTTGTCGAGGATCAGGCCGTTGGCGCCCGCCGCATTGGCCTTGTACATCACCACGTTCTTGCCCGCCGCAAGCGTCACGAGTTGGGTGTTCATTGTCCAGTCGCTGTCGGTGGCGGTCTTGGCGAAGGTCGGGGTGGCGACCTTCGTGCCGTTGACGTGGAGATCGACCGTAGACACGCTCCCGGCGGCGGAGGAATACCGGGTGACCAGCTTGTAGGTGCCCGCAGAGGAGACCAGCACGGTGTCGCGGGCGGCCGCGGCGGCGTTGGTCCCGAACTTCAGGTATCCCAGCCCCTGGTACTTCCGGA
>JBDKGV010000002.1:0-44394 GCA_039798005.1 Fibrobacterota bacterium
AAGGTACGAAATGTTGCTTCCAAGTGAAATGCCAGCATTTCAGCACTTGGCAACGCTTCCCAGGGCCGCTCATCGCGCACATCCTTGCCCGTGATCCACGCTTCCAACTTGTCACCTGCTGGCCCCAAGCGGATGGCTCCATGCTGCAAAAGGGCATGAGCGGTCAAGCGTCGCGCCGACCCGACCCACTTCTTGCCGTGCCATGTCAGCTCATGTCGCGAAGTGGAAGCAAAGCAGGGGGCCGCTCCAACCCCGAGGGGATCTCGGCCAAGTTTCCCGCGCTCCAGCGCCAAACCTTCGATTCCAGCGGCCTGCGCCCCTTCCAGGAGCCAAGTGCCGAAAAGCTCTTCCGGCCCGCGTTCGCCGCCGCGAAAAAGCGGATGCGCAATCGGAAACAGTACAGAATAGGTGAGTTCCTGTTCGTGCCACACCGCCCGCCCGCCGGTCGGTCGCTTCACGATGGCTCCGGGCCCCATCGGATCCTGCCCCGGTGCGGTCTGCCACGCCTCGAAACGCGGCCCCAGCGCCACCTCCAGCGTCTGGCTCTTGCCCAAGGTGAGCGTGGGCACATCCCAGGTGTACAGGCGCAAAAGCGGAAGGGCCGCCTCGCCGGTCTCGCCGGAGCGCAGGGCCGCCTCCATCGCAAGCAATTGCGCCTCCTCGTGGCGCATGTGGCGCTCACCCGAGGCGCAGTGGAGTGGCTCGAAGCGAAAATCGTGCATCCGGCCAAGATACTCCGATCCGACCGCAGCAGGGTTGCACTTCGGGGCAAGGGCGCCGGGCGTGAGTCATCCGCGTTTTGTGGATCGACCAAAAGCGCGCCCTGTGAACCGCAATCGCCACCGAACAATCCACCCTATGCTTGAACCATGAACAAGTCGTCCGCCCTGCGCATTCTTGGTCTCCTGCTGGTTCCGACGATCGGGTTTGCCGACAACCCCATCGTCCAGACCTACTACACTCCAGACCCGGCACCGATGGTCTGGAAGGACACCATGTTCGTGTACACCGGGCACGACGAGGATGTCACGGTGAGCAATTTCTTCACCATGAACGACTGGAGAGTCTACTCCACCACCGACATGGTGAACTGGCGGGATCGAGGCTCGCCATTGTCCTACAAGACCTTCAACTGGTCGGGTGGCAAGGCTTGGGCGGCACAATGCATCCCCCGCAACGGGAAGTTCTACTGGTACGTCACCGCGGGGATCGGCACCGGTTCGCAGCCCGCCATCGGCGTGGCCGTCTCCGACCATCCCACCGGGCCCTTCAAGGATCCCCTCGGGAAACCGTTGGTCACCAAATCGTGGGACGACATCGATCCCACCGTGTTCATCGACACCGACGGGCAGGCCTATCTCTTTTGGGGCAACCCGAAGCTGTACTGGGTCAAGCTCAACGCCGACATGACATCCTTCTCCGGCAGCGTGAACACGACCAACATGACCACGGCGCAATTCGGCACGCGCTCCAACGATGCGGCTCGCGCCACCCTCTACGAGGAAGGTCCGTGGTTCTTCAAGCGCGGCTCTCTCTACTACATGGGATATGCCTCCGGCCCTTTGCCCGAACCCATCGGCTATTCCACTTCAAACAGCCCCACGGGCCCTTGGACTTACCGCGGAGAAATCATGTCGGGTGCCAACACCGGCAGCTTCACCAACCACTCGGGTATCGTCGAATTCAAGGGCAAGGGCTACTTCTTCTACCACACCGGCAAGCTCCCCGGTGGCGGCGGGTACAAGCGATCGACCGCGGTGGAGGAATTCTCCTTCAATGCCGACGGGACCATCCCCAAGATCTCCATGACCACCGCAGGCCCAAAGCCCGTGGACAGCTTGGACCCCTACATCCGACAGGAAGGCGAGACGATGGCGTTCTCAAGTGGACTCAAGACGACAGGAAACGACCAGTCCGGAGTGCACGTCAACTCCATCAACAACAACGACTACATCAAGCTGCGCGCCGTGGATTTCACCTCCGCCGGTGCGAAGAGCTTCACGGCAAGCGTCGGAGCCAACGCCTCGGGCGGATCCATCGAGCTGCGCCTTGATTCACAGACCGGAAAGCTGATCGGAACCTTGCCCGTGAACGGCACGGGCAGCATGACCACTTGGAAGTCCTTGACCACAACCGTTTCAGGGGCCACCGGCGTGCACGACTTGTTCCTGGTCTTCAAAGGGGGATCGGGTGACCTTTTCAATCTCGACTGGTGGAAATTCGATCCGACGATCTCCACCGGTGTGACGCGCTCGCAGCGCCGGAACGATGCCTCGCGATTTGTCGACGTCTACACGCTGGATGGCCAGAAGATCCGCAGTCAGGTGACGCGAGAAGACGCCGTGCGCGGCTTGAGGCGTGGCGTCTATCTCGCCGGAAACCAGAAGGTCGTGGTCACGGTGCAATAGCCGGCCGCTATTTCCTAAGTTGTCTTGATGGATCGCATTGTTCGCTGGATTGACGGCACAGACCAATTGAGAGCTTCCCTGATCGAAGCGGGGGACCTTGAAGCCCACCTGCGCACCCTCCACGGATTGGGCCCGGACGACATCCAGCCCTTCGGACAGACCGTGCTGGGCACTCTCCTTTTTGCCCAGGACCTCAAGTCCCATCAGACCTTGTCCGCGGTGATCGAGCACGCCGGCCGTTCCTGGCATTGCGACGCCACAGCCGAAGGCTTTGCGCGCGCCATGCTTTCGGGCAGCAAATGGGATGGCCAAGGCACCCGTGTCACCATCCGCCGGTTTGGTCAGCAAGGCCTGATCTATCAAAGCGTGGTGGAAAGCGTCGAGTCCACGCCGCTGCTTGCGCTGCGCGAGTACCTGGAGGTGTCCGAGCAGTCGCCCGCCCACATGTCCTGCTACATCGACACGACAACCAAGCGTGCCGAGGCATTTCTCCTGCGTGGTTTCCCCGACACTCCCGTGGACATGCTGGGCAAGGCGCTCGTTGCGCTTGATGCCTTGAACCCCTCCACGCCCATCAAGGACCTGCTCAATGTCGCATGTCCCGGACGCTGGGACATCTTGACCCAAGTGGATGTGCGCCATCACTGCCCTTGTTCGCGTGAACGGGCCGGGGCCTCGCTGGCCACCTTGGGGTCCGCCGAGCTTGAGGAAGCCGCGGCGCAGGATGGACAGCTTGGCATCACTTGCGAATTCTGCAAGACCCACTACAGTTTCGAGGCTTCCGAGCTCTTGGAGCTCAGTGCCCGCCTGCGACCTGCCCCGTAATTTCCATATTGTTATCAATGCAACTTCCCGCGACCGACACTCTGCTTCAATTGGCGACCGGCCTGTCCCTGTACTGGGTCTTTCCGGGCTGGTTGATTCAATCCGAATTGGAACATGCCGGGGTCCCCAAGCGCAACGCTCCCGGCTCCACCGCATTCTTGGCGGGTCAGGCGACGGCTCTGATGGGCGGCATGGCCTTGGCCGGACTGCTGGGGCTTTCGATCTCCACATGGACGCAGACCCTTCATCTGCATTTTGCCTTGCTTGGACTTCTGGGTCTTTTGGTCTTGGCGCAATCCGCATGGATCGCGTTGGGAATGGCGCTGCACGACACCCATGAAGTCATACAGAAGCTGTCCTTCGAAAGTGGCCGCGACTTGGTCTTGAGGCATCTCCTGCCCTTGTTCCTTGCCTTCGGATTGCTGGTGCCCATGCAATCCTCGCGCGTGGTTCGCATGGAACTGATGGGGATCCTGATGGGATGGGCGACGACCAATGCCCTGTGGGGGATGCCTTTGGGCAATTTTGGCGCACACCTCCGCCGCACGCTTTCCATCCTTGCCCTGATCGCCGGATTCTACCTGCTCTGGAAGGGCTGGCAGGTCCGGTAAGGGCTCTTACAGCATCTCCTCGCCATCGGGATAGAAGGCCCGCACGTTGCCGTTGGGCAGGAATTCGACGGCACCAAGGCGTGCGCCGTAGGCTTGGCCGATGCCCACATCGATGCACAGGAGCCGTCCGTTGACCTTGCTCACCACGCGGCCGGTGCGCCTGGGGTCGTGCAGGTAGGTGGGCGTATGACCCACGACCATGCGATCGCAGTTGTAAGTGTTGAGCACCTCGTCCAATTCCAAGCGCAAGGCATCTTCCTGCTTGCGATGCCCGATGCGGTACCAGTGGGGGCCGTCCTCGGCAAGCGCCGCATGCTTGGGGTTGAGATCGAAATAGGTGCCGTGTCGTGAGAGCTCTTCACGAATCGAGCTGTTGAGGTCGGGCAAGGTGGCGGTCGCCCATTTCGGATGCAATCCGCCGTGGACGAACAGGGTCTTTCCTGCCACGAACACGCTGTTGCGCTGACAGAGCCAACGTCCGACCATGCCCGACGGAGACATCGCACGACGCAACTCGATCCAGCCCAGCGGCTCGGCATGGAGCTGGGAAAGGTCCAGCGGACTGTCGGACGGATTGGGGGCCGGCAGGTCTTCATAGGCTTCCCGCAGCATCTGATCGAAGCTCCAAGCCGTGCTGGGCGCGAAATCTTGATATTCCTGCAGCGTGGTGTAGTTGTGGATGTCGTGCATCGACAAGGCTTCGTGGTTGCCAAGCAGCAGTTCAAGGCGTCCACCAGCCTGCAGCGCCTGCCGCGCGAGCCTGCGGATCGCCCCGTAGATGCGCCGTGGATTGCCTCCGCGCCCCACGATATCTCCGTTCATCACAAGGACGGTGTCACCTCCCACCCAGTCGCCGCTGGAGTTGACCAGCGCCGCCATGCGCAGAAGCTGACGAAAGCCCGCTTCGTTGCCGTGGATGTCGCCAATGGCCACAACGCGGCCTTTGGGAGAAATGCGAGAGATTTCTGAAGTAGTCATCACTCACAGTGTGCCATATTCCCGACGCAGATGCAATTTTCGCGCATGTCCGTCGTGTGGAATAATCAAGATCTCGTCCCGGCCCTGCGGGAAGCCCTCGGGTACATCTCGCGCTATCGCGGGGAAACCTTCGTCATCAAGCTGGAAAGCGGTCTTCTTGAAGACTCCATCTTTCCCTCGCTTGCCCGCGACGTGGCGCTTTTGCACAGCATGGGCGTGCGCATCGTGGTGGTCCCCGGTTCGCGCCGCCAGATCGACCGTGTGCTCACGGCCTACGGGGTCAAGACCCGGATCGTGGACGAGACGCGCATCACCAGCGAGGAATCGCTGCCGCTGGTGAACCTCGCGGCCTTCGACGTGTGCAACCGCTTGATGACCGCCTTTGCCGAATCGGGCCTGAACGCCCTGATCGGCAACTGGGTGAAGGCCCGTGCCGTGGGCGTGCTGGGTGGTGTCGATTATCAGCACACCGGGCTTGTGCAGGGCCTGCGGACGGACACCTTGCGCGAACTGCTGGAGCGGGATTTCATCCCCATTTTGCCCAACATCGGCTGGAGCAACAGCGGCAAGCCCTACAACATCAGCTCCACCCAGCTTGCCATGGAAGTGGCCGCCCAACTGGGCGCCGCCAAGCTCTTCTTCCTGTGCGACGAGAAGCCCGTCTCGGCGGAAGGCTTGGAGCTGCCCTCCGAGGTGGAGGTGCGGGAGGACGGCATGCTCTCTCGCCTATCCCTCTCCCAAGTGCAAGAGCTCCTGGAAAAGAACCCCGACAGCCTGCGCCAGCCGCAGCGCGACTACTTCCGCCGTTCGCTGGACGCCTGCCGTCGCGGGGTGCGCCGCGCCCACATCGTGGATGGCAACCTGGAAGGCGCCCTGCTCCGGGAAGTGTTCAGCCGGGACGGCTTGGGCACCATGATCTACGTGAGCGAGCACGAGAACATCCGCCGGGCACGCCCCGAGGACGTGGCCGACATGCTGCGCATCATGGAGCCCTACGTGGCCAAGGGGATCCTGGTGCCGCGCAACGCCGCCTTCGTGCAGGAGCGCATCGAGGACTATGTCGTGTACGACGTGGATGGCTTCGTGCAAGGTTGCGCGGCCCTGCACACATGGTCGGGCAACTCCGCCGAGATCGCCGCCGTGGCGGTGGCTGAAGGCACGCGTCGCAGCGGGGTCGGGCGCCGTCTGGTCCAGTTCTTGATGAGCCGAGCCCGCCAGAACGCCGTGGAAAAGCTCTTCCTGCTCACCACCCAGACCAGCGACTGGTTCGCGGAGCTGGGTTTCGTGCGTGGCACTGTGGCCGACCTCCCCACCGAGAAGCAGGAAGCCTACAACGAGAAACGCGGCAGCCAGGTCTTCGTACACCAAGGAGCGCTCTGAGGGATCCTCGCCGGAGGAATCAGCGCCCTTCCCAGACGCGTCCTTGGTCGTCTTGGGCCAGCAGATGCCCTGCCACCACTTGAAGCCGGACCAGGTTCAGACCTTGGCGCAGGCTCCAGCCGGAGGCCTCGCGGACCCACAGGCGGCCCGAGGAAAGGACTGCCGGCGCTCCATTCCAGAGGACGGCGCGGGTCATGCCCGTCGAGCCGTTCCAGAGGCCGAGGTCCCGTGTCGCCTGGCCGGTCCAAGGGCGTTGCAGCAGGTGAAGTCCACCGCCATCGGTGAGAAGTCCCGAATCGCACAGGCCAAGCAAACGGCCTGACAGATTCTGTCTTTGCCAGTCCTTCCCGTCCCGGCTCCAGACCAAACGGGGCGAAGAACCTCCGGAGAGCACGACCCGCAACGAGTCCCCGTCCACCTGCACGGATTCCGTCGAGGTGGCCGACACTGGCCAGAGACTGTCCTCAAGGACGCGTGCCGAATCCCAACGCAAGCCATCCCGGCTTTGCAGGGAGTACACTCCGTCGCCGAGCAGGCTGTGTCCGAAGGCCCACAGGCTCCCGGCTCCGAATCCGGTGACCCATCGGATCTCCTGCCCGCTGCGCCAACGCGGCAAGGCAAGATGCATGGTGTCCCAAGCCAATCCGTCGGACGAACTGCGCAGGCCCACGCGCACCGAGTCCTCACCCGCGACCACCCGAGCCACCGCCATCCGGCCAGCCACCTCGCCAAGCGTCCCGACGCTGGTACGGACGGATTCCGTCCAACGCAAGGAATCCAGGTGCAGGAGCCATAGCGGGACCGAGGTTCCCGTAACGGTCTCGATCCAACTTCCGACAAGGCCTTGTGCGCCCCGGGAGCGCACCTGCACCCGGTAGCGGTAGCGCCGGATCTCAAGCCGTCCGGCGACGGTGGTGTCCCGCCATGTCGTGTCGGTGGTCGCAGCCAAGGGTTTGGCGCTGTACTCGAGACTCCCGGCCGTGTCCCGGAAGATCTCGTAGTCGAGAAGCTGTCCGTAGCGCACCTTGGGCCAGGTCAGGAGAAGATCGCCGGTGGCCGGATCGTTCTTGACCCCAAGCCCTTGCACCACCGGAATGCCGGTGAAGATCATCCGCACCGTGTCGCGCATGAGTGATTGCGTTCCGGGAACGGTCCGTGCCGTGTCGTAGGTCGTCGTGTAGGCCGCATCCGTGGTCGTGAAGCGCAGGCGCAGGCGCCCGGCCCCCAATCCGACCAGCTGGAATCTGCCGTCGTGCCCCACATTGGCCCAGATCTCGGTGCCCAGGACATTCACGGTCACGCGGGCCGGATCGTCCTGGGGTTCGACCTTCACGATGCCGCCAAGGGTCGCGGAGGGCTCCAGCGTGTCGGAACGCGTCCAGAGCAGCTTGCCCCCGACCACCGCGAGGGAGTCCACCAGGAGTGCAAGGCTTCCCTTGGAGACCGTGACGGTGTAGATGCCGTCCGGGACCACAGGCAGCACCGGCGCGCCTTGGGCATCCACGCTTCCCGTTCCCGCCGCCGCCACCGCATCGCGAGGCGTCATTTGCACCAAGGCGCCGTAGGCGGGTGTCGAGCCGTCGGGCATGTACACACGGGCCAGGCTTTCCGTGTGCGTCTCGTCGTTGGTTCCGGCCACGCTGCCGGCACCGTCCTGGCAGCCCCAGAGGATGCCCAGCGCCGGAAGGATGGACAGGATCTGTCGCCACTTCATTGTTCTTCTCCCTTGGAGCGGTCCGAGCGGGTCAGCGGCACCACCGAGAGGGTGACCAGATGGACGCGGGTGGCAGGGTTGGGATCCTTGTGGACGATGGAGCGAAGTTCCGAACGGAAGGTTTCCAACCGCTTGCGCACCTGGGACAGCCCTTCCTCCGAAACCGAGATCGTGTTGGTCGCCACCACCTGGCCTTCACCGGTGGATGGCTTGATCGCGGCGTTCTGCACCAGCTTGAGCTGCTGACCTTGGAGTTGGCGCACCAGGTCGCCTTGTGCCCCTTCGCCGGAGGTGAGCGTGTGGTCGGTCGGTTTCCAGAAGCCAAGCCCGTTCTGGGCGACCAGGCCAAGCTCGGCAAGCAGGTGCAGGGAATCCTTGGCCTGCCCTTCGGTGATGGCCGGTGCAAGCAAGGCCGCGACCTTGTGGGGCTCGTCGCCAAGATCGTGGATCGCAAGCAGCGCCCGGATGGCGCCGTTCCACCAATGCCGGTAGTAGCGGTAGTGTCCCGGATCGATCACGGTGCGCGGGGTCTTGTTCAGGCTGACCAGCTGATCGAAGGCGAGTTCGCGCTCGTCGATCGACTTGGCCTGGTTGAAACGCACCAGAACGCGGAAGAAGCGCGCTTCCTCGGCGCTCAATTCCAAGGCCACGGCGAAGCGGTCGAGGAAGGTCGGGGAGACGTCCTTTCCAGCCAGCACGTCGGGGAGATAGCTGCGCGTGTTGGGCAGTCCCAGCCGTCGATGGAACTCGCTGCGGGTGAACCGTGCGTCCTCGGCTTGACGCTCGTTGAGCCAGTCGGTGAGGAACTTGCGGAAATCCGTATATCCGTAGAGCGAAGGATGACTCATGCATTGGAAGGTAAGGCCTTGCACGGGTCCTCACAATACTCCGCCTGGGCCTATTCCATAGAACACGGGGCCGACCTACCTTTGCAACACGAAAGGAATCTCGTGAAACACCTCCACCGCCTGTGGCTGGGACTTGCTCTCTGCCTCCCGCATCTTGCCTTGGGCTTGGATGCCAATGTTCCCTTGAGCTCCAAGATCTGGAAGCGCATGCCCACGCTGTCGACGGTCCTTGTCCATTCGGGAAATGCCGCCTTGGACGATGCGATGGAGGAAGGCTTCCGCCTGCATTGGAAGGCCACTCCCTGGCGTTGGGCCGCCGACACCGGTTTCCCTCAGGTCAAAGCCGATTCCGCGATCCTGGTCTTCGGCAATTTCCCGATGTTCCGCTGGCGGGAGATGGGCTATATGGGCTGCCTCGACGGCTGGAAGCCGCGAGGATACGCCTGTGTCCAGAACGATTCCGCCAGCAGCTTCTCGCTCTATCTCGTGGAAGGCAAGGAGCGCCACCAGGAGGTCATGAGCGAGATCTCCGAACTGCGCTCGTGGCCGCATGGCGATGCCATGGCCATCGACGTGGTGCGGGATTTCAACGACGCTTTTCAACGGATCGCCAAAGGTCCGGCACCGTCCGCGAGATTCTTTGAGGACAACAGGGAATGGCCCGGGCTCCTGGTGAGCTTCCCGCAGCGCGAACTCTGCTCCGCCTGCACCGTTTGGGTGGCGCGGGAGTATGGTCGTACCCTCCCGACGCCACCGGGAGGAACCCGCGGCTTTGGTGAGAATGGAAGCCGCGTCACCCAGTCCGACACCATTCCCCTTGATCCCGCCGCCTTTGCAAAGGTGCTGGGAAGACCGGTGCAGGTCATCGGGATGGACAGTCTGGAACCGATGCTCGGAAGTGGAAGACAGGGGCTCTATCTCGATGCGGGCACCCGTTCCTCCTTTGCTCAGAACCTTCATCTGCGCACCCTGGACAGCGGCCAGCTGGTGGCCACCGCGACCCGGATGGGGCTCTACCGCACAGGCGGACAGACGGGACTGCGCCCCGAGAATCTCGAGCCCTTGGCTGCCCGACTCCAAGGCAAGGAGCTTCGGACGATCTTCAGCGCCTCGTATTGGATGCAATACAACTCAAGCTCGATCTCTCAATTGGGGGTCGCCAGCTTGGAATACAAGCGAGGTCTGCATGGCCTCGTGGGGATTGGAAACGGTACGCCCACGGCCTCGATCAGAACGGAAGAGAAGGCTCTCACTGTCCTGCTTGCCGGTGCGCGCTGGTATCCTTCCCTCGGCTTCGAGGATCGTGCCTTGACCAATCGGGTCGTTGTCGACGGGCTCTTGATCCTGCCCTTGGGCTCGATGCGAAACGAGGATGCCGACAATTATGCTCAAGACTGGAATGCCCCGCCGACCGTGCAACTGGTGGCTGCATTCAACCTGTACTTTCTTGAGATGGGTTTTGGATTTCAGATCCCCTTGGGAGAGGAATACAGCCATTTGGAGGGCTATGAATTCACGGGCATGGCCAAGAGTTCCAATTGGGTGCTTCGCCTTGCGCTACGCACGGAATGGCGGGGCTGGAAGCAAGCGCCGAAATTCGACTGACCTGCAAACCAGGGCTATTTCCCTTTGCCTTTGGATTCAACCAGATCCTTCACCAAGGTCGTGACGCTCTCGGTGAGGCGCTCGACGGATGGCGAGCTTCCCGTTTCCACGGTGGCTTGGATCACCGCCCCTTCCTTGGGCTCCACGACGGCGGCCATCAGGCACACGTCGGAGCCGTCCCAAGTCTTGGCGGGATTGCCGGAAAAGCTCACTGCAAGGGGCATGAGGGTCTTGCGCATCTCCCCTCGCGGGGCGAGGTCAAGGCTCACCACCATCAGGCCTTGAGCCTTGTGGGCAGCCAGCAGCTCCCGCAATTGGTCGAGTCTGGGCCGGTACCTCGAGATCCCCCGGGTGTCGATGCGCTCGCGCAGCCAATCCCACCCCTTGGCCAATCCTTCCACCAGTGCGGCGTCGTTCTCCGTCCAGGCCAGAGGATCGACGATCTCAAGGTCGATGCCTCGGGCCGTGCTTGATTTTGACAATTCCTGTCGCAGCAGATCCAAGGCCCCGTCCCGTCCTCCCATCCGCTTGGCCGCCGTACCGTCGCCCCAATGGACGGGGAGCACGAGCAGCTTCATCCCTTTGGTCAATCCCGTCGATGCCGTGGTGTCGGGCAGGTCCCAAGGATTTGCAGGCAAGGGCTGGAAGGATGCCCGCAGTCCCGCAAGTTGCGCCTTCTGATTGCGAAGCGAACGCGCAAGGGGAAGGGAGCTGTCCTTGACCGCCTCGACCTGACGTGGCCAGGCCTTGGGCATCGCCGACCAGAGCTCCTTCTCCAGGGCGAGGTCCAGGCTGTCCGCCATTGCGTCGGCCTTGAGCTTGCGCATCTGATCGATGGCAAGGCAGGGGAGCAGGAGGCCGGGGGAATGCTCCAGAAAGTGCTCGAAGGTCTGGTAGGCCCCGAAGGACCGCACGCGGCGAGCCCTTGGTGCCGCATTGCGGATGGCCGCCTTTTCCAAGGCAAGCTCCACCAGGGAACGCGCGAAGACCTGCCGCAGGGAGCGGTCCCGCTCACGCCCTTCGAGTTGCGACCACGCCTCGAAGGCCGCCACCGCCGGCTGGTTGGTCTCCAGGTAGCGGGCGGAAAGAACCGTCTGCGCCTGCTTTTTCAGGCTTGCGAACACCGTGGAATCCACCAGGAATTCCCGTCCGGGGGCGCTTGTGCCGATCCAGCGGGCAAGCGCCTTGCGGCGGCGCGGAATGGCGGGGTGGGTCTGAAGGGAATCGTCATCCTCGGTCGCGGCGGGAGCCGTGCGCGCTTGAGAAGGGCTCATCCAAGCGGAGTCGTTCCACAGATGGCCAAGTCCCGCAACGGCCCGGCGATCCCATGCTCGACCGCCCAGCGCATTGTCGCTTGCCCCGAGAATGCCGTACAGGGAATCCAGCGACATCTTCCCGTATCGCGAATCGGATAGCCAGGCAAGGCCAAGGCTGTCGGCGGCCAATTCACGGCTGCGCGAGTGCTGCAGGCGCGTGCGCTCCCAGCGATCGCTGATGCCACCCCACGAGTCCTCTTCCTTCTTCTTCTCCGCCCATTCGTCCGGACCGTGGTGGTACCAGTAATGAGCCGCTTCGTGGGCAAGCACCATGGCCAGTTGGGCCTCGGTCTCCAGGCGTGAGAGCATCCCTTGGTTGACGAGGATGGTTCCGTCGGTCAGGACGAAGGCGTTCACGAAAGGCGATGGGGACAGATAGGCCCGCATGCGCTTGCGCAACGCCGGCTGGCCGACCAGGACCGAATCCAGCACCCTGCCGAGGTAGGCTTGCGCCTTGTCCGAAAGAAGGACCTCGCCTTTCCATGCCATGTTGCGCCGCAACTCCAAGCGCCGCGCCCATTCGTCCGCCCAGCTTTCCCGCAGGTTCTTGGGGATGATCGAGTCGAGGGACGCCGACCGCGCCGGTCCGCGGAAGTCCTGAGGAAGCCGGGAGGAAGGCGAGGAGCCGGGCATGGAGCCCAACGCCGTCGCCAGGGCAAGCGAAATGGGAAGCATTCGATCACTCCTGCCGGATGGCCGCCACGGGAGACAGCTTCGAGGCGCGCCAAGCCGGATAAAGCGCCGCGAGCCAACAGATCACATTGGCCGCCACGCCGACGATCACCACGTCCTGCCAGTGGATGTCCACGGGAAGCACGTCGATGAAGTAGATGTCGCCGGGGAGCTTGATGAGCTGGAAACGCGCCTGGATCCAGCACAGCCCCAGTCCGAAGCTGATCCCCGACAGCGAACCGATCAATCCGGCGTAGGCGCCTTGGAACAGGAAGATGCGCAGGATGGAGCGCGAATTGGTGCCCATGGCCCGCAGGATCCCGATCTCGCGCGTCTTTTCCAGGACGCCCATCACAAGGGAGCTGGCGATGTTGAAGGCGGCCACCAGGATGATCAGGCAAAGGACCACGGTGACGATCACCTTCTCCAGGCGCATCCATTTCATCAGGGCGGCGTTCTTGGTCAGCCAGTCGAGGGGCTCGAGCTTCACCTTGGCGGCCAGGCTCTGACCCACCTCGCGGGCGGCCCACATGTCCTTCACGCGCACCTGGATCCCTGAGATGCGGTGCCCGGTCTGGTACAGGCGCTGCGCCGAGGGAATGCCGATGAAGGCCATGTTCGCATCGAACTCGTAAAGGCCGGAGGCGAAGATGCCTGTCAGCACGACCCGCTCCATCCGGGGCGGTGCGCCCATGCCCGCAAGCGCGGACGCCGAGGAAAGGCTCACAAGCGTCGCCTTGTCGCCCACCATCAGTCCAAGCCGCGATGCCAAGGCGTAGCCCATCACGATGCCGTGCTCGATCCGGCCCGAATCCAAGGTGCGCATGGAAAGGTCCAGCCGCCCCACGTTCATGTACTTGACGATGTCGGTGACCTTGGGGGCACGCAAGGGATCGATGCCCATCACCACGATGCCATCGGCCGCCCGGCCGCTGGAAATGCCGGCCTTGCCGCCCAGGAAGGGTGCCGCAGCCACCACGCGGGGATCGCTCTTCTCCACAAGATCAGGCAGCGAATCCCCGTCGGGAAGGCCGGAGGCGTCGCTTGCCAGGAGGTCGAGATGGCTGTCCCGCCCGATGAGGCGATCGCGCACCTGCCCTTCGAAGCCGTTGAGAAGGGCCATGGCCACGACAAGCGAGGCCGTTCCGATGAACACCCCGGCGATGGAGAAGACGCCGACCAGCGAGGAGAAGCGTGAGCGCCTCTGGGCGCCGAGGAAACGGCGTGCCGTGCGCAATTCGAAAACGCGGATCACAGGAGCTCCAAGGGTTCGACGCCACTGATGCGCTCGGCCTTGAGGCGAAGCTCCGTCGCGTCCATGGGTATGGCGGAGATCAATTTCATCTCGAACTCGGATCCCGGCAGGGTCGCGGCCGCGCGGGGAAGCTTGCTGAGATCGATCCCCACAGCGTATTTGATGCCGACCTTTCCGGTCCAGCTGCGGCGAGGGGGAAGCGCCTGCTCGGGTGCCCAAGTTCCGAACGGCTGGCCGCGCCAAGTCACATCGAAGACCACACCGCCCAATTCGACCTCGGATTCCGAGGAGATCGTCACGGTGGCGTTGCTGAAGGTGTTGATGTTGCTTTCCAGCATGACTCCCAGGACGGCGCCCCGGACCAAGGATGGCTGCACCGCGAGGAGGGAATCCAGCACGCGATGGTATTTGGCCTGCTTGGCCAGACCGATCGAGATTCTTGCCTTGGCACCGGTGCCCACCACCGTCACCACCCGTGAGGAATCCAAGACCATCCGGAGGTTCCGGCGTTCTGACAGACTTGCGGCCAGTTCACGCATGGACCGTCCGCGCATGCGCAACGACCTCACCAGGTTCCAATCGGGCACCTTGCGCAACTGGTGAACCTTGATGGCCTTGTCGCTGCGGTCGATCACCTGGGTCCCGATGAGGGTATCGTATTGCGTGATATGTGAGGTGTCGGTGTACATGTCCACGAAGAACGGCTTGTCCACGGCGGCCTTGTCCTCGTCCACCAGCATGTCCCAGGCCTTGTCCAGACGCCCTTGGTCGATGCGGGCGAAGAACTCCTCGGCAGGGGCCAATTCGCGGGTCTGATCGCAACCGGCCAAGGAAAGTGCTCCCAGGAGCGCCAAGATCTTCATCCTCATCATCGGGGATCTCTCCAAACAGGACGGAATTCGTCAGGGACAGGGAAAGCAAAAGGGGCCAATGGCCCCTCTCGTCATGCGCTCAATGGTGGTGATGGCCTTCGGGGCCATGGGCATGGCCGTGCTCGATCTCCTCGGCACTGGCTTCGCGCAGACCCACGACTTCCACTTCGAAGAACAGGTCCTCGCCAGCCAGCTCGTGGTTGCCGTCGATGGTGATGTGCGTTGCCGAAACTTCCTTGACCGTCACCACGCTCCAGCCGTCGCCGGTATCCACCTGCAGCATTTCGCCAGGCTTCACGCTGCGCATCTTCGGGGGGAACTTGGACTTTTCGACCTGCTGAACGAGCTCGGGGTCGTAATCGCCGTAACCTTCATCGGCCGAGACGCTCACGGAGGCCTTGTCACCGACAGTCAGGCCAAGCAACGCCTTTTCCAGACCCGGGACGATGTTGTCGTGTCCGTGCAGGTAGGCGAAGGCATCCTCGGCTCCGGCCTGATCCAGGATCTCGCCCTTGCGGTTCTTCAGGACATAGGCGATGGTCGCAACGGAGTTGTTCTGGATCTTGGACATCGGACTTCCTTTCTTGGCCGGGACTCGTTCCCGGACCGGTCATGGGTCCCTGCAACGACGCAAAGACCAAGGGCCACCGGTCGGTGGCCCTTCTCAAGCGTGCAAGATAATCCCATGAGCCGTGATCGGACCACCGCCCGGTGCAAAGCCCAAGGAGACGATTCCTGGCCTGGTCTAGACTCCGTGGTCCTCGGGAAGCTCATCGCAGTCCCCGTCGCAGCAGCAACCGTCGCAATATTCGTCCTCGCGGCGGCGCTTGATGATGTACCAAGCCGCGGCGCCCAAGGCGATCAGGCCCAAGCCGATGCCCAGACCCAGCAGGATCTGCTGCAGGCGGACTTCCTTCGACTGGCGACGGAAGTAAGGGAGATACACATGTTCCTTGACGTAATCCGAAATGTTCATGACTTCTCCTTGTTAACCGCGAAAACGCTGCCAGACACCCGCAAGACGGTCGCGGGTGCCGTTCACCTGACGATTCAGACGCCCGAGAACGCCACCGGCGAACTCCTGGAAATCGTCATCCTCGCGCCAAAGATACCAGACCACGAGACTGGTAAGCACCGCTGCACCCAAAAGCCCGAACACGAACCACTTGCGCATATCCACCTCCCCGATCACGACGGAAGATCGGCATTTATTTGACAATTCCTGTCGCAGTCAAGGCGACACACCCAAGTATACAAGTCTCAACCGACCTGCGCAATGCCAGAATGTCCTGTCCGGCATCCTTGGAAGTTGCGCATGCAAGGCTCAGGAGCTAGTATCTAGCTTGGAAGATCCTCAAAAGCCTGAACCACGATTCAAAGTGAGCATCCATGAGATTTCGCATCTTGACAGCCTTGGGGCTTGGCCTTGGCCTCTTCGCCATGAGCTCCTGCGACCGCAACAGCGAGCCCGATCCGGTCGTGACGACCACGACGACCGATCCCGGTGGGGGCGGAGGCGGCAATACCGTCGTCTTCACCACTCCCTCCATCAAGTCCTTCTCGCCGACCCGCGACACTTCGTACGCCTGGCAGGATTCCATCGTCACCTTCAAGGTGATCTCGGACGCGATCTCACCCAACCTGATTTACGTCAACGGCATCCCCCTGACCCCGATTTCCAACCAAAATTCGGTCGTCAGTGGCACCGTGACCTTGGCACTGGGCGAGAACAAGCTGCCCATCCGCGTGGTTCGCGCCGGCGACTCCAGCCGTCATGTGGATACTTCCATCACCCTCACGCGTTTGCTGCCCCTTCCGACATATTCGGTCAAGGACAGCATCTCCTACCAGCCCGTGACCGTGGCCATCAGCGCCCCCGGCAATCTCGGGACCATCCGGTTCACCACCAATGGCCGTGATCCCGGCTCGAGCGATTCCGCCTACGTGGCGCCTCTGACTTTCAACGGCACCACCACGCTCAAGGCAAGGCTCTTCACCCCCGCCGGAGCCTACAGTCAGGTCGTCACGCAGACCTATCAGATTTACCACCAGGTCCAGAAGCCCACCTTCACCACGCGCACCGTGGACACGTTCAATACGGTCCTCAAAGTGGCGATCAGGCCTGCCAGCAGCACCGACACCATCCGGTACACCACCGATGGCGGCGATCCCACCACCACGTCCCCGATCTACCGGGACAGCATCCTGATCGATCTCTCCAAGAAGATCAAGGCGGCTTCCTTCAACGGCATGAACAAGCCAAGCGCCGTGGAGTCCACCACCGTGGAACTTCAGGCCCTGCCCCCGGTCTTTTCCTTGGCGGGAGGCACCTACCGCGTCACCAAGAGCCTGACCTTCAGCACGGCGTCCAACTGCAACATCTACTACACGGTCGATTCCACTCGCCCGGTCTCCAAGTGGACCTTGGCCACCGCCGCCGCACCCGTGATCATCGACACCAATGTCAAGGTGTGGGCCTACGCCGGCAACCCGGGCTGGACTCCCAGCGCGATCATCAGCAACGCCTACGCCTTCGTGACCTCGACACCGACCTTCTCGCTCAAGGCCGGCACCTACGACACCACCCAAACCCTCGTTCTGGCCGACTCGACCGTCAATTCCTCCGTCCATTACACTCTCGACGGGACAACTCCTGCATGTGAAGGCCCGCAATACGGCGCCCCGCTGACGCTGGATGCCACCACCATGGTCAAGGTGATCGGTTGCCGCAGCGGCTGGACCTCCAGCAGCGTCGACTCGGCGCTCTACACCTTCAAGATCGCTCCGATCGTGTTCACTCCCGATTCCGGCGTGTACGACGGCATTCCGACCATCTCCCTCAAGACCCGATCTCCCGGTGTGAGCTTCTATTACACCATCGATTCGACCACGCCGACTTGGCCGATCAGTGGTTCGACCGTGGCTTATGCCGGAGCTTTCCAAATGGGGCGCACCAACTGGTTGCGCGTCGTGGGTGTGCGCAATGGTTGGACCAATTCCGATGTCGCCTCGCGCTACTACATCGTCCAAGGCGATACCTTGAAGATCGCCGACTTTGAACGCGGCGGCTACAAGACGCCTTGGGGTGGTGACATCACTCCGTCTGGTTGCGCCACCGGCAGCAACAGCACGGGGCAGTTGGGTTGCACCATCACCAAGAACGCCTACCAGTTGCCCGTCCCGGTTCGCGCCGGGGATCCGGTGGAGCTCGGCCAGTACGTGTCGCGCTTGGACTTCGACCTGCACCCGACCAGCGTTCTTTCCGACTGGGCGGACGGACCGGGCTTTGCCACGATTTCGGCCCAAATTCCCTCCAGCTACATGGGCCAAGCGCATACGTTGATGTTTTGGGCCCGTTACGAGCCGGGACCCGGCAACACCGTGGCATCGGTTCCCATGGTCGTGGAGTTTGCACACAGTGGTTTGGATCAGAGCAATACCGGCTTCACGGACGCCTTTCAGCGGGTCATCGTCTCGTTGGACACCGTCTGGCGGCCGTACACGTTCCAATTCGGCGCCTTCTGGTATCCGCACTATGCGATCGCAAGGATTGCTGACTCCACGAACGACAACCCCAAGCTCAAGAGCTGGATCGACATCTCGAATGGCCCAGCAGACCCGGGCAGGGCATCGAACATGGTCGATCTTGGCTTGAGCAAGTGGTGGGGCAACACCATCCACTCAGGGAACACCAACATCGACTGGTTGTACAACGTGAATCGAGATCTCGGCTTCAACAAGGGTACGATCACCAAATTCCGCTGGTCGGTCCTTCAGCCATCGACCCAAGCCGCGGGCCTCGGGGCGAACCAGACCACAGGCATGGCGCCCACATTCCGAGGCGCTCTGCTCTTGGACAGACTGCAGGTCTTGAGGTCGACCACGAAGAACTGACAACCAATCGCTCCTGTTTGCAAAGCCCCAATCCTCACGGACTGGGGCTTTTTTGTTGCGCTCTGGTCGGAAGTTTGAGACCTTGTATCTTCTAGGCATTGCATCACGCATCCTTTTCACAGTCACACAGGAGTCAATTCTCATGGCAGTTCTCGTAGGCAAGTCCGCTCCCGATTTTTCCGTCAAGGCCGTCAAGGCCGGTGAAGTCATCGAGAATTTCTCGTTGTCGCAGTTCAAGGGCAAGTATGTCGTGCTGTTCTTCTACCCGCTGGACTTCACCTTCGTTTGCCCCACCGAGTTGCATGAATTCCAGGCCAAGCTTGCCGAATTCGAGGCGCTGGGCGCTCAAGTCATCGGAGCTTCCACCGATTCCTGGTTCTCGCACGCCGCTTGGCTTGAGACCCCCAAGAAGGTCGGCGGCATCCAGGGCGTGACCTACCCCATCATCTCCGACTTCAACAAGACCGTTGCGGCCGACTACGACGTGCTCCTGCCCGGCGGCATGGCCTTGCGCGGCACCTTCATCATCGATCAGGCTGGCGTGGTCCAGTCCCAGATCGTCAACAACCTGCCGCTGGGCCGCAACATCGACGAGACGCTGCGCACCCTGAAAGCCCTTCAGTTCACCGAGAAGTTCGGCGAAGTGTGCCCGGCCAACTGGAACGAAGGCGCCAAGTCCATGAAGCCCAGCTCCGAAGGTCTCAAGACCTTCTTCGGTGACTGAGAGCGCTTCGCCGGATTCGAGGTGCCGTGAAAGGCGCCTTGAACCGTGATCGTACGATCGGCCCGTTCCACAAGTCTTGTGGAGCGGGTTTTTCTTTGGAGTGCGTTGTTGCCTCATGCCTCCAAAGCGGCCGCATTGACCCCGAAGGGTATTGGTCTCACGGCTCTGGAGAGAAGTTGCGACCGGGACGGAACTAGATTTGCGCCCTTCACTTGTCTTGAGGAGCACGAATGTTTGCCATGCCCATCACCCTGGTCGCCTTCGACTTGGAAACCACCGGCCTTTCCAACCAGAACGATGACATCATCGAGGTGGGCGCCGTGAAGTTCCAGCTGGTGAACAAGGGCAAGGGGCTGGAAGTGGTTGAAAAGGGTACTTTCGAGAGCTTCATCAAGCCGGATCGGCTGATCCCGCCCGAGGCGACCCGCGTCAACCACATCACCAATGAGATGGTCGAAAACGCGCCGCTTGCCAAGGACGTCCTTCCGACCTTCCTGCGCTTCTGTGGGCAGTCCTCGATCCTGGTGGCCCACAACGGGCATTCCTTCGACGGTCCGTTCCTGGCGAAGGTGCTGGCGCGCAAGGGGTTGCCGGTGCCCAAGCTCCCCATCCTGGACTCCCTCAAGCTTTCCCGCAACTTCATGCCGGAATCGGGTTCGCACAAGCTGGGTGAGATCGCCGCCCGCTTCATTGCGGCCGGTGAGATCAACATGACCTTGAACCAAGCCGACCTTCACCGCGCCCTCTACGACTGCCGGGTGCTAGCCGAAGTCACGGCACGCCTGTTGGTGCGCGCCATCCCCGAAAAGGACCTCGCCCTGGACAAGTTCGCCAAGGCCCTGGACCGCGCCAAGCCGGGAATGCTTACCACGATGGGTGCTTGATCTGATGGCAAATGCTAGCGGGGATTTTGAAAAACTGCCGACGGAAGGCCATGAGAATCATTGCCAAACGAACTTGGAATCCCTCGCTGCGGTGCGGCTTGTCGAGAGTTCCCGAGCGAGTCTTGCTCTCAAGGGAGGGCGAACACACGCAGATGTTGCTGATCGAGCCCACCGCAAACTTGCGGATCGTCTTGGCTGATTCCGTTGGAATCGCGCGGGCGGGCGAATATCTTTCCTGCCTCAATCATTTTCTTGGAGACAACGATGGTCAAGGTGAACGAGTACTTCGAGGGCAAGGTCAAGTCGCTTTCCGTGGAGAACTCCGCGGGCAAGCAGACCGTGGGCGTGATGGTGGCTGGCGAGTACGAGTTCGGCACCGGCTCCGCCGAGGAGATGACCCTGGTCTCGGGCGCCTGGGAGCTTCAGATCCCCGGTGTGGACGGCGGCTTCAAGGCCTATGCCGTGGGCGTGACGGCCAACATCCCGGCCAACTCCAAATTCCAGCTCAAGATCCTCGAGACCAGCGCGTACCTCTGCCGCTTCGAGTGAGCTTCTGACAGATTCTGTCAAACAGGGCGGCGGCTCCACGGGCCGTCGCCCTTTGTCTTTCCGGGCGTGACCGCCCAGCGAGGATGCACCATGAAAAAGGACGAGCGAAACCACTGCCCGGTGTGCGGCTGGAACGGCCTGACGGTCCCGGCCTACGCGAACCTCGCCGAGGCCAAGGTGGACTATGCGGCCAAGCCTCCCTATGCGGCCCTGTACGGCGAGCCGTCCTTCGAGATGTGCCTGTGCTGCGGCTACGAGTTCGGCTATCACGACGATCCCGAGAGCGGCAAGCCCGTGAGCTTCTCGGAGCATCTCAAGAACTGGATGGCCGAGGGCACCCCGTGGTATGACGACGCCCGCGAACCGGGAGGCTGGCGCATCCAGGACCAGTTGCGGGGCAAGGGAATCCCCGAGCCGGGGCGCGCCCAGCACCAGCAGAAGGCCAAGTCCGAGAAGACCCGCGCGCCCAAGCCCCGCCACGGCGGCATCGAGAACGAATAAGGAGAGATCATGCTGTCTGCACGCGAACAACTCGACATCCTCAAGCGCGGCGTCCTGGAACTCATCGACGAGAAGGACCTGCTGGCCAAGCTCGAGAAGAGCGTGGCGACGGGCAAACCCCTGCGCATCAAGCTGGGCGTCGACCCGACCGCTCCCGATATCCACCTGGGCTTCACGGTGGTGATGCGCAAGCTTCGTCAGTTCCAGGATCTGGGCCACCAGGTGATCCTGATCGTGGGCGACTACACCGCCACGGTGGGCGATCCGTCGGGCAAGTCCAAGACCCGCGCACGCCTCACCCACGAGCAGGTGCTCCAGAACGCCGAGACCTACAAGGAACAGTTCTTCCGCATCGTCGATCGCGACAAGACCGAGGTGGTCTACAACGGCGAGTGGTTCGGGAAGATCTCGTTCGACAAGGTCACCGAACTGATGTCGCGCATCACCGTGGCGCAGATGCTGGAACGACAGGACTTCCAGAACCGCCATGCCGCCGGCAACCCCATCTCCCTGCACGAGTTCCTCTATCCCCTCATGCAGGGGTTGGATTCCGTGATGATCGAGGCCGACGTGGAGCTGGGCGGCACCGACCAGAAGTTCAACGTGCTGCGCGGTCGTGAGCTTCAGCGCGACGCGGCCCTGTGCGAGGTCTTCGGAAAGCCGCTGCAGGAGCCTCAAGTCGGGCTCTTCATGCCCATCCTGCTGGGCACTTGCGGCAACGAGAAGATGTCCAAGTCGCTGGGCAATTACGTGGGCATCACCGAGGCCCCGCAGGTCATGTACCACAAGATATACAGCATCCCCGATACGCAGTGCGAGAGCTGGACCACGCTTCTCACGGACCTGCCTTTGGCGCAGATCGAGGACTGGAAGGCGCGCGTGACCCAGGATGGGGCGGCCATCCGGCAATGGAAGGCATGGCTTGCCGGGGAGATCGTGCGGCAGTACCACGGGGAGGCGGCGTCCAAGGATGCTGCGGAGCGTGAGGCGGCGGTCCATCGCGGCGATGCGCTTCCGGAGGATACGCCTACGGTAGAGCTTGCGGCAGGCATTTCCGTCGTGGATGCGCTGGTGGCGGTCGGTGCGGTGGCAAGCAAAGGCGAAGGGCGCAAGCTCATCCAGAACGGTGGTGTGTCGCTTTCGGGCGACAAGGTCAGCGATCCACAAGTCCCCATTGGAGCGGGAGAGTGGGTTTTGAAGGCCGGCAAGCGCAAGTTCTGGACATTGCAGGTGGCTTGAGCCGTTGCAAGTCCTTGTGAGTCAAAGAGTCGTGATCTGCCCCCTCACGGCGCAAAGTCTGTGATCCGTCACAGAATGTTGCTAGATTGGGCGCCTTTCTGCACCGTTCAAGCGACAGGTGTGGGTTCAACGTCTTTTCCGGGAGTGGCCTAAGCCCGTATGCTGAACACAATTCGTGAAAACGCCAAGTGGTTCGTCGCTGTCCCGATCGTTTGCTTCGGTGCTCTGATCTTCGTGGACTGGGGAATGAACCCCGGCAATGGCATGACCCAGAAGAACACCGTGGGCGAGGTCGATGGCGAGAAGCTTTCCTTCGAAGCCTTCAATCAGGAAGTCGAAGCCCAGGCGAAGCAAGCCACCGGTGAAGGCCGGGAGCTGGAGGCTCTGCAGTACGCTGAGATCCGTGCGAACGTCTTCGAGACCTTCGTTCGCCTCAAGCTCAGCCAAGCCGATTTCGAGAAGTACAGCCTTTCGGGCAGTCCGATCGAAGTGCTGGAGCACCTGAAGAACAATCCTCCTCCTGGAGCCGAGAAGGCCCCCATCTTCATGGGTCCCGACTCGCAGTTCAGCCGTCCCAAGTACCTCCAGTGGCTTGCCACTCCGAAGGTCTTTGACGACCCGTACATGCAGGCGATGGAAGCGCAGCTCACCACGACGACCATTCCGGAACGTCAGATCAGCCATCTGCTGGCGGCGGCTCAGCCGATCAGCGATCTGGAGATCCGCTTCCGTGCGAAGCTGGACCGCTCCAAGCTGTGGGCGACCTTCCTGATGGTCACGACCGATTCCTTCATGGTCGATCCTTCCACGGTGACGGATGCCGAGATGAAGAAGTGGTTCGAAAGCCATCCCGACACCTTGTGGCACAGCAAGTCGGCGGCGATCGCTCCTTATGTCACGCTTTCCAAGGCCGCATCGAAGGCCGACTCCGCCTACGCCAAGGCTCAGGCCGACTCGGTGTATGCCATGGCCACGGCGGGACAGAACTTTGAGGAACTGGCTCGCAACTACTCCGAGGATCCCGGTTCCGCCAAGCAGGGCGGTGATCTGGGTGGATTCCAGAGCCTCAAGCGCTGGGTTCCCGAGTTCGGAACGGCCGCACGATCCTTGGATTCGGGCAAGATCTCGACTCCGATCCAGAGCCCCTTCGGTTGGCATGTGATCCTGTCCAAGGGTCGCAAGATCGAGAATGCCGATACCCTGTACGCATTGTCCCATGTGCTGATCGGTGTCCAGACCAGTCCTGAGACCATCGATTCGCTCAAGCTCGTTGCCGAGAACCTGCGCAAGCTGGTCAAGGCCGGATCGACCTTTGGAGAAGCGGCATCGAAGTTCGGCCTCAAGATCGATACCACCGAGGCCTTGACCGAAGGCACCAAGAGCAGCCTTGCTTCCGGGTTCGTGCCCGGGATCAACGCCTACCTCTTCAACAGCGACGAAGGGGTCAGCGAAGTCCTTGAAAACCGCACCGCAGTCCATGTGGTCGGTCGTGGCAAGGTCTTCGAGCCGGGCCGCCACTTCGAGCTGGACAAGAAGGCCCTTCGTGACATCGTTGTGGCGGAGAAGGCCGTTGCCGGTGCCAAGGCATGGATCGAAGGTCTTCGGACCAAGGCGATCGCCTGCGACACCGCCAAGGCTTGCTTGAACGGCTTGGGGCGTGTCTACACCCAAGTCTTCGAAGGCCGTCCGCTTTCGACCTTCATCGAAGGCTTCGGATACTCCTCTCCTGAACTGGTCCGCCTTTGGAAGACTGCCAAGGCGAAGGAATGGACCGCCGTGGTTGGTGGCAAGACCACTGCCGGCATGATGCGGATGGATTCCAGCCGCACCGTGACTCAAGCGGACGAGGACAAGATGGTGGCGGATGCCCGCCCCTTGGCTCTGCGTCTGCGCAGCCGTGGCGTGACCCAGAATTGGTATGCATGGCGCAAGAGCCTTGCCAAGGTCGAGAATCATCTCGACCGCTATTTCCGCGATTGATTGAAAGGCGGCACCTGAGTGTTTCTTGATGAGAGCCGAATCCAGATTCGGGCAGGTGCCGGCGGCAATGGCTGCGTGGGCTTCCGTAGAGAAAAGCACGTGGCCTTCGGTGGGCCGAATGGAGGAGACGGTGGTCGGGGCGGACACGTCCAACTGATCGCCGATCCTCAGATCCATACCTTGTACGATATCGGTCGCGTTCGTGTCTTCCGTGGTGGCCGTGGCCAGCATGGCATGGGCTCGAACTGCTCCGGCAAGGGCGGAGACGATTGCATGGTCAAGGTGCCGATCGGCACCATGATCAAGGATGAGGAAGGCCGTCTGGTCTGTGACTTGAGTGCTGAAGGTCAGATCTTCACCGCAGCGCGCGGTGGCAAGGGTGGCTTGGGCAATCAGCACTTTGCGACCCCTCGGAACCAGGCGCCCAAGAAGGCCTATCCTGGTCAGGCCGGTGAAGACCGGACTCTGTATCTCGAGCTTCGCTTGGTGGCGGACGTGGGCTTGGTCGGTTACCCGAATGCAGGCAAGAGCTCGCTCTTGGCCTCCAGCACCCATGCTCACCCCCGCATCGCGGACTACCCCTTCACGACGCTTGAGCCGATCTTGGGCATCGTCCCGGTGGCGGATACTTCGTTTGTGATGGCGGACATCCCTGGCATCATCGAAGGTGCAGCTGGCGGCAAGGGTCTTGGGACCCGCTTCCTGCGCCATGTCGAGCGTACGCGCACGCTGCTTTTCGTGGTGGATCCGTGGGATCCGGAAGGCAAGGAAGAGACCGATGAGGAACGCGCCCAGCGCGTGCGCCAGACGGTGCGCGTGTTGCGTCAGGAATTGCGCGAGTACCATCCGCGACTGCTGGAAAAGCCGTGGCAGGTGGCCGTCAACAAGTGCGACCGTGGCATCCCGTTCCCGGCAACCATGGTTCCCTCCTGTCACTTCATCTCCACGGCAAGCGGTATCGGTATCGTGGAAATGGCGCATGAGCTTCTGGCCAGCATCAAGCGCATGGGGCAAGCCCCGGCGCCGATCGATCCGGAAGGCGTTCCGGAGCATCTTCGTCCGCGTACGGACGAGGTGGTCTTGGACGACGAAGATGAGCACCTGCCTGAGGAACTCGATGAGGACGACATCGTGATCGATGACGAGGATGCTGTCGAGGAGGATGGCACAAGCTTGGACAACGAGAAGTAGGCTTTCGCCGGCACTCGATTCAAAGGCCATCCGCAGTGCGGATGGTTTTTTTGTTGGTCTTGGGCAATGCGGCGATCTCCGGAATTTTTGAGAAAAGACCCAGATCCGGCGGGAATCGCTGGCATTGGCGGTTTACTAATATGTAGAGTCGTTCCTAGTCAGCCATGTTCAGGGATCATGGCTGCAAATGGTGTCAACAGGAAGTGTCAATGGCGATTTACAACGAGGGAGCGTCGGTGCGCAATCTGGCTCTGATGCGTGCTCCTGCCCAATACTTGAATAGCAAGGATTTTCGATGACAAGCCAAGCACCAGCGAAGGATGTCACCTTCGAGATCAGTGCCAAGGACCCTGGGCTTTTTGAGGTTGTCAAAGAGCTGATGGGGGCCACCAATTTGGTCTTCGCCTTGGCGCGTCGACAGATCTCTGTTCGATATGCCCAGACTGTATTCGGAGCGTTCTGGGTCCTGATCCAGCCTTTGTTTACAGTCCTGCTCTATTCACTGGTTTTTGGCATGTTTGTAAAGGTGCCTACCGCAGGGATTCCTTATCCTCTTTTTGCTCTTTCGGGCATGATTGCTTGGGGTCTTTTTTCTCAGGCGATGGAACGATCTTCCATCAGCATTATCCAAGATGAACGGATGATTACGAAGGTTTATTTTCCTCGGCTTGCTTTGCCATTATCGGCGGCATTGTCCACACTGGTGGACTTTTCCGTATCTCTGATTGTTCTGTTGCCGGTTGCTTGGATTTACGGGTATTCGACGGGGCCAATGCTTTTGGTGGGTGTGCTTGGGCTTGTTCCGCTATTTGTTTGTGCCTTGTCGGCAGGGATGCTGCTCGCGAGCTTGAATATTCGCTGGCGTGATTTGCGGCAGGTGGCTCCGTTCTTTACGCAAATTCTAGTCTGGGCCAGCCCTGTTGCTTGGCCGATAGAAGTCGCACCACCCCAATGGCAGACGCTTTTGCTGTGGAATCCACTGACCCCGCCAATTTTGCTCTTCCGCTCATGTGTTACAGGGGCAGCCGCGCCGCCAGCATGGTCACTGGTAACATCTCTCATCACTTCATTGCTTGTCGCCATGCTTGCCTTTCAGGTCTTTCGCAGGGTCGAGCGCAACTTCGCGGATTACATCTGATGAAACCTTCGATCGAAGTTCGTGGACTCTCCAAGCATTACCGCATTCGGCAGTCTGAAACTGGCCAATATGGATCGGATCTTTCAGACGACTTCACGCGTTTCTTTAGTGCCTTGGCCAAAGGGCGTTTGCCGCGCAGCAAGATGGTTGACTTTCAAGCGCTCGAAGACGTGTCGTTCGACATCATGCCAGGCGAGAGCGTTGGGCTGGTTGGAAAGAATGGTGCGGGCAAGTCAACCTTGCTGAAGATCCTGGCGAGAGTGGTCAGACCGACGAAGGGATCGGTACTGCTGCGTGGGCGTGTAGGTTCTCTCCTTGAGGTCGGAACAGGATTCCATCCTGATCTGACGGGTCGGGACAACGTGTATCTTGCGGGTGCGATCCTTGGGATGCCTCGTGTGGAAATCAATCGCAAATTCGAAGAGATCGTGGAGTTTGCCGATGTCGCGGCCTTTCTAGATACCCCCGTCAAACGTTACTCCAGCGGCATGTACACGCGGCTGGCATTCTCAGTGGCCGCAAACTTGGATTCGGATATTCTACTGGTGGACGAAGTGCTTGCAGTTGGCGATGCGGCTTTCCAACGCAAATGCTTGGGCAAGATGGATGACGTTGCGCGTACGGGCCGTACGGTGGTCTTTGTCAGTCACAGCGCAAGTGCCGTATTGCGATTGTGCAAGTCGGCGCTCTTGTTGACTTCGGGGCGTTTGGTGGATCAAGGGCCGGCGGAGCAGATTCTTGCGCGTTACGCCAGTGATGCTGATGCGGCAACGAACAAGAGCCAATGGATCGCTCCGGAAGGGATGGATGAAGATCCTGTTTTCGAGCCGATATCGGTGACGCTTTCGGACGCGAAGGGCGAGCTTCTGCAGGATTCGATCTTGGTTTCGGAACAAGCCTATCTGGATGTGCGGTTCAGAATTAAAAAGCCGGATCCAGGCGTGTTGATTGGATTGTCCCTGTACAGCGAGGATGGTACCCAACTCCTTCGCAGCTTCCATTCTGATGCCATACCTGGCATCCCGCATGCGCTTGAATCCGGATCCCATTGTTTGCGTTGTCCGCTGCCAGCAGGTCTGCTGAACGAAGGCCGGTACCGGGTCGAGCTTGTTGTATGGATCGGGAACCGGGAATATTTCACCGGAGGACGAAATCCAGCGCTGTCCTTTATGGTCGAAGGGGGATTCAGTGAATCGGCTTTCTGGCGAGACAAGAGAAGTGGGCTATTGGCTCCGACCCTGCGCTGGGAGCAGGTGAGGGCATGATCGGAGACATCCCCTCCAGAATTCTCGCCTTCTGTGCGATGGAGACCCGAGTCGACCCGGTGCGACAGATTGCCGCGACCTCAGCCTTGGAGGCCTTGGCCAAACGTTGGGGCATGGACGTCGTCAAGATGGAACGGTTTGGATGGGTGGTCCACCTTGTCTGCCAAGGCGTCATCGGACCGGTGGAAGGTTCGTTCCTGATCGGTCCGAATCTCCCTTGCAACGACCCTGAACGTGACAGGCACTTGAAGCTTGAGCTGCTGCTTGGTGGATTGTCCACATCGACAGACTACACGGGCTCGGTTCCCGTCTTCTATTCCTCGAGAGGGGGCTGGGTCGTCTCGAATATCGAGCCTGCGACGGTGCTTGGGTCGGGAACGACTGCCGCCGATCTGTCGAAGACCAATCTGTTCGGACTTCTCCAGTTTTCCCATTTCATTTGGGATGAGACGCTTTATTCCCACGTATTCCAGCAATTGCCGGATTCCCGGTTCCACTTCCGGGACGGTGTCGGCGCACCCGAGACCCGTGCCCTTTCCCGACTCAAGACGGAACGGACAAGGGCTGGGCACTCCATTGAAAAGGTGGCCACCGAACTGGCCGAACTCAATCGCGAGTTGGTGGTCTCCGCGCTGTCCCCGCACTCGGAAATCGTATTGCCTCTGTCAGGAGGGTACGACTCACGAATGATCCTTGTGGCCGCCGCTGCGGAACCGGCTCTGCGAGATCGACTCCGATGCTTCACCTACGGCCCGAAGGGCTCGCTGGAGGTCCAGGCCGCCAAGCAGCTGGCCAAGGCCTACCGAGTGGATTGGCAGCATTGGGAGTTGCCATGCCGTTTTCTTGAACGGGAATACCTTGAGTCCATCGGAGAGATATTCGGCGGATCTCTGCATTTCCATGGAATGTACCAGCTTGAATTCGTGATGGGGATTCGCAAGGAGTTGAAGCATCGCAATGCGGTGCTTACTTCGGGCTACATGACCGGGGTGCCTGCAGGTCAGCATATTTCCTTGATGATGCGAGGCGGCAATCCTTCCCTGTTTGCCATGTTCAATCGCTTCGGACAGAGCAAGCTTTGGCCGGCGGACCGCTTGGAGCGGGAATTCCATGGGCTGTCCGTTGATATGATCGAGCACTTGGAGAACAAGCTTTCTCAAGCATTCAATTTTGTGGATGGCAACGATCTGCAAAAGAGCGTGGTCTGCGACGTGATGACTCGACAGAGGAATTTCATCTCGTACTACCCTCGGACGATTGAATGGGCGATGCCTCATATCGCTCCGCATATGAATCCGGAATACGCGAACTTTTTCCTTTCGCTCAGCGATGAAGCCTTGCATGACCGCCGCTGCGTCGAGGAAATGTTCCTGCGGCATTACCCAGCTGCCGCAAACGTCTTCTCAAACAGCAATGGGCTTCGAAGCATTGCAAGTCAATGGGATGCAAGATTGCTGGGTTTAGGTCAACGGATGAAGAATGCGGGATTGGGCAGGTTGGTCCCGGAAAGGTGGAAGAACGATCCCTTGGAATTGGACGGCAAGGCGATGAGTTTGACTGGCCTCGACGGGCTGTGGCCTCTTGCTGAGGTGATCGACAGTGGTGCGATTGATTCGTTGGTCGATCCGGCCCTTTGCCGTGAATGGCTGGATGCCGCATGCCGAGGGGACGTGGCGATGTACGATCGCTTGGTTCGATTGCAAGCCCTTGCTTGGAGCTTGGAGTCGTTGAGACGCGCGAATGCCTGAAGGTCGCATGTATTTCGTGGGGGATATCCACGCTCCGCACGGAGTTGCCGTGGAAGACCTGCCGAGACTTTCCGAGGATCTCCTCGCCAAGTTTCGCGATGCCGCATTGGTCTGCGGAAATTTCGAAGCTCCGATGGGAGAGATGCGCGATCATCGCCCGGTGAAGGCGGGGCCGAGGATTCGGCAAGATGAACGACTGGCGGCGATCTTCCGCAAATCCGGCTTCACTGCGATGAACCTCGCGAACAACCATGTGCTTGACCTCGGGCCTCAAGTGTTCGAGGCGACATGGAAATCGCTGCAGGAATTGGGTCTCCTGACCTTGGGGGAAGGGCGAACTCCAGCCGAGGCCTTGGCCGTGCGGGAGGTGTCTGTGGCCGGGCAGAAAGTGGCATTGATTGCTTGCGCCGAGGCGGAGTTTGGCATCCTGCGCACAACGACCCGTCCGCGACCGGGGGTTGGCTGGATGTTGGATCCGTCGCTTCCGGAAATCATCGAGGAAGCGGCCCGGAGGTGCGATCTGGTCGTTGTCCAGTGCCACGCCGGTGTCGAGGAGGAGACCCTTCCGCTGCCTGAGCTTCGGGAACTGTACCGCAGCTGGATCCGCGCGGGGGCGGATTACGTGATCGCCCATCACCCGCACATCGTTCAGGGATGGGAGCGGTACCGGGAAGGAGAGATCTTCTTCAGTCTGGGGAACTTCTACTTCCATCATCCGGACATGCCACGCGAAGGTGGATCTTGGAACCAAGGCTTGATGGTCGAGCTGAGATATGGTGGCTCCAGTTGGTCGGCAATTCCCCATTTCATCCAGCGGCGCGGGGCCGATCTTGGGATCGATGATTCCGGTGAAGGTGCGCGCGCATTTGCTGCGGCCACGCAAAGCTTGGGCGGAGGCTATCTGGAGGCGTGTGATCGCCTGTGCTTGGATCTTTGGGAGACTCGATACAAGCACTATTACGAAGGCAGCTTCGGGGCGCAGGGCGGGCGCTCGCTGTTCAACAGGATCCTTGCGGTGGCAAAACCGAGCCGATTTAATCGTACCATTCTTTCAGATCGGATTTTATTGATGCACAATGTGCGCATTGAGTCGCATCGTTGGGTTGTTGAAAGAGCTCTGACCCTGCTGCATGAAGACGATATGGCACGCGTTTGGCCTGCCTCATGAGCTCGGATTTTCCTGTCGAAAAAGCCAATGCAAAATTTGCCCCGATCGCATTGTTTGCATATCAGCGACCGGATCATCTTGCTCGTGCAATCGCGTCATTGCTGCAAAATCCAGAGGCTTCATCCTCGGACTTGTATGTGTTTTCGGATGGTCCGAAATCTGAGGCGCATCGCCCAGGTGTTGAAGCGGTCCGAAGTTTGTTAAAAAATATCACAGGATTTCGTAGCGTCACCATCACGGAACGGGAGGAAAATCTTGGTCTCGCGAATTCAATCATTCGCGGTGTGACTTCCGTTGTGAATGAATATGGGCAAATCATTGTACTGGAAGATGACTTGATCGTTTCTCGAAATTTTCTTGCATTTATGAATGACGGTTTGAATCGTTATCGAGAAAATGAAAATGTTGCCTCAATTCACGGTTATTGTTACCCGCTCGAAGACAAGAGTCTACCAGACACGTTTTTCATTCGAGGGGCCGATTGCTGGGGCTGGGCGACTTGGAAGGAATCATGGCAGGAGTTCGAGGCGGACGGCAGATTGTTGCTCGAACGTCTCGAATCAGGTCGCCATTGTGACGATTTCGACTTTGGTGGCTCCTTTCCATACGTGAATATGCTCAAGGATCAGATCGCGGGCAAGAACGATTCATGGGCAATCCGCTGGTACGCATCGGCATACTTGAATGCTCGATTGACCCTGTATCCGAGGGAGTCATTGACCGAGAACATCGGGCTGGACGGATCAGGATCGCACTGCCAACCCAGTGATCAGTACGGCAACATGACTGCGACGGTGGGAGACCGGCGATGGCCTGAAAGCTGTGAGGAGAATCCGCGGGCTCGTCGCGAGTTTTCCCGCTTCTTTGACAAACAGTCCGGTATTGGCCAGCTTGGCAGATGGTTGCGTTTCCTTCGTCGCAAAATAGGTTAAATATATGGCCGGGAATGATGGATTCATGAAAATCGCAGGCCGTGTCGTTCGCAGGGCATTGGGTATCCGATCCCTTCCGATTCCTGTCGTGGAATGGTCGGGTGACCACGCGACGTGGCAGGAGGCGGCGAGTTGCTGCACTTCCTACGACTCGGACTCGATCTTCACGAAGGTGCTGGAGGCGACGCGCAAGGTCGAATCCGGAGAGGCGGTGTATGAGAGGGACTCGTTTCTTTTCGATACGATCGAGTACACTTGGTCCCTGCTTTCGACTCTGATGTGGGTGCATGCGCTAGAGGATCGACTCGATGTGGTTGATTTCGGGGGCAGTCTGGGAAGTTCATACCGGCAGAATCGAAAGTTCCTGGCTCCCTTGGAAAGGGTGGAATGGAAGGTTGTTGAGCAGTCGCATTTTGTGAAGGCCGGTCTTGCCGAATTCGAGACCTCGCAGTTGAGGTTTCGTGGTTCCATTGCCGAATGCGGCGAGCCGAACTTGGTCTTGTTGCTCAGCGTGCTGTGCTACCTTGAGAACCCTTGGCCGGTGCTCGAGGAGATTGATCGATCCACTGCCCGCTACATCCTGCTCAACAGAACCCCGTTTCACGAGGGCAACAAGGATATCATTTCCATCCAGACGATTCGACCTCCGATTTACGACGCGAGCTACCCTTGCTGGCTGTTTTCGCGTCCGAATTTCGAGGCGCGCATGGCGCAGAATGGATGGACGATGGTAGAGTCATGGGCATCGGACATCCAACCGGATCCGAAGTGCGAACACCGCGACTATCTCTTCAGGAGAACCGGTCCAAAGTCGAGTCCAATGGAGGAGCCCGCATGAGTTTTCGAGATTCTGAGATCCTGATCACCGGTGGCCTTGGCTTCATCGGCTCGAGTCTTGCCCGTCGCCTAGTTGGGATGGGTGCCAAGGTGACCATCGTGGACAGTCTGATTCCTCTGTTTGGTGGCAATCTGGCCAACATCGCCGATTTCCGCGACAAGGTCCAAGTCAACATCTCTGACGTGCGCGATCCCCACGCCATGGCCTACCTGATCAAGGGCAAGGACTACCTGTTCAACCTGGCAGGGCAGACGAGTCACATGGACTCGATGACGGATCCGTTTACGGATCTCGAGATCAATTCAACCTCCCAGCTTTCGATCCTGGAAGCGGCGCGCAAGCACAACCCGACGATCAGGGTGGTCTTCGCCTCCACACGGCAGATCTACGGGAAACCTCAGTACCTTCCGGTGGACGAGAAGCACCCGATCGTCCCGGTTGATGTGAACGGCATCAACAAGGTGGCTGGCGAGGGATACCATGTGCTGTACAGCAAGGTTTACGGAATCCCTTGCTCCGCTCTTCGCTTGACGAACACCTATGGGCCCGGGATGCGTGTGAAGGACGCGCGGCAAACCTTCTTGGGGATATGGGTCAAGAACCTGCTGAAGGGTGATCCCATCAAGGTGTTCGGTGACGGTTTGCAGCTGCGTGACTTCAATTACGTGGATGACGCTGTCGATGCCTTCTTGGCCTGTGCGACCCGCGATGAGGCCATCGGACAAGTGATGAACCTGGGAAGTTCCGAGGTGATCAATCTCAAGGACCTTGCGGATCTTGTGGTGAAGACCGGCGGGACGGGCAGTTGGGAGCTGATTCCCTTCCCCCCTGAGCGCAAGGCCATCGATATCGGGGATTACTACTCGGATTATGCCATGGCGCAGCGGGTCCTTGGTTGGGAGCCCAAGGTGGGCTTGGCCGAAGGACTTGATCGGACGCTCGAATACTACCGCGCCCATGGCTCGGACTACTGGGAGAACTGACATGATCTTGATGAACGATTTCAAGCGCGAGGACGAAGGGCTGATTGCGGACCAGCTGGCTGCGGTGGAGAGGGTGTTGCGCTCCGGGTGGTATGTGCTGGGCAATGAGGTCAAGGCCTTTGAGCAGGAATGGGCATCGTGGATCGGCGCCACGCACGCAGTGGGTGTGGGCAATGGAATGGATGCATTGGAGATCGGATTGCGGGCCTTGGGCATCGGTGCTGGCGATGAAGTGATCACCACGCCGATGACGGCCTTTGCAACGGTGCTTGCGATCTTTCGAGCGGGTGCGACTCCCGTGCTTGCCGACATCGACCCGGCAACGGGGATCCTTGACCCTGTTTCGGTGGAGCGTTGCCTGAATCCACGGACCAAAGCCGTGATGGTTGTTCACCTCTATGGGCAGGCCGCACCTCTGGGGCGTTTCGTGGACTTGGCCACAAAGCATGGCATCCATTTGATCGAGGATTGTGCCCAAGCCCATGGAGCGAAGTTCGAAGGTCGATTCGTGGGCAGCTTCGGCAGCTTCGCGGGTTGGAGCTTTTATCCGACGAAGAACTTGGGCGCCATCGGGGACGCCGGTGCACTGACAACCGGGAAACAAGAGGTCGCGGAGGGTGCGCGCCGATTGCGCAACTATGGTCAGTCGGTGCGATATCTCCATCCGGAAATCGGGATGAATTCCCGATTGGACGAAATCCATGCGGCCATGTTGCGAGAACGCCTGAAGCGACTGCAGGGGTGGACCTTGCGACGCAGGGAAATCGCTGCCAAGATGCATGCGGGCATCGACAATGAGCTTGTCCAAGCCTTGCCGGCACCGGCGGATCCGGAAAGTCATGTTCACCATCTCTTCGTGGTGACCTCCAAGCATCGCGACGAGTTGCAAAAGCACCTCGCGTCGTCGTCCGTGGATGCGCTGTGCCACTATCCGGTTCCGGTCCATCAGCAGGACTCCTGCCGTGACATCGGTCGTGATCCGGAAGGATTGTCGTGTGCCGAGATTCATTCCAGCACCTGCCTGTCGATTCCGTGCCATCCGTTCCTCAAGGACTCGGAGGTCGAGCAGATCATCGATGCCGTCAACAGGTTCACGAAGTAATCCCTGCATGGAGCATTTCGTCACACTGTTCGACATCGGCTTCCTCCCGCAAGGGATGGCGCTTCACGCATCCCTTTTGGCGCAGGGTGAGCCGTTCCAGCTATGGGTCGTTTGCATGGACGAGCCGGTCGAGCAGGCTCTGGAGAAGCTGGGTCTGGAGCATCTGACGGTGATTCCGGTCCGCGATGTCGAGGCCCGGCACCCTCGTCTTCTGGATGTCAAGCCAGGGCGTGGCCGGGGTGAGTATTGCTGGACCATGACTTCCTTCAGTGTGGAACATGTCCTGCACCTGCGGCCCGATGCGGTTCGAGTGACCTATGTCGATGCCGATGTATGTCTCTTCGGGCCGGCCTCCCGCATCTTGGGCGAAATGGATGCATCCGGTGCCCATGTGCTCATCACCGACCATGCCTTTGCGCCGGAGTACGAGCAGACCGGGGTGGCTGGCCGCTTCTGCGTGCAGTTCGTCCCGTTCCGGAACTCGCCACGAGGACGAGAAATCCTGGCATGGTGGCAAGATCGCTGCATCGAGTGGTGCTTCGCTCGTGTGGAGGATGGCAAGTTCGGCGATCAGATGTATCTCGACCAATGGCCTTTGCTATGGAAGGATGACGTTGCGATCCTCAAGGATGTCGCCCTGACCTTGGCGCCATGGAACGTGGAATTCCTGCTTCCGCGTGGCGCCGCCAGAGGCATTTACCACTTCCATACGCTTCGGCTTTTCGACGGATGGGCCGTGAACCAGTGGCACAGCTACCGGATCGGTCGGCGCATCGGCACGTCGATCTACCGACCCTACTTGGCATCCTTGCACCGGGCCAAGGAGACACTGGCGCAGCTGGGGATCGAAGTGCCGCTGCCCAAGGCGAAGAGCGGATTCAAAGTTCGCTATGATCGGTTCTGGAAAGTGCTCAAGCACATCGAAGGCTGGGCGCGGATCTGACCAGAGGGGCGGATCAGGCCTTGGGTGAGGAGTACTTGATTCGCAAGCGCCGGATCTTGCGCAGGATCCGGGCGCGCAATGCACCCCAAAGCCCGAGGCTGCAACGGGCCAAGGCGAAGGGTGTCCATGCCCGGGACCGGAGTCGCTTTGCCAACTCACGCATCCGTTCGTTGGAGAAGGACAGCAGGTAGGGGTAGATGTATCCGGGAGCTCCGTCGCCGTGGCGAGAGGATGCGACGGGGAAGGCATGGACATTTGAATAGCGCGACAAGATGGCGTGCTGCTCTTGATCCATCGCGCTGTCGACAGGATAGATGTGGTAGATGTCGCAGTTCCCTGTGGCCAACAGGGGCCTCAGATCGAACCATTTGCGCTTTTTCTCCACCTGCATCGCCGCGTTCAATGCCGGGTTTTCCGCACCGGAGCAGAGATCATCCCCCAGGAGTACGAAGCCGGAGACGTTGATGATCCGTTCTGCGCCGAGCAGGATGCCGAAAAGGGTCGCGGCGTAGCCACCTGCCGAGTTGCCCACGCACACGAGCTTCCTGCCATCGGGAATCAACGTCTTGAGCAGTCCCAGGAGAGCGTCGATGTCGGGGTATTGTGCGCTGATGCCTTCTGAATACCAGGTCTTCTTGATGTCCCTGACGAAGATCGCAAAGGAGAACGGGATGATTCCTTGAGAGAGGATGTTCTCCCATTCGTAGCGATCGGAATGGATGATGGTTCGCTCGAGGACTTCGTCCGTATTCGGGAAATAGAGGGCATTCCCGGAGAAGAAGAGAAAGACCGGTGCTGAGGAATCGTTCCCCGGCACGATCTTGTGGTGTGCAAGGGTTGAATACAGCTCCTCGAGCCGATTCAGCTGGAACTGGGATTGCGGGGCCTCGCTCATTCGTGTGCCCGGACGATCCCATGGCCGGTGGTGGCGCATCCCGGAAACCATCGCAGGGGCGGGACGGATGGCCTTGGTTCGCCGGAAGGGGACGCGTAAATGCCTTCGGGAAGGGCTGTGGCCAGGACATGTTGGCTCCGAAGGCCAGAGCTCAGATGCCGCTCGAGGAGTCTGACGCAGGAACGGATCCACGGGTCGTCAGGGGAATGGAGGAGGGCCTTTTGAAAGCATTGCAGGGCGAGGTCCGGCAAGGGTTTGCACGGCCTCCAGGGCACTTTGATGCTCAAGCTGCGCTGCCCGAGAGCAGCCCATGCTCTTGAGACGGCCGAGGGATCGGTTTCGTCGACCTGATAGATCTGGGAAATCTCGACGGAGTTGCGCCAGTGCGTCAGTGCCTTGGCCTCTTCCTGTGCGCTGGTGGTATCGGCGAAGGAAAGGCCCTGCAAATTCTGATAGAACAGACTCAACGGAAGAGGTACATGGACCGCGATTCGCTTGCATTTGGAAAACCGCATCTGGAATTCAAAATCACCCGCTGCCTTGTAGGTCGGGTCGAACAATCCGATCTGGTCGAACAGACTTCGTCGCCACAGCGGGTGTGGGCCCAAGGTGCAGAAGTGAAGGGATGAGGAGGGATGATAGTCCGGGAATGCGATCAGGCGGCGGGAAGGCTCTTCGTCGTCCCACAGGGCATTCGGTGTCGATGTCCAGAAATTGTCCGCGAAAGCAAGATCCGCCTCAGGATGGGCGTTCAAGGCCGCCGCCAGGATCTCCAAGCCGTCGTGGCGGTGTGAATCATCGGTGTTGGCGTTTGTCACATACTTGCCGGTTGCGGCTTGGATGCCGCGATTCCACGCCGCGTAAAGGGTCTCCCGGACATCGGTGCGGATGTACCGCAAATTGGGTATCCGGTCTTGAAATGACTCGACGACGGCGGCTTCGTTCTGAGGGGAGCAACTGTCGATGACGATGATTTCCAGGTTCCGTCCCAAGGATTGCCGGGAAAGGTTCAGAAGGCAGGCTGGGAGCAGTTTCTCGGAATTGTAGGTGGAGACGATGGCGGAAACGAGGATGTCATCGGATTTCACGGAAACATGAGGGATCGGCTGGTCGAGTGCTGGCCTTCCCATGGAAGGATTGCTGAATGCCAAGCGATTGATGACGGGATGGACATAGGGATTGTCTTGCCGGAATTCAAGGACCTTGAGGAAGGTGGCTGTCAGCAGATCCTTGGCGCGGGCATCAAGAATGTCGACATGATCCGGATTGCTGCGAATGAATTTCCGGACAAGGCTTCTGTTCAACAGTGCGCTGAATTTTTCGGAAGGGCGAATCGCTCGGAGCACCAGCTTGGTGAATCGGGATGCGTTGGCCAGACGCGCAAATTCCATGGCTTTCTGAAGACTGACGAAGGACGCGATGGCAGGGAAATCATCGATGGCGGATTTTGTCAACACCAGAGCGGATTCAAGGTCGTCGTGGTCCAAGCGGGTGTGGATCGCGAGAATCCTTTGGTTGATGTCCTCTCCAATCATTGAATCCTGCACTGTATGGACCTTTCCAGAGAGTGAATGCTGAACTTGTGACACGTCCACGGTTCGATTCCTTCAAGACCCTCGGGTCGTGGACGGCACTCGCAGTACCCTGATCCGTTCATGCCGGAAATTCCGGCGGCTTGCCGTGTTCGAAATCAATCATCGAGGCGGACGTCGGCAAACGGGCATTGAGCAAAATAACGACCATTTCATGCGATGGGAGCTCTTGATGAGCAGGACGATTCGCAACGTTCCTTGTGGACTGCCTGATAGACGTCGGCATAGGCTCTCACCGTGGAATCCCACGAAAAGACCTCAGCTCGAGCCAACGACCGCTTCGAGAGGTCTTGTTGCAGAGCGCGATCCTCCAGGACTTGGAGCAATGCCGAGGAGATGCTTTCGATGTCGTTCGGTGGAACAAGGATGGCGGCATCACCAACGACTTCCGGAAGGGATGATGAGTTGGAACAGATGACGGCAGCACCGCAACACATCGCTTCGAGTGGTGGAAGCCCAAATCCTTCGTAGTGGCTCAAGTAGAGGAATGCATCGCACCCTGCGTAGAGACCGGGGAGGTGTTCGTCGGCAATGAAACCTGGCATCAGAATCCTGGATCGCAGCGCTTCCGGCACTTCCTTGAGAAGCTCCTCCTTGAGCCATCCTTTGGCCCCGGCAAGGACGAGGTACACGTCATCGATCCGGCTTGTCAGGCAGACCTGACGGAAGGCTTGGATCGCAGCCTCCAGGTTCTTTCGCGGCTCCAAGGTGTTGAGAGTGAGGACGTAGCGGGCTCCATCGGGAACGCCGACCAGTTTTCTCGCCTCGATCGTCTCCCCGGGGTTCTGTGGCGGATGAAATTTCTCGCGAGAGGCGGCGAGATGGACGACAGAGACGCGGCTTCCAGACAGGTCCGGGCGCAGACGCAGCAGATCCTTGCGGGTCGCCTCGGAAATGCAGACGACATGATCCTCCTCCCTGATGGAAGGAAGCAGTTTCTCGCGAAAATACCGGGTGGTTTCCTGTTGATGCCATTCAGGCATCAACAGAGGCGTCAGATCGTACAAGGTGATGACGGATGGGATTCCCATGTCACGGACAATTTGCGGGACGGGATACATCGGCGTGTGATAGACATCCGCATCCAGAAGCAACTTCCGCAAGGTTTGCCGCTCAAGGATCGCCACCAACGGATCGATGATGAGTCTGGTGATCTGACGGATCAGGAATGTCCGCTTCCTCCTGACAATGGCATCCAAAAGCGGTCGACTGAATGCGGTACTTCCCTCAGCATGCAAATGGATGGATGTTTCATCGCGGAAGAAGTTTGCGGCCTTGTGTCTGTCTCGTGAAGATGACAGCGCACAGACCAAGGGAGGTTGGTTTGTGCGTAAGAGACCTTCCAGGATTTCCAAGACCACCCGGAAGATTCCGGCCCTGCCATGCGGATTGGTGCAGGCGCTGCCTATGAGAGAGACGTCATAGAGGACCTTGGGCATCGGGGAAGCTGCATCATCGTGTTGAGGCATCGGCAATACCTAGCTGTTCACGTGGGCGGTGGAAAACTGCCGGTTCGGTTCGTCCGCAAGATCATTGAAAACCGAGGACATCGCGGATGCCGTGGAGCTCCAACGGTAGCGACCAGCTTGGACGGTGCCGGCCTTGAGCAGGGCCTCGCGGGCAGGATCCGCGCAGGAGAAACGCGCCAACGCATTGGCCCACTCATCAACATTCAGCGGTGGCAGGAAGTAGGCGGCGTTTCCAAGCACTTCGGGCATGCACGACGCATTGGAGGACAGGACGAGACAACCCGAGGCCATGGCCTCCAAGGGCGGAAACCCGAAGCCTTCGGCCAGGGAAGGGAACAGGAATGCAAGCGCACCGGCATAGAGCGCCGGAAGATGCTGGTCGGGCACGAAGCCCAGGAGCCGGATGCGATGGCGCAGATCACCAGCGGCTGCGAGTGCCGCATCGAAATCGTGCGTTCCCCAGCCTTGGGATCCGACGATGATCAGTTCGGAGTCATCGGGGATCAGGTGGCCTTGAGCTGCTTGGATAAAGGCGCGGACAGCGGTTCCCAGGCCCTTGCGAGGTTCCCGGGTGGAGAGGGTCAGGAAATAGGGCGTAGCTCGAGGAATGCCCAGCAGTTCCTTCGCATGGTGGATCACACCTTCGTTCCGGGGTGGGCAAAACAGCCCATGGTCGATTCCGGGGGAAATGACCGTGCTGCGGGACAGTTGGATATCCGCCAACGCGGCCCCTTTTTCGCGAACATGCTGGGTGTCGAATACGACGAACCAGTCCTCCTTGGCGATTCGCTTGAGGGCCTTGCGAAGAATCACGGATTCCCGGGGGGGGAACCATTCGGGATGCTCCAAGGGAAGGAGGTCATGGATGGTCACGACCCTGCTATTGAAGCGCTGCGGGGAGGCCGCAAGGAAGTGGTAATGACCGGCCCAGAAGATGCTCTTGCTGGCATGGGGCGCCAGGGCCGCCGGACGTAGAGCGCGCTCCATGGCGGCGAACGTCTCCCAGCGCGGATGTCGACTGGCGAGTCGTTGCATCGGTGCCGTCAAGAATTTGCGGGACGACAGGATCGGATCGGTTGCGCAATACCGCATGGCGTGGACCGGGCGGCGGACGGCGCAAAGCTGGAAATCCATGGAGTCGTGCTGGATGAGCGCCTTGACGGTCTCATCGATGACCCGGAACACGCCGGTGCGGGCTCGTGTCCCATTGGCCTCAACGACGCCGTGACTCGAAACATCCAAGAGGACCGATGGCCGGTCGGGACTGCTCATCCTTGATTCTCAAGGATGGACCTGTAAACCCCCACAGTCTCCTCAACCGTCCTGTCCCAGCTGAACCGGGCCGCCTGGGCCCGGGACGGGGCGTGGCCTTGCTCGTCCCTTGGCAGGGCGATGGCATCCACGATTCCTTGGGCCAGCGCGTCGGTGGAGGTGTCCTTCACCATGGGGGCGGCATCTCCGATCACCTCGGGAAGGGAGGAGTTCACGAGGCACACGGCCGGGGTCCCGCAAGCCATGGCTTCCAACGGCGGGAGGCCAAAGCCTTCGTAGAGGCTTGGAAACACGAACGCTTCACAGGCCGAATACAGGGCGGGCAGTTCATGGTCGGCCACGAAGCCGGGGAAGATCACCCGTTGCTTGATGTCGCCAAGCCGCGCCAACTGTTCGTGGATCGACTCCATCATCCAGCCCTTGGCGCCGATGAGGACCAGTTTGAGGTCGCGATTGTCCGGGAGGCTTGCAACCGCAGCGAAGGCCTTGAGCATGCCGTCCAGGTTCTTGCGGGGCTCCAGCGTGGCCACCGAAAGCAGGAACCGGCCCTCGATGCCGTGGCGCTTCAGAGCGGCTTGCCGATTTTCCCGATTCACGGGAGCGAAGTGCCCGGATGTGGCCAGGTGCACGGTGTGAACCCGGGCCGGATCCATCTTGATGACTTCCAGGAAGTCGTTGCGGGTGGAGTCGCTGTCGCACAGGACGTGGTCCCGGTCCGGGCGGATCGACTTCAAGGTCTTCTCGAACTGCTCCGGCAGGCGACACCACTGGGGAAAGCGGTGAGGGATCATGTCGTGGATCGTGATGATCCGCTGAACCTTGGAAGGCAGGTCGGGGAGGGCATGGGCCGGGGAATGGAAGATCCCCGATTTGATCGCGGGAGGGCGCTGGCAGAACAGCTTGCCCGTGGCTTGGAAGGCGCCTGCCGTGGCGGTTTCGGAAAGGATGCCCTTGCGGCGCAAATGCAGGATGGCGCGCGAAAGACCTGTGGCCAGCGGGTTGGATGCCCCACGCCAGCTTTGATATCCGGGAAGTCCGTGCGGAATTTCCCGATGCACGGCCTCGCGAGCGATCAGGTCGATCCATCCTCCGCGCCCGAAGGAAACCAACCTCAGATCGAGGTCGGTCCGGGAAGCAAGGCCCTGCGCCAGTTCGCTGACATAGCGATGCACCCCGGTGCGACTGGACTGGTAGATGCTGCCGGTGCCCAGCACGGCGACATCCAGAAAAATCGGGTCATTCATGAATGCTTCAATCTAATTCCGAACTAGACGACCTTCGCCGCTTCGCACATCCGGGCGATCACGCCGTCGACGTCCATCGAGGCCTTCCAGCCCAGCGTCTTCAAGGCGTAGTCGGTATTGGCGCGGCCGACCATGATCTCGGAGGGGCGCAGGAGGCTGGCGTCCGTCTGGACATGTTGGCTCCAGTCCAGGCCGAAATTGCGGAAGCTTTGTTCCACGAAATAGTTCAGGGAGACGGTGCGGCCGGTGGCGATGACGATGTCCTCGGGTCCGGTGTGCTGGAGCATCAGCCACATGGCCTCCACGTAGTCCGGAGCCCAGCCCCAGTCACGGCTGATGTCGCAATTGCCCAAGCGCAGGAACTCGCTCTTGCCGGCGGCGATGCTGGCGGCGGCGCGGATGATCTTCTGGGTCACGAAGCGTCCGGGGCGCAATGGCGACTCGTGGTTGAACAGGATGCCGGTGCAGGCGAAGAGGCCGTAGGACTCGCGGTAGTTGCGCACCAGCCAATGGGAGGACGCCTTGGCGACCGCATACGGGCTGCGGGGCTGGAAGATGGTGTTCTCGTCCGCCGGAGTGCCGCCGGTGTCCCCGAAGCATTCGCTCGAACCTGCGTTGTAGAAGCGAATGGCGCGCTTGGTGAAGCGGATGGCTTCCAGCAGGTTCAGGACGCCGCCCATGATGCTGTCCATGGTCTCGACGGGCTGCTCGAAGGAGAGGCCCACCGAGGTCTGGCCCGCGAGGTTGTAGACTTCCGTGGCCTGTGACACTTCCAGGGCGTTGAGCACGCTGCGGAAGTCGTTGGTGGCCATCGAGATGGTGCGCACCTTGTCGCGGATGCCCAGCTGCTGGAGCGTGGAAAAGGAGGTCGCCATGGCATCGCGGGAGGTGCCGGTGACTTCGTAGCCTTTTTCGAGGAGGAACTTGGCGAGGTAGGCTCCGTCTTGACCGCCGACACCGCAGATCAATGCTTTCTGACACATATCCAAGTTCCTGCCTGAAGGGATGGGCGGACGGCATTCCCACCGCGCGATGGATGATGCTGAACGCATTGGGTGAGTCCGGATCTTACCATTCTCACAAAGCCGTCTCAATGGGCATCTGGTGGGAATCCAGAGGCCACCGGCGCAAATGTAGCCAAACCGGTGACGGAAACGAAAAGCCCCGATCCGTGTGGACCGGGGCCTTCCTGACAGACTTGCGCTGAGCTTGTCGAAGCAACCTGTCAAACTCGCACCCTCCCGCTGCGGGAGAGGTGAGCGGTTTGGTCTCAGTCGACCATCGGGGCGAACAGCGGATACTGCAGGCAGAGGTCGGAGACCTCGGCGCGCAGGCCCTTGAGCACGGACTCGTTGCCCTTGTTCTCGACGGCGCGGTTGATGACGCTTGCCACGATGTCGACCTGCTCGAGGCCAAAGCCACGGGTGGTGATGGCGGCGGCGCCCAGGCGCAGGCCCGACGGATCGAGCGGCTTGCGGGAGTCGAAGGGGATGGTGGAGCGGGAGGAGGAGATGCCCACCTCGTCCAGAAGCACTTCGGCTTCCTTGCCGGCCATTCCCTTGGAGGTCATGTCGACCACGATCAAGTGGTTGTCGGTGCCGCCGGAGATCACGGAGAAGCCGTTCTCGGTCAGGCGGGAAGACAGGCGCTGGGCGTTTGCGATCACGTTCTTGGCGTACTTGCCGAAGGCGGGGCGCAGAGCCTCGCCGAAGGCCACGGCCTTGGCCACGATCTGCGGGATGTGCGGTCCGCCCTGCATGCCGGGGAAGATGGCGCGGTCGAACTTCTTGGCAAGGTCGGCGTTGTTGGTGAGAATCAGGGCGCCACGGGGGCCGCGCAGGGTCTTGTGGGTGGTGGTGGTCACCACGTCGAAGCAGCTCATGGGGGACTCGATCGCCTTGCCGGCCACCAGGCCTGCGATGTGGGCGATGTCGGCCATGGTGTAGGCGCCAACCTCGTCGGCGATGGACTTGAAGGCCTTCCAGTCCAGGTCGCGGGAGTAGGCGCTGAAGCCCGCCAAGATCAGCTTGGGGCGCTCGCGCAGGGCGATCTCGCGCACCTTGTTCATGTCGATGCGGCCGGTGTCCTTTTCCACGGTGTACTGCACGAAGTTGTACAGGATGCCGGAGGCGTTGACGGGGTGGCCGTGGGAGAGGTGGCCGCCGTGGTCCAGGGCAAGGCCCAGCACCTTGTCGCCCGGGTTCAGGAGGGCGAAGAAGACGGAGAGGTTGGCGGGCGAGCCGGAGAGGGGCTGCACATTGGCGAAGCCCGCGCCGAAGAGCTCCTTGGCGCGCTCGATGGCGGCGCGCTCGACCACGTCCACGTATTCCTGGCCGCCGTAGTAGCGCTTGCCGGGGTA
>JBDKGV010000003.1:0-38036 GCA_039798005.1 Fibrobacterota bacterium
AGGAGATCTCGAAGGTGGTCGAGTCCATTGTCGAGATCGCCGAACAAACCAAGCTGCTCGCCTTGAATGCGACCATCGAGGCGGCCCGGGCCGGGGAGGCCGGGAAGGGCTTTGCCGTGGTGGCAAGCGAAGTGAAGGAATTGGCCAAGAGCACCGCGGACGCCACCGAGGACATCCGCCATCGCATCGGAGCCATGCAAACATCCACGCGCCTGACGATCGACCAGATCAAGGCGATTCACGGTGTGATCAGTGATGTGGATGCGCTGGTGGGCGGTATCGCCACCGCCGTGGAGCAGCAATCGGCGACCACCAAGGAGATCGCCGGCAACGCGAGCCAAGCCTCCCGCGGGATTGCGGAAGTCACCCAGATGGTCGGCCAGGCGGCGGTGACTTCGGGTGAGGTGGCCTCCGAGGCGGAGGCTCTGCGCAACGGGTCGCAGCACACCTACGAGATCTCGAAGCAGACCAGGATCACCGCGCTGGAGCTCACGCGGATGGCGGGGAATCTCAAGACTCAAATTTCCCACTACCGCTTGGAGTAGGCTCCCTCCCGCTCCGGAAAGGCCAAGGCATCAAGACTCTGCTTTCCATCCTGGGGATCCTGGCTGTTTGCGGTGCGGCGCGCGATCCCGTGCTGGTGTGGTCCGATGAGTTTGATGCGCCCGGACTTCCCGATCCCCTGCGCTGGACGTGGGACGAGGGCGGTTCGGGAATGGGAAACCACGAACTTCAGCTCTACACGAAAAGGCGCACGGCCAATGCTCAGGTGAAGGATGGGCAGCTCGTCCTCACGGCGCGGCGGGAGGACACCGGGGCATGCTGGTACGGGCCGTGCAAGTTCACCTCGGCACGCCTCGTGACGCGTGGCCTTGGCCGATGGCGCCATGGGCGCGTCGAGGTGCGCGCCAAGCTTCCGCGCGGCAACGGCTTGTGGCCGGGAATCTGGATGTTGCCGGAAGGAGCGAAGTACGGACCTTGGCCATCCAACGGTGAGATCGACATCATGGAAAGCGTAGGGCATGTGCCCGGCCGGATCCATGGCACGGTCCACAGCATGAAGGGTTCCAGCGGGGCGTGGATGGATTTGAAGGACCGTGGGTCCGATTGGCATGTCTATGGGCTGGATTGGCATCGCGACAGTCTGACCTTTCATGTGGATGGAGTTCGCTTCCATCGCTACAAGCGGGAAGGCGATTGGCGGCAGTGGCCCTTCGATCAGCCCTTCCATCTGCTGTTGAACCTTGCGGTGGGTGGTTCGTGGGGTGGGCAAGGGGGGATTGACACTGCCGTCTTTCCGCAGGAATTGCGCATTGATTGGGTGAGAGTCCATAAGCTGGACCCCGGCGATGGTCCGCATGTCGTCACCACAAGTCAACGAGGAAAAGGCCGTATTGCGCTTTCCCCCCAACGCGTGAAGCATGAGTCTCTCGATCCGTTGGCTGTGACGGCGCAGGCGGAGCACGGGTGGGAATTCCTGCGTTGGCAAGACCTCGGATTCGGTGCCCGTCCGCATGATACGATCCGGATCGATCAGTCGGGGAATCTCGAGGCGATCTTCGTTCCGAAGGGAGAGCGCATCGAGAACGGCGGCTTTGATTCCGGACTTGTCGGGTGGACCTTGTGGCATGACGATGCGGTGCCTGCCCAGGTGAAGGTGAAGGAGGGGATGGCGTGTTTCCAGATCGGAAAGGCCGGGTCGGAAGCCTGGATGGCTCAGTTTGATTGGCCCGGGCTGTCCGTAGAGAAAGGGGAGGTGTGGGATCTGAACTTTCAGGGGAGGGCAACGGTGCCAAGGCCGCTTGCGGTGGGGCTTGTGATGGATCATCCCCCCTATCGAAGACTGGCGCCGCCATGGGACACGGCCTTGTCTCAAGGGACCTTCCAACGACGGCATCGCTTCCGTGTGGATGAGTCCGATCGGGTGGCGCGCTTGGAATTCGATTTCGGAACCGACACGACATCCTTCTGCCTGGATTCCATTTCGCTTCGCAAGATCGATCCTCAAGAGTTGGCGAAATCCAAGCCGCATGTGGTAGGATCAACTCCATGAAACCGAACATTGCGCTGTTTGCTTGGCTTTGTCTGGCCGGCTTCGCCTCGCCCGTCCACGCTCTTTCCGGAACGGTTCACGATCTGAAGGGCAAAGGACTGTCCGGGATTTCGATGCGATTCGTGATGGAGCAGGACACCTCCGTCCAGCTTGAGGTGACCTCGGGGGAGCAGGGGAAATGGGTCTTGCCGGACGCCGTGGGGATCGCCAAGGCGCGCAAGCAACGCCGGCATCTGGCCGCGCCGAAATCCCTTGCCTTTTCCTCTGGCGTCAGGATCCCTTGGATCGCCGAGATTGCAGGCGAAGTGTCTTGGGACATTCTTGATTTGCGCGGTCGCCGAATCCACGGCGGCAGCGATCAGGCCGTGGCGGGCAGGGAAGGAATCATCGATTGGGATGGACGCTCGACCGAAGGGGCCTGGGTTCCCTCGGGGATGTATGTCCTGCGCATTTCCGGTGCCGCCGGGAACGCCGTGGTCCGCCTGTTCAAGACGGCCGGAATGGGCGCATGGAACGCCCGGGAGGTCTCGCCGGTGCTGCGTGCCGAACTTGCGGCGCAACGGGCTTTCTGGAACCAAGGCGTCAGTTGGCAGGTGCGGGTCCAGGCGGACGGGTATGAACCGCTGCGGCTGGCTTCCATCAAGACGGATTCCTTCAATCTGAACCTGGCTCTCTGTCCTCGTCTTGCGGTACCCTACGGAACGGGAGGCAAATATCTGGGGCGGCGCAATGCCCAAGGGGCACTGGACACCTTGTTCTTGCGCGGAGTGAACTTGGGCGTGGCCATTCCCGGGACCCAGCCCGGCGAGATGGCGGCGACCCGGGCCCAGATCCGGCGCTGGCTGCATCGGATCGGGGAAGCGGGCTTCAACAGCATCCGCACCTACACCTTGCACTTCCCCCATTTCTACGAGGAGCTGGCCGCCTACAACAACGACCACTGGCAGGCTCCGCTCTACCTGTTCCAAGGCGTGTGGCTCGATGAGGAGCTCCCCGCCGATCTCTACACATCCTCCGAATCATTTTTGGAGGCGATGAAGGAAGTCGTGGACTGCGTCCATGGCAACCGCGAGATCGATCCCCGATTCGGAAGGGCGTACGGGCGCTACCGGTCGAACGTCTCGCCTTGGATCATGGGCTGGATCGTCGGACGCGAGGTGTATCCGGATCAGATCCTCGAGACGGATCGCAACAATCCCATCCGAACGAGCTACGCGGGTGAGGCGGTTTCGATGCCGCATGGCACGCCCTCGGAAGTCTGGTTTGTGCAGGCCTTGGATGGGATGGTGCGCCATGAATTGGCGGTCTATGGTTCGCAGCGCCCGGTCTCGGTGTCCAGTTGGCCCACGCTCGATCCGCTCCCTCATCCCAGCGAGGTCTACCCGAGCCAAGAGGACGATGCCACTCTGGACATGAATGGAATCGACATGTCCAAGGCGCCCGGCGGCTATTTCGCAAGCTATCACGCCTATCCCTACTATCCGGATTTCATGGGCGTGGAGATCGGATTGCAGTCCGCTGCGGATGCCACGGGTCCCAACAGCTATCTGGGCTATCTCAAGGCGATGCGGGCCCACTACGACAAGGTCCCGCTGCTGGTCGCGGAGTTCGGGGTTCCCTCAAGTTGGGGCAATGCCCATTTCGCGCCCAGTGGAATGCACCACGGGGGCCACGACGAGGTGGCTCAAGGCAAGTACGATGTGCGGCAACTGGAGAACATCCATTCCACCGGCTGTGCGGGCGGGTTCGTCTTCTCCTGGATCGACGAGTGGTTCAAGAACGCCTGGATCACCGAGCCGATGAGCACCAAGGCGGACCGTCGCCATCTCTGGCACAATCTCACGAACCCCGAGCAGAACTTCGGGCTGGTCTCCTTCGATGTTCCTGATCCGCAATGGTCGATTGAGCCGGTGACGGCAAGTTCCTGCGGGCTTGGGGTTCAGGCGCAGGTCGATCATTCCTTCTATCACCTGCGGATCCAGTTGGGGGCGGTGTGGAAGCCGGGAGATCTGGTGGAAATCGGCTTGGATACCTACGACAAGGACAAGGGCGAGGCGATCCTTCCATCAGGGGCGACGGTGGCGAATCGCTCCGAGTTCTGCGTGCGTCTGCAGGGAGATTCGGCGCGGCTGCTGGTCACTCAAGCCTACGATCTGTTCGGGATCTGGCATGGCGTGTCGGCCGCGAGTCAACTGTTCCACTCCACGGCGACCAACGGGGCGGCATGGAATCTCGTGCGGTGGAAGAACAACCGGGGAGAGGCGGACATCTTCGAGATCGGGAAGTTGCGGGTGCGCCAGCCGGGAGCTGCGGCGACCAGTCTCGATGCTGTGACCTTCCATGGCGATACCGTGGACATCAAGATCCCGTGGACGCTGCTGCAGTTCACGGACCCGAGCCTTGGCGATGTGATGGACGATGACCGCTCGACTCGCACCACCCGGGAGGTTTCGGCAACCGACGGGATCGCCGCGACGGTCGTGAAGGCCGATTGCCGGGTGGAATCCCCGCGCTTCTCGTGGCCGACTTGGAATGTCGCACCGGAAACGCGTGAGCGGGAGAAAGCCTCCCTCGGGGTGCTGGAGCAGGCCATCAAGACGCGTGCGTGGCCCCTTCAGCCGTGAATTGATCCCGCAGCGCCATTCCACCGGATCAAGCGTTCCAGCAGAGGCTCGACGAGCTCCTTGCCTCGCAGAGCCTTCATCCAGCGCACGGGAATGGCCTGCACCCCGTCGCGCACGCCCGCGATCCCGCCCGCGATGCACGCGGTGGTGTCGGTGTCGTTCCCCAGGGACACGGCCGCCTTCACCACATCCTGGTAGTCGCCCGCATCCATGCATTGCCGCACGGACCACAGGGAATCCAGCACATAGCCGGAGCCCTTGCCGGGCTGTTTCACGCGGGGGGTGATCTTCTCGTCGAGTTCCTTGCGTTCAGGAGTCCCATCGGGGAAAAGGCCTTCCAAGGTCTCGATCGATAGGCGCCAGGCGTCGAGCTTTTCTTCCAGCAGGTTGCGGGCCCAGAGGCAATAGAGAGCGCAGCAAAGACCGGCACGCAAGTGGCCGTGGGTGATGCGGGAATGCTGGATGGCGTCCTGGACCAGTTCCGCATCGGAGCCCTTGTGCCAGATCGCCAAAGGGAGGATGCGCATGAGCGAGCCGTTGCCGTTTCCCATCTCGTCGCGGCGTCCGCATTCCAAGGGTGGGGTCCCCTTCTGGAATCGTCCCAAGGCTTCGCTGGTCTGCATGCCGACATCGAAGACGTCCTTGCCCACGGCGTATTCGCCGTGCCGGAACCAGCGGAAGATCCGCTCCATGCAGTCCTGGGGATCCATGCGACCAAGCTCAAGGAGCGAGGCAAGCAGGCACAAGGCTTGGGCGCCGTCGTCGCTCCAGGTGCCGGGCTTGATGCCGTGGTGCGCGCGCAGGAAATCGACGGGTGGAACGAACTCGATCTTTTCCAGCAGCGGAATGCGGCTTGGTGGGGTGAATTCGTAGGGAACACCCAAGGCATCCCCGATGAGGAGCCCCCAGATCCCGCCGTTGAGCCGGTCTTGTCGCGAGGTTCTCGCCACTACCAGGCCAGTTTTCGATAGCGGTACTGGCCACCCAAGACCAAGTGCTCCTGCTCGCCTTGAAGCAGGCTGCGAGGCAGCAGGCCGGGAAAGAAGACGATCTTGGGAATGGGGATCTTCACTTCCCACACTGAGGACCCGAACTCCCAAGCGACTTCGCGATTGGAGGTGAAGGAACTGAGGTTGTTCAGTTCGATCAAGCTCTTGTCACCGCTTGCCGGGGTGTATTCCTCGGGGTTGTAGGTGCCGCGGTAGAGGGTCTTCCAGCGCTCGGCGGGGAAGCGCCGCGCCAGCTCGTACTGGCAAAAGGTGTAGAGGAGGTCCAGCTGCATGGTGATGCCCATGGTCACCGTCTCGCCGTTCATGCGGTCGCGAACGTAGCGTTCCTGGGCCTCCGGGTTGTTGCGCAGGATGCCGGCGTGGTAGGTCGGCCGCAGTCCGAAGCGACTTTCCACCCACGCCTTGAGCACGGCCCCCCCGCGGCGGTTGCTGTCGGCACCCCAATCGCGCAGGAAGCGGATGTAGTTGTGACGGCCGGGCGAATCCGGGACGGCAGCATCGAACTGGTCCAAAAGGAAGCGCTTGGAGAGGTAGTCGTGGAAGTGCTGGCCGCGACCGTCCGGAGTCTCGATGGTCTCCAGCTGTTCGAAAAGTCGCCTTTCCGCATCCTTGACCCCGATGATCTCGATGGGCCACGGGTTGTCTTGGAACTCGCACGAAGCCAAGGCCCAAGGCGGCAGACTGCAACGATTGGTGATCGAGGACGACAGGCTGGTTGCATCGCTGGACATCTCGCTCTCAAGAATACTGAGGAATACTGGAAAAGAGAATCCTTTTTTGTCGTGCGCTATGAGATGGACAGGAAACAATGCCCATTTCCTTGAAATCCCTTGATATGCAAGGCCTTGTAGGGGAAAATGAACCTATGACACCTTCCGAACTTCTGCTATCGCTCCTGCGTTGGACCAATCGTGCGGACGGCGCATTCATCGAACCTTTGAATGCCGGAGCCGCGATCCCTGACCCGGAAGTCCTGCGCGAGGCATTTCTCGCTGTGGGCGTGTCCAATGCCGTTGGGCCGATGATCAAGCAGGTGTTGAGTGGAGGAAAGCGCGAATACCAGCGCGTGGGGCCGCGATTTGAATTGAGCGACCCGATGCTGGGGACTCCGGTACGCCTGCGCATCCAGGAGATGACGGCCTCCGTATATGTCGATGCCGACAAGCTGAAGGAACAGGCGCGCGTGCTTTCGCCGGTGGAGATCGAGGAGTTGTTGACGCAGGCCGGTGTCGTGTTTGGGGTCGATCCCGATCTCGTGGGCATGCTGTGCGGCCCCAAGGTCGCGACCGGCTGGTACGATGTGGCCATGGGCAAGGAGCCTGTCGATGGGCTGGATGCGCATGTCCGTGTCCTGATCGACATGAGCCAGGCGGTGATCCGCTACGATGAAGACGACAGCCATGTGGACTTCCATGAGATCGGCAGGATACTGGAGATCGCCGAAGGGACGGCGATCGTGGAGAAGATCCCGGCGGTTCCGGCAAAGCTCGGGCGGGATCTGGCCGGGAATGTCCTGCCCGCCAAGGAGGGGGTGGACATTCCTCTGAAGCTTGGCAAGAACATGCGCTTTCGCGACGACTCGCAGCGGGTCGTGGAGGCATCCCTCAACGGATACCTCTACCAGAAGGACGGGATGATCCATGTCGGCAACGTCTTCGAGGTCCGTGGGGATCTCGACATGGCCGTGGGAAATCTGCGCTACCATGGCGAGGTCAAGGTCTATGGCGGGGTGAAGCCGGGCTTCCAGATCGAGGCTGGAGGCAATGTCTGGATTCAGGGCCAAGCCGAACAGGCCGAAATCACAAGCGCCAAAGGCAAGATCGAGATCTTGGGCGCGGTGATCGGAGGTAAGCTCCAAGCCGGTACCGACATCAAGATTCCCTTTGCACACGACGCGGAGCTGCGTTGCCAAGGACTTTTGGAAGTCTCCAAGTACCTGCATTTTTGCCAGGTCCATTGCGCCGACTTCAAACTGACCAATGCGGGTGCCTTCGTGCTGGGAGGCGAGGTCTTGGCCTCCCGCAGCATGGAGATGGATGTGGCCGGAACGGAGGCGGGGACGCAGACCATCCTGAAGCTTGCTGACCCGGAAGAGGAGATGGCCTTGCGGGAGCTCGATGTCCTGGCCGTGGAGGAAAGGCGCTTTGCGCCGCTGCGCGAGGTGCTGGAGCCGAAGGTGATGAGCATTCGCAAGCGTCTGACCTCCGGTGGGGGCTTGCTTGGCAAGGCGCGTGACGATGCGGAAGAGGCCCTCAAGCAGTACGCCGCCGTCATGGAAAAGCTCCATTCCCTGCAGGCGCGGCGGGAGAAGGCGCAGATGATCCTGACCCAGCAAAAAAGTCACCAAGGATCGGTCAGTATTCGACGAAGCTTCCAGCACGGGGCAGAGTTGTTTATCTTCGGAAAGAAGGTTCCTTCCGAGAGCATCCACCCACCGGTGCGAGTCGTCTCCCGTGGGCACGAGCTGGAGATGTCGCGGAACTGAGGAACTTGGGAGGTAGGCATCAGCGAATCGCAATCGCAGTCGTCCACGGAGAGCGCAAGCGTCCTGGCAGGGCTGGTCAGGCACATTGCCGTGAGGGCGCCGTGGGGACTCAAGCGTGCCGTGGAAAAGGACCACAAGCGCGACGGTTCCGAGGCGGTGTCTTGGTCGCGTCCGGATCATGCCACGATCCATTACCTTCCTGCCCTTCCTGCCCATCCGGCAAGCTTGGAATCCTTGTTGCCCGGTGAGCAGGTGTCCAATGAAATGGGCTCCTTCTGGTTCTCGTTGCGGCCCATGAGCGAGTTCTGGGCCGGTTCGCACATCGTGGAAGGCTTGGACAAGGCCGCCATCTATTTCGATCTGGAAGCCGCCGGAGGACGAGGCAAACCCTTGTTCCTCGCGGGTGCCGCCATCTGGGATGAAGACAAGGGCTGGATGCTCTGGCATGGGTTGGCGCGCCACCCCGATGAGGAGGCTGCCCTCCTGCATACCTTCGCCCAGCTTTGCTTGGAGCGCCCCAGGATGGTGAGTTACAGCGGTACCAAGAACGACTGGCCCTTCCTGCGCAGTCGCTGGGATCGTTTCCGCCAGCCGACCCCGCGCTTGACGGCCCACTTGGACCTGTTCGACCTGGCCCATGCACGCTATCGCGGCATGCTGCCCGCCTGCCGTCTGGTCACGCTGGAGAAGTTCCTGTTGGGGCGCCATCGCGAGGATGACCTGCCATCGGGCTTCATTCCGCTGGCGTGGGAAGATTACCTGCGATCCGGGGATGGACGTCTGCTTGCCGCCATCCTCTACCACAATTTGCTGGACATCGTGGCGCTCTTGGAATTGCAGCCGATCTTGGAGGTTCCGTTCTCCCCGATGCCGGTTCCGCCGGTGCTTGTGGAGCCGCCGAACCTGTGAAGATCGCGATTCTTGCCCTGTCTTTTGCGCTCTTGATCGGTTGCGCATCTCAAGCCCCACGCGAGGTCTTGCGTCAATGCCAGTGGGAAGTGGCATCCTTCAACATCGATGAACGGTCATCCACGGCGCTGCGTGGAACGGCGAAGGTGCGCTTCACCAATCCCACCAAGCAAAAGGCGATCTTGGATTCGCTGTGGTTGGACGTGTTGACGCCCAAGGGCGCGCTGGCGCGGGTTTCCCACGGGCGCACCATGGTGCTGCGACCGGGGAAGGTCGACTCCGCCGAGATCCATCTGCAGGCCGATCCCGCGCAATTGGGGATGCGGATGATGGAAATGCTCTTTGCGATGCCCGACAGCCTTCAAATCAAGGGCAGTGCCCGGATCCCGCTGATGTGGGGATTGTTCCACACCACGCGGCCTTTCCAGATCAAGGTGCCCGGCCAAGCCGTCATGGGTGCCTTGGGAAGTGCGATGCGGGGTGGAACTTCGCAAGCCCCGAGCGACACGGCCGATTTGGACGGGCCGCTCGAGTAGAACCGGTTATCGGTACCACCCTCCGGTCCGGTCCAGAAGATCGGCATACTTGGCGATCCCTTCTTCCAAGGCCAGGAACGGGCGATCGTACCCGGCGGCCCGCAGTGCGGTGAGGTCGGCGCGGGTAAAGGCTTGGTACTTCCCCTTGAGGTGATCCGGGAACGGAATGGTCTCGATCCGGCTGCCGGAAAATCGATTGGACAGAATCTGTCCAACTTCGAGAAAACTGCGGTCGGTTCCCGTTCCCACGTTGAACAGGGAAAAGCCCTTGGCCGCGTTCAGGAGCCAGAGGTTCACCGCCACGCAGTCGTCGACATGCACGAAGTCGCGCCGGAACCCGTCGCTTCCCTCGAAGAGCTTGAGGACGCCTTCCTCGCGCAACTGCTGATGGAAGCGGAAGATCGGGCTGACCATGTTGCCCTTGTGGTTCTCCTGGGGGCCGTACACGTTGAAATAGCGCAGTCCCGTCACGGGTGACGTGAAGGACTTTTGGTTGCGCCTTGCCCATTGGTCGAAGGCGAACTTGCTCCATGCGTAGCCGTTGATGGGCCACTCGCATTCCGGGCTTTCCTGGAAGCCGGATTCACCCTCCCCGTACACGGACGCCGAGGATGCGTAGAAGAAGGGGATATGATGCTTCTGGCACCAGATGCACAGGTCGCGGGTGGTCTCGTAGTTGTTCTTGAGGAGATAACGTCCGTCCGTCTCGGTGGTCGCGGAGCAGGCCCCCTGATGGTACACCGCCTCGAACTTGGAACCGTCGAGGGATGCGACGAGCGATGGCAGGTCGGCCTTGTCCACGATGTCGGCAAAGGCGAGGCGGTTGAGGTTGCGGTGCTTGTTGACGTTGGCGAGGTTGTCGACCAGAAGGAGGTCGTCCTTGCCTTGGGCATTGAGCCCGCGCACGAGGTTGGATCCGATGAACCCTGCGGCGCCGGTGACCAGAATCATGGTTGCGTCTTTCCAAGGAAGGTGGTGATCTTCTCGGCCACGAGTTCCGGTGACGGTTGGAAATCCCATTCGTCCAGCACGATGGCCTGGGCGTGATGCGGGTTCCAGGTGTTCTCGTACTTGGTCCGGTTGGTCAGGCCGCGTGCGTAGCGCTTGCGGTCCGTCCAGACCAGATGGGGGGTCGCGCACAGCGAGGCCAGGTGCATCGGGCCGGAGGAGGGGCCCACCACCAGACGGGTGGAGGCCATCATGTCCAGCGTTTGCGAAAGCGGCTTGTCCCGCAGTTCCAGGAAATCTCCCTGCAGCTCCTGGGTCGCCGTGGTCAATCCGATGCAGCCGATGCGAAGTCCCAGTGGCTGGAGAAGTTCAAGCAGTCTTTCCCAGTTCGCGCGACTCCAGTTCCGATCGGCACCGTGGCCACGGCCGCGAGGATGGAACAGGATGTCGGTGGCGAGTTCCGCCTGTTTCGTGCCGAACTTGATGAACGTCTGGCGCTCGTGCGGCTGGGCTCCCAGCGGGCGCAGGAGATCCGCGCCCGGGGGCACCAAGGCAAGGATGCGTGCCAGTTCATCCGGGTTGTCGACGGTGAGGAGCCGGTTGCAGTCGGCGGTCCCGCGCACGTCGTGAAGGACGAATTCGTGGGCGAAATCCGCATAGAGCGCTTCCTGTCCGGCGCGGCAGGAAACGATGACCTTCCGGTAGCGGGGCGCGAGCTTGCGCACGAATCCTTGCCAGTGCATGAGCTCCCAGCCGAATTCACCGACCCACGGGCCTGCGAAGAGCGTGTGGGCAGGGCTCCCCCAAGTTTGAAGGAATGCGGGACGGAACCACCAGGAGAGAAAGTCGCGACGAATCATGGGTGCTCTCCAAGATAGATCGACAGCTTACCTTGTTGCTTCCGAAAGGCGGTGGGATCGAAATGGAAACTTTGGACAAAGTCGTCGGGGCCATCGATGGCCATCTTCGCGTTGCACAGGCGCTGCTTCCCATGGCGGGCGAGATCGCTGTGCTGGGTGAGCTCATGGCCCAGCGTCTCAAGGCGGGATCGAAGATCCTGTGGATGGGAAATGGCGGCTCGGCCGCAGACAGCCAGCATCTGGCCGCCGAGATCGTGGGCCGGTTCGTCAAGGAACGCCGTGGCCTGCCTTCGATCGCCCTGACCACCGACACCTCCATCCTCACCGCCGTCGGCAACGACTACGGCTTCGAGCAGATCTTCTCGCGCCAGGTGGAGGCCTTGGCGCTTGCCGGCGATGTCGTGGTGGGCATCTCCACCTCGGGCAACAGCCCCAACGTGGTGCGCGCCATCGAGGCGGCCAAGCTTCTTGGCGCCCATACCGTCGGCTTCACGGGCGAGGGGGGCGGCAAGCTCGCCGGGCTGTGCGATACCATGATCCGCATTCCCGCCACGGTCACGGCCCGCATCCAGGAGTGCCACATCCTCGTGGGCCATATTCTCTGCGAGTGCATCGATGCCCACTATTGATCAATCCCTGACCAGCACCTTCAGTCAGTCCGAGCGGGTCCTTGCCGCCGTCGGAGCGGGATTCGACGGAAAGCTCGTGCTTGTCGTCGGAGACGTCATGCTCGACCAGCACCTGTGGGGCAGCGTCACGCGCATCTCCCCGGAAGCGCCGGTGCCGGTGGTGCGCTGTCTCAAGCGCACGCTGATGGCCGGTGGTGCCGGCAATGTCGCCATGAATCTGGTCGGACTGGGGTTGACGGTTTCGTTGGTCGCCCTGGTGGGTGAGGACGAGGCCGCGACGCAAATCCGGGAAGAATTGGGACAGGCAGGCGTGGATGTCGATGGGGTGCTTTCCGACCGCGACCGTCCGACCACCACGAAGATGCGGGTGATCGGTGGGCATCAGCAGATGCTGCGCCTGGATTCGGAATCGACCCAGCCGCCTTCGCCGGAACTGGAAGACGCCTTGCTCCGGAAGGTGGTCGGGAAACTGGAAAAGGCCTCGGCGGTGATCCTGTCCGATTACGCCAAGGGGGTCTTGACCCCGTCCTTGTGCCAAGGCATCATCCGTGCCGCAAAGCTCAAGGGAATTCCCGTGCTGGTGGACCCCAAAGGCAAGGAGTGGGAGAAGTACCGTGGTGCGACGCGCATCACTCCAAACCGCTCGGAGCTGGTGGCGGTCTCCGCTTCGCCGCTGACCGATCGCGAGACGCTCATCCGGGAAAGTCGCAAGCTGCGTGAGCAGTTGGATCTCCAGTCGCTGACGGTCACCCTTTCCGAGGAGGGCATGATTCAGGTCGATGCCCAGGAAGTGATTCAAGTGCCGGCCATGGCGCGCGAGGTGTTCGACGTGTCCGGTGCCGGTGATACGGCGATCGCGACCCTGACTGCGGCGTTGGCGGCGGGGCTCGATGCTTGCGATTGTCTCGTGCTTGCCAACATCGCCGCGGGGATCGTGGTGGGCAAGGTCGGTACGGTTGCGCTCGGGAAGTCCGAATTGCTGGCCGAACTCGAGGCCAAGGAGGACAGCGCGAATCAGGGCAAGGTCTGCGAACCGGCTCGACTGCTCCGGCTGGTGGACGCTTGGAAAGCGCGTGGCGAGCGGGTGGTCTTCACCAACGGGTGCTTTGACATTCTTCATGCGGGCCATGTGTCCTATCTCGCCAAGGCGCGCACCTTGGGGGATCGCCTGGTCCTGGGGCTCAATTCCGACGCGTCCGTGCGCCGCCTCAAGGGGCCGACGCGCCCCATCAATCCTCAAGAACAGCGTGCCGTGGTGCTGGCTGGCCTTGGTGCGGTCGACGCCGTCGTGGTCTTTGACGAGGACACTCCCCTTGAATTGATCAAGACGCTCCGTCCGCAGGTGCTGGCCAAGGGCGCCGACTACCGGGCGGAAGACGTGGTGGGAGGTGCCGAAGTCCTTTCGTGGGGTGGGGAAGTGAAGCTTGTCGATCTGGTCGATGGCGTGAGCACGACCAAGATCGCGGCCAAGATCTCCACGGCGCAAGGCTGATGCAAGGGCGCGACTCCGGACCGACCGGGAATGCCGGGGCGGATGGCTCCAAGTTCATTCTGCTGGATCGCGATGGTGTCCTCAACGAGGATCTTCCCGGTTCGCTGTGTCGCTTGGAGGATCTGCGCATGATCCCCGGGGCTGCCCAAGCCGTGGCTCTCCTCAACGCTCAGGGCTTTCAGGTGCTGGTGATCACCAACCAGGCCTGCGTCGGGCGTGGGCAATTGTCGATGGGCACCTTGGATGCGATCCATGCCGAGATGGAACGGCAAGTTCAAGTCGCGGGCGGGAGAATCGAGGCGTGGTTCATCTGTGCCCATCGCAGTGAAGAGAAATGCTCATGTCGCAAGCCGCTTCCGGGGCTGTTGCTTGCCGCCCAAGCGCGATACGGCTTCCCGATGGCGGAAACCTGGTTTGTCGGAGACGCCGGGCGTGACATCGAAGCAAGCATCGCAGCGGGATGTCGCCCTGCCTTGGTCCTGACCGGCAAGGGTGGGAAAACGCAGCTGGAACATCCTGGAATTCCAGCGTTTGCCGACCTGCTGGCGTTTGCCCGATCGAATGCTGGTGGGGTGCAGGCCTCAGATCGGGAATGATGGCGAAGACAACGGCAATCAATGAAATGGCAAGATTCAATGCCACTTGACGATTTGCATTGATATATTCCAATCCAAGATGAAGTGCTCTGCACTCAAGTCTCAAGAACCTCAGAAACGGACGAAACATGAAAAAATTCTGGCTTTCCCTGCCTTTGTTTGCCTTGGCTGCAGGTCTGTTGACCGGTTGCGGCCCCAAGTGCCCGATGGATGCGACCATCAAGGCTGACGATCCCAAGTGCGTGGCCTGCTCCCATGACGCGAAGATCATCAAGGAAAATGTGGCCTGCAAGCCCTGCCGTCTCAATCCTTCGATCTCCGAGACCGACGAGCAGTGCAAGCCCTGCCAGTGGAACCCGGACATCTTGGCCTCCAACGCCGCCTGCGTTGCACCGCCACCGCCACCAGAGAAGGCTGAAGTGCCTCCTCCTCCCCCGCCAGTCAAGGACACTGCTGCTGAGCGTCGCGCTCGTCTTCAGGCCCTGATGAACGAGCTGCTCTCGCAGTCGGTCTACTTCGACTACAACGAAGCCTCGCTCAAGTCCGAGGGCAAGGATCTTCTCAAGAAGATCGGCGACGTGCTCAAGGCCTACCCCGAGCTTTCTGTGAAGCTTGAAGGCAACTGCGATGAGCGCGGTTCCGACGAGTACAACCTGGCACTGGGTGAGAAGCGCGCCAAGGCCGCTGACGCATGGTTGAAGAACTACGGTGTCAAGGCTGCACAGCTCTCCTTCATCAGCTATGGCAAGGAAAAGCCCGCCGTTTCCGGCAGTGACGAGTCCGCATGGGCCAAGAATCGCCGCGATGGCTTCAGTGGCGAGATCAAGTAAGCTCGGGCTCTGCCTCCTGCCGCTTCTGGCGGCAGGTTGTTCAGATCTGCCAGCGGTAAAGCTCATTCGCAGTGATATCGCCACGATGTCCTTGAGGACAGATACGACCTCGATGCGCAACCAGCGCATCGAGACGCGTCTCGACACCTTGAGCCAGCAAGTGAAGGGCGTTTCCGATCAGATGGGAACGGTTCGCAACACCCAAGGCAAGGAGATCGATCAGTTGCGCGCGGACATCCTCGGCTCGCTTTCGCAGTTGTCGGAAGACAACAAGAAGTTGCAGGCCCAGATCGAAGTGATGCAGCAGCAGATCAACGAGTTCGGTGGTCAAGTCCAGTTGGCGCGTGCGGTCCCCAAGGGCGATACCGCCAAGGCGATTGCCGTCTCCGGTGTGGAGAAGCTTTTCCGCACTGCGGGAGAGGATTTCCAAAAGGGACGTTACGATCTGGCCTACAGGGGATTCCAGGACGTTCTGTCCCGGGATTCGACCAAGGTGTTTGCCCCCAAGGCTCTCTACCAGATGGCTGAAACGCGTTACGCCCAGCGCAATTGGGAAGAGTCCAGGACTCTCTACAAGCGCTTGACGCGTGATTTCACCAAGGATCCACTGGTCTGTCCGGCATGGTTCAAGATTGGCCTCTCCTGGCAACAACAGGGAAAGATGGTCGATCGGGACTCCGCTTGGAGCTGGCTGGAGCGTCGTTGCCCCGGATCGAACGAGGCGCAACGCGCCCGCGATCTGCGCAAGGGAAATGGCGAGTAGCGTTTCCTGAATCCCTGAACTACACACAAGGCCCGCTTCCTGATGGAGGCGGGCCTTTCTGTTTTCTTTCAGGAAACGCCTTTTGCAGCGATTTGACAGCGACTTGCAAGAAGAGTGATTAGTATGGAGTCATTAGAATTGGCCAAATTCGTGCATTCCTCACTACACAGTGGGATGCATCTCGGAGGTGTCTCTTGATTTCGAAACGATTGTTCACGATTGCCACATTGCTCTTGGGCACTTTTGCCTCGGCGCAGGTGAATGATCCGCTGCCCTACGACTCCATTGCGACCTCGTACAGCAAGCGCACGAACGACTTCAACATGCAGATGGATGCCGACAAGGCCAATCTGGTACCCAATCGCGTGCGCGTGAACCAAGCGGGTTACCGCCTGCTGGATGTGAAGGAAGGGCGGGCGAACTTCTATTATCTCGCCGCTGCCGCGCCAGGTGGCTTCACTGTGGTGAATGCCGCAGGAACGACCGTTGCCTCGGGCACCCTGACGAGCAAGGGTGCGACCACGGATGGCCAGATCAATCCCTACGCATCCAACTCCGCAACGCTGAAGAACAACGGCGACGGCGACTGGAAGAAGGGCTACCCGATGACCGGCACGAAGGTGTCGGGCACCATCTATGAAGGGTTCATTCCCGCCAGCGTGCCCTCGGGACGCTACTCGATCAAGGTGGGAACCGACACTTCGGTGCGCTTCATCGTCTCTCCCAACGTCTATGGCATGGTGCGTGACGCCACCATCAAGTTCTTCGGCATCAATCGCAGCGGAGATGCCCAATCCTGGTTCCATGCCGGCTCCCACACTTGGGATGGCTGGACCAAGGACACCACGGCCAAGAATCCCGATGGAACCTTCAAGTACAAGGGTGCCCTTTCGGGAGGTTGGTACGACTGCGGTGACCACCTGAAGGAAACCCGGACCCAGAGCTTCGCCTTGGCCATGCTGGGCGTGACGGCCTCGACCATGCCCACCAAGGATGCCGATCACTACGCATTCAACCATTCCTTCACCCGCAAGACGGATGCGATCAAGGACATGGTGCGCGAAATCAAGTGGGGCGCGGAATTCCCGATCAAGGCTTGGCGCCTTGCGGGCGAGACGACGAGCAAGGGGAAGTTGTTCCTCTCCGTCGGCGATTTCGGTGCCGACCACGGTTGGTGGGGCAAGCCCGAGAACCAGGACCTTGTGACGGCAGCGCGGCGCGGTGGCAAGGGGGAGCGCGTGTTGCGCGACGATTGGGGATCGCCTTCGCTTGCCGACTGGGCGGCGGGTCTTGCCTTTGCTTCTCGTCTGTGGAAGCCTTATGATCGCAACAATTGGAGCGATACGGCCCTGAAGGTGGCCAAGGCGTTCTATGCCCAGGCCAAGGCGACCAACGGATTGGAAAGTTCTCCGGCCTACAACGGTGAGAGCAAGGCCAACGACGACATGGCCTTGGCGGCCGTGGCGCTCCTGTGGGCGACCAAGGACAAGACCTACCTCAATGATCTCGTGTACACGGCGGGGATGCCCAGTGGCGGTGGTGCCATGTGCGGACCCACTCAGGAATCGACGTTCCCGGAATTCCAGTTCAAGGGCGGCTTCATGGGCTGTGGCTCGGACAACATGCGCAAGAGTGCCGCCAATACCGACTGGGCCTCCATCCAGAATCCGGCGCTGTACGCCTTCTTCAAGCTGATCCTCAGCGATCCGGACACGGCGACGAACTACGGTGTGGCAAGCGAAACGGAACGGCGCATCCTTGCTCAAAAGACCTTGCTGAACCTGATGTACAACCTGCAAGGGGTCAGCAATGGCGGAGCCAATGCCATCCGGATCAAGCTTCCCGCGCCCGGTGGAAACGGCATGAACGGGAATTCGACCGAAATTTCGGTCGACCCGCTGTGGTACACCATGCAGACCCAGCAGGAATGGGTCTGGAACCGTTACCAGATGGGCAATCTCGCGGATCTCTACATGTACTGGGACATGACCCGGGATCTCGATCCGGCGAAGACCCCCTTGCCCAACATCAGCAATCCGGATTGGAAGCGCAACGATGTGCTCAAGCTCTTGACCAGCGGCATGAACATGCTCTTGGGCGTCAATCGCTTGGATGTGTCGTGGCTGATGGGCGTCGGAACCAAGAATCCCAACCACCCGCACCATCGCGCCTCGAACCCCGAAGGTCGCAACGTTCCGGGTGCCCTTTACCCCTACCGAGTGCCGGTCGGAGCCCTCTACGGAGGATTGAATCCGAACGGTGCGGCGGGCGGATTGATGGACGACAAGTGGTTCGACTACTTCAAGACGGAAACCTGCCTTGACGGTGCGGCCATCAGCATGCTCGCGACGACAGGTCTTGCCGACACCGTGCAGGACAATGCGCCGATCCCGACGATCCGTGTGATGTTCACGACGGACACCTCGGCCGATATTCAAGTGGACATGGACAAGTGGGGAACGGCCAAGCTCGGCTACGGGCTGGATTCCACCATCGGCTCCATGACCAATGTGGTCAGCCCCAACGACACCTCCAACAGCATTCGCGTGCATGTGAACAAGCTCAAGGCCGCGACCAAGTACTGGTTCTACGTGACGGTGACCGATCTTGCCGGCAAGAGCCGCACCTTGAGGGCTTGGCCCAATCCGGGATCGGATTCGATTCCCTTCACCTTCACGACCAAGACCGCCCCGCAGACGCCGCCCATCTTCGGCAACATCAAGGTCTGCAACGTGACCTCGGATTCCGCCGACATCATGTGGTACACGCCCAACGGGGAGTATTTCTCGAGCGTCCTGTTCGCCGACAGCGCCAACTGGACGAGCATGAAGACCCTGTCGGTGGACTCCGACATGGTGGGCAACGTCCCCGTCAAGTTCCACTACGTGCGCCTGTACGGGCTCAAGGAACGGACCACCTACTACTTCAAGGTCGGTGTTCCCGGCTCCTGGGGTGCCGAGGTCGGTTGCTTCAAGACGCCCATCAAGGACGTGAACTTCACCATCTACACGACGCAGTACGAGTTCGGCGGAATGCCGTTCCTCGGCGTGAACGTGCTCAACGGCGAGGCGCGCAACTACGACTCGCTGACGGTGCGCGTCTACATGCGTTCCACTGATACCCTGATCGATCCCAAGACGGGCAAACCGTACCTGACGAACAAGCTCAGCACCCCGACGGGGCTGGTCAACGTGCCGGTGCGCTTCCCCGACGCCATCGCGGCCCGCTATGACATTTGCCAAGCCTACGACCCGGCAGGCTTCAACAAGCCTTGCGATGACAAGGTCTGGGGACTCAACTGGAGCTGGAGCACGCTCAATCGCGGTGTCCAGATGCTCAAGCCCGTCAAGATGCCCGAGACCTACAACGCGGCGGACAACACCTACGCATGGTACTTCGACCTGCCGCTGGGTCCGACCATGATCCAGTCCCAGTCGCGTATCCGTTTCGACGTGGGCTTCGCCCGTCGCAGCGAGTATTCCAAGGATTTGAACCAAGGACAGATCGACGTGCTGGACTGGGTCAAGACCTTCGTGCCCGACCGCACCTATCCGAAGCTGGGCGACATCGGCTGGTACGATGCGCTGGCCATGGAATTGTGGGAGCATCCGGTCCTTGGCGTGAACTCCACCCAAGCGTGGAAGGACACCACCTCGGAGCCCAACTTCTTCGTGCCGCGCACCTTCAACGGCGTGTCGGTGACCAAGCAGTCCAACGACTGGTCTTGGATTCCGCATCGCAAGGCCGATGGCGCCCCGATCGATTTCCAGGGCATCGTGGACACCTCCAAGAACTCGCCCGACGGCGTGCTCTATCCCGAGTGGATCAATCCGTACGTGACGGTCTACCGCAAGGGCGACTTCGTCTACGGCATCTCGCCGTCCAAGATCGAGCAGGCCACCAAGCGGACCGTGTTCGCGATGAACGTGACCTACGACGCCCCCTTCAATGAAGTGAACGGCAACACCATCACGGTGCCCGATGGTGTCGTGCCCCGCATCAAGGGGACCGTGGACGTCTACGATCAGTTGATTCCCGGCATCAAGGGCTACATCAACAGCATCTGGATCAATGGCGTGAAGCTCGACGATGCCGCCCGCAAGGCTGCGCTGACTCGTCAGGCCGACGGCACTTGGAAGATCGATCTGGTGCTGCGTCTGAACACCGGCACGAACAAGGTGGACGTGACCCTGTTCGCCGGAGCCGACTCGACCGACACCGACCCGGTGGGCGTGTGTTCCGAAGGCAAGGGTTGTGCGTTCTCGAACGCCGGTTGGTTCGTGAACTACCTCTCGACCCGCACCATGTCGATCGCCGACATCTACGACGGCGATGGCAAGGCGCTGACCCCGGATTCCACCGCGACGCTGGACCAGGACAAGTTCATCTTCCAGATCAACGATCCGGATCGCGACAAGGCCGCATCTGCGGAGGTCATCTACGCCACGGTCAAGATCGCCCACAAGGGCGCAGCGTGGAGCAAGAAGGTCGCACTTACCGAAACGGGCGCGAACACGGGCATCTTCCGCACCTCACCCCTGTCGGTCGTCTTCGACAACGGCGCCTCCGATGCCGATGCCTTCAAACTTCCGATGACCGGCCCGGACACGGTGACCTTCACCTATGCCGACGATGGCATGGTCGGGGATACCTCCTCGTTGCGCGCCTATACGCGGGCATCCTTCCCGTATCCCGACAGCGGAAGCATCACGGCGCCTTGCGGAGGTGGTCGCATCGTGCATGTTCCCTTCGACATGGCTTTGAAGAACCGTCCGGATACCGTGAAGTTCCTCTGGACGCCACCGGGCACCTTGGCGTTGGACACGGTCGTGCTTACCGACACCACCAAGTTCGGCTTTGCGGACGTGGACAAGAAGATCCTGACGGTGGATCTGGGCAACTTGATCGCCGAGAAGAACACGAACGCCTACGGATGGCTGGATATTCACGTTCCTTCGCAGGCGGGCGTGTGGCGCTGGCAGCAGTCTCCGCTGCGGGACAGCGTCGGACCTCGTCTCCTGCAGGTGCAGATCTATGAGAACTTCACCGCCGGTGCCGACACCTTGCGCGCCATCTTCAGTGAGAAGCCCGTCTTCTCCGGCAAGAACTGGCCGTTTGTGGTCAAGTCCGGAGCTGGCTCCTTCGTGGTTGACAGCCTGTGGGAGGATTCCGCGGCAGTGAACCGCTGGAAGCTGATCGTCCATGGCGGATCGCTCAAGATGAACACCGATTCGCTCAAGCTTGCGACCTCGGTCAAGGATCGCAACGGTGTCGCTGCGCCAAGCTGCGATCCTTGGGTCGGGTTGGGACTCTTTACGCGTCCGGTGCCCATCAACGGTTCGTGGATCCAGGATACGGACGGTGACGGCAAGGCGGATCTCCTGACGGTCGTCTTCAGCCGCAAGCTGGATGTCGCCAAGGAGCTTCCGGATTCCTTCGTGGTCTCCTTTGGGCCGGATGATGCCATGCGCTCCTCCGTGAAGCCTTCGGTGCTCTCGCAATGGACTTCAGACAACCAGACCTTCACCGCCGTCCTCAAGGAGCCGTTCCCGATTTCGGCGACCAAGGGTGCGGGCGTCGGCGGGACCGGCAAGGTGTACGTGTCGCGGGGCGGTTACCTCGATCTCTTCACCTTCAATGCGGTGGACGATTCCGTGGCTCCCAACGTGGTGTCGGCGCGCCTGCGCTACGGCATTGCGAAGGATACTCTGGTGCTCACGCTGACTGAAGGGGCAAGCGTCGCCGGATCCTCGGCCTTTGCGTGGAAGGCGGACGGCACACCGTTGGGCAGTTCGGTGCGCGTCGATGGCAACATGGCCTATATCGCCGTGGATACGGGCTCGGTCGTTCCGATGGTCGACTTGGTTCGTGCGGGCAAAGGACTCTCGGACCGGTTCGGGAACCTGCCTGGACCCAAGGGACCGACGGTCCTGGTCACCGGTGGCGATCGTCCTCCGCATGTGGCGTGGTTCGTCGATGAGAACGCCGACGGCACCGTGGACCATGTGAAGCTCGTCTTCTCGCCGCGCAGCCTGCACACGATGCCGAGCTTCGTCTTCAACTGGCCGACGAAGAACGGGATGCTTTCCTCGTACAAGGTGCAGACCACGGCTGCGGATACGGGCAAGGACACCGTGACCCTTGCGCTGGTCGGTGTGGACTCCTTGGTCACGGGAGTGGATCCGTCCATTTCCAGCAAGGATCTCGGATTGATGATCGATGCGGCCTACGGGGACACCTCCCGCTTCGCCGTGATGGACCGGGTCGCACCGGTGCTCGTCAGCGCTTCGCTGCGCTACAATGCGATCGAAGGGGAGCCGGACACCCTTTCGCTGCTCTTCAGCGAGCCGGTGGAGGTGGGGACTGGAAACGCCGCGGTGGTTCGCTTGGCCACCGAGCTGTTGAAGTTCAAGTCGTTTGAGGTCGATCCGTCGGATGCCCGACTGGTGCGGTTCTTCATCGATTCGACCAGCACCCAGTTCACGCGTGGCGATTCCTTGGCCGTGGCTCCGGGAAGCATCGGTACGGTCTCCGACCGTTCCGGCACCGTGCCGGGCATGCCGGGACGCTGGGTGCGCTTGACCTTCGGGCCGCGTGCGGCGCTCTACTCCGTCCAGGTGAAGAACTCCGTGCTTCTCTATGACGATTGGTTCAAGGACAAGCCGGTCGAACCGGGAACCGCTCTCCAGTTGCTGGTGCGTGAACCGGGAGGCAAGTGGGTCAGCTTGGACGGCAAGGCGATCTCCTTGAGCCAGGAGGAGCTTGAGGAGCAGGGCATGGGCTTGGTCCTGACCTTGAACGAAGGCGTCTCGGGACATGCCTACGTCTACGACAACCTGGGCATCCACCTTGTGAACCTCGATCTCTCCAAGCACAAGGCGGCATGGGACAAGGGAACCGTTCCCACCAGCGCAAGCCTCCGGACCCAGCTCTGGATCCGTTGGGATGGCCATGATGCCAAGGGCGCCTTGGCGACCTCGGGCGTCTACACCATGCGACTGGTCACCAAGCGACAGTTCGAAGGGATGGACGAGTCGAAGTCGAGCTTCCTGAACAAGACCTACAAGATGGGTTGGGGACGGAAGAAGAAGTGATCCGGAGACTGGACAGGATTTGATCAATTGAAGGGCAGGGCCACGGCCTTGCCCTTTCGTGTTCACGCAAGGACTCGCATGAAACTTGTCAAAGCATTGATGTTGGCCGTGACGGCCTTCTGGGGATCCGCCCAAGCCGCGGACATCGACAACACCTGCGCCTCGTGCAGCCGACGCCTGCTCGATTCGCTCAACTACCACGCGATCCACCCGATTCGCGTGAACCAGGTGGGCTATCGGACCGTCGATTCCAAGAAGACGGCATTTGTCGCGGCGACGGTGGCCACGCCCAAGTCCGATGCGTTCCAGGTGATCGATTCGACGGGGAAGGTGGCCTATTCGGGCAACCTCAAGAGCCTGGGCAAGTTCGACGGTCTCAAGGCGCGGATGCTGATCAAGGGCTACTACAACTCGATCAACGTGCTGTACACGATGGGCGATTCGACGGTTCCCGCCCAGGCGGAATACCTGTGGAAGGCCGAGTTCGGAGGCTTGACGAAGGATGGTCTCTATCGCGTGGTTGTGGCGAATGACACCTCGCTGCCGTTCGGGATCCGTGAGACGGTCTACAACGACGTCTTCGAGACCTCGCTCAAATTCTTCGGCGCGCAGCGCTGCGGCAACACCGACAGCTGGTTTCACAAGGCCTGTCACACCAAGGACGGCTCCGCACTGGGGAGCCCGGGCGAGCTGCACGGGGGCTGGCACGATTGCGGCGATCACGGCAAGTACGGCGAGACGGTCGGATACGCTGCGACCATGCTTGCCCTGGCATACACCTCCTTCCCGCGGAAGGCCGAGGATCGCTTCGGAGCCTCGTATGCCGACACCATCCCGTTCGGAAACGACGGCGTTCCCGACCTGCTGTGGGAGGCCAAGATCGGTGCGGATTACATCTATCGCCTCTACAAGCGCTCGAAGACCGATGGACTGATCGCCAAGAACGACATGTACCACTCCGTGGGCAATGGACCCGGCATGGATCACCTCTTTTGGGACCGTCCCGAGTACCAGGATGCGCAGGCCCTGAACAAGGGAGGGCCGGACCGTCCCGTGACCCCTTCGATCGGCGGCAACGTGGCGGGCATGTTCATCACGTCGCTTGCCCTGGTGGGGGCGGGGTGGGAGCCGTTCGATCCGGTCTACGCCAAGCAGCTGCGCGATGCGGCCATCGACATCTACGACAACGTCCTGATCAAGAAGCGCTTCACCAAGACCAGCGAGCCGTGCTGTTACGACGGAGGCGGGCAGGTGCAGGACGATCCGGCGATGGCCGCGGTGTCGCTGTGGTATGCGACCGGGCAGAGCCGTTTCGGCTACGACCTGTTCCAGAACAAGGCCTATGGCAACAATCCGGGCTCGGTGTACAGTCCTGGCATGTTCGCCGCCGGGTTCCTCGGCAACGGCCCGATCGTCGCGGGGGGAGGCATGACCGCCGGATATTTCGATCTGGGTGGCTGGACCACCGACTTCCAACAGAGCAACCAGTTGGCGCTTTACGCGTTCGGAAAGCTCATCCTCAAGGATTCGGCGACGGCCGCGAAGTACGGGATCGGACCGGTGCTGCGAGACTCCCTGCTGCTTGACGTGGTGATCGGCGTGAAGCGCGGCATCTCGATCGGATCGAACGGCAGCGACAAGACCTCATTCCCGGGCATCAACGTGGATCAGCCCTACCATGGGGTGTTTACAAGCGCCGGTTGGGGATTCAACCGGTACAACATGGGCAAGGTCACCGAGCTGTTCCTCTACTGGGACCTTGCGCAGACCACGCGCTACTGGGAGAAGATGAAGGGGAAGACCGTTCCGGGGCGACTGACCCGACCGGAGATCAAGTCCTATGTGGATGGATGGAAGGATGCCATCGATTCGACCTACCTGCAGATCGGGACGGACAATCTCAACTACCAGTTGGGTGTGAATCCATGGGACCTGAGCTTTGTCATGGGCGCCGGGTCGAAGAACCTGCAGCATCCGCACAATCGCGCCGCCAATCCTGAAGGCTACAATGCCGGTGGCGTGCCTTACGCCTACAAGGTTCCGGAAGGGGCCTTGATGGGCGGGTGCAAGCCGGGTTCGCTCTTGAAGGACTACTGGCTGGACTACACGGTGACGGAAACCTGCATCGACTTTTCCGCCCAGCTGATCTTTCCAACCCTGATCCTGTCGAAGGACTTGCCTCCCGACAATGAAGGGCCGCTGTTCCAGAATGTCACCGTGGTGCAGGTGAGCGATTCCAGCGCGATCATCACTTGGCAGACCAACGAACTGTCCCGTGACACGCTGTTCTACAGCATCTTCCCCAATGGACCTGCGATGGGGCATGTGGTGGTGAGTCTAGCCAAGAACAAGTCCGTCACGTTGACGGGATTGCAGCCCAACACGACCTACTACTTCCGCTTCAAGGGCATGGACATCTACCGCAACGAGACCTTCGACGACAACCGCGGTCGCGACTACCAGTTCAAGACCACGACAAAGGCCGTTCCGCCGCCGAAGATTTTTGACATCAAGGTCTGCAACATCCGGGCCGACCGCGCCACCGTCTTCTGGTGGACCGACGTGGTGGCCCCTTCCGCCGTGGAGTTCGCTCCGGAGGCGGGCAACTTCGCCACGACAAAGCTGCGGGTCGAAGGCGACGACGAAGGCATCCCCGGCCGTTTCCACAAGGTCACGCTCAAGGGGCTCAAGCCGGGAACCGCATACCGGTACGACGTGATCTCCGGCCTTGCCAAGGGTGACAGCACAGGACTCCACCACCGCTTCGTGACGACCCCGGACTTCGCCGACTACACCATCCAGATGAAGGCGACCAAGAAGAACTACACGACATCGGGGCAAGGAGCGCACTTCTACCTGCTGGTGGCCAACAACGAGCCGCGTCCGTATGTCGGACTGGAGTTGCGGGTGTACTTCAAGGCCGATGCCACGACAGCCAAGAGCATCGTGGTCCATTCGAGCGACAACGGCATCTTCGGTGGCGGCGGCACGATGTTGGGCGGCCCGGTCAACTTGACCTTCGGAACCGCGCAACCGTACGGGACATCGGGAAATGTCTGGTATCTGCCGATCACGCTCAAGGATACGCTCCCGGTCTCCGGCAGCATGCGCATCGAGTTGAAGATGGACAATTCGAACTGGAACCCGATCCCCTTCTCGACGTTCAAGGATGGATGGTCGTTCACGTCCCATGCCTCGCCACCCGATCCGAAGCCGTTCGCCGGGATCAACATGGTAAACCTGTGGGATGGCCCGGAACAGATCGAGACGCGTGCAGGGGCCAACCAAGTGACGTACGTCGACGATCCGTACATCACGGCCCATTTCCAAGGCGAGCACATCTACGGCTATCCTCCCGATGGAGCCAAGCCCAAGGTGTTTCGCACCACGGCATTCCGTTTTGCCAAGCCCTTGCCGACCCCTGCCGTGTCGGTCAAGCAGGACAGCTTGCCGGTGCATTTCCTGGGGCAGACATGGAGCTTCCCGGATGTGGTGAAGGCGGACTGGCAGGTGGATGCGCCGGTTCTTCGGCCTGCCGCTCCGCTTGCCAATCAGAAGGATTCGATCGAATTCAAGCACGACACCGTGGAAACGGACGGCGCGACGAGCCATGAGTTCGCCTTCTGGGGCGATCGCGATTCGACCTACTGTTCCTGCGCCTGGCAGCGCTACACCGTGGTCACGGATACGATGAAGGCGCCTCCCCGCAAGCTGACGCTGACATGGGATCCGACCGGACCTGTCGATGCGTGGAGCGGCACGCGCAGGCAGGCGTTGAAGGTCTCGCTGCGCGACAGCGCCGGTGTCCTGGATACGACGGTTTCCGTCCAGTTGGGAAGTTCAAGCGCCGGAACCGGAGCGAAGTTCTGGGACGGCTCGACGGGCGGGAGCGAAATCTCGCGCATCACCCTTTCGCATGGCGAGGCGACGCTGTGGGTGTCGGATGCCGCCGCCGAGGTGGTCACGCTCACGGCCAGCGCAAGCATCGTCGGATCGACCTTGCCGGTGGCAAGCGTCAAGGTCAACTTCCAAGCCGCTCCGCCATGGCCCTTGATCGACAGCGCATGGACGAGGGACAGCGCCTGCTCCGGTTCGCCGAGCCAAGTCGTGGTGCGCCTGTCCACGCGGCTTTCGTCGGAGAATGTCGTGACAGGTGCCAACCTGATCCTGGACGGGAAATCCTTCCCGCTGGCCAAGGATTCGATCCGTGTGGCCGCGGACTCGTTGCGCATCCATCTTGGGCTTGTTCCGGGATCGGTCAGCGGCAGCGCGGTATCCGGAACGGTGGGGCTCGAGCTGCGGGCCACCGGCGGTGGGCGCGATACGTCCGTGATGGTGACGGGCACGGTGATGGACCGCATCGGTCCGCGCCTGGAGGTCGCACGCATCATGGAAGCGGCGGCATCGTTCGATACGCGGGATACGCTGTATCTCCAGTTCAGCGAAGCGGTGCGCATGGCCAGCCTTCCTCTGGTCCTGCCGACGCTTCCCAATCCTGCAACCCCGGTTTCGATGAACGCGATGGATACGACGGGGAGGCTCTGGCAGCTGGTCGTGTCCCCCTCCCAGCTTCTTTCGGCGGGAATGCTGGTCAAGGCCTCCGCGACATCGGTGCAGGACCTTGCCGGCAACCGGGCCGTGGAGTGTGCCGATGCCGTGGTGCTGCAGCAAAGCTGGCGGCCGGTCCCGATCTCCGGCAGCACCATCCGATCGAGTCAGGACGATGGGCGGGCCGACCGGATTCGCGTGAGCTTCCGGCGCAAGCTTCGCGCCCAGGACGTTCCCGACAGTCTCCAAGCCTTCTGGGGCGCGGGTGAAAAGCGGACGCTGGTCACCGCTCAAGGTTGGATCGTCTCGCCGGACAGTCTTTCGCTGGATGCCTCGATCGCCTTCCCGTGGGGAGCGACCAGCAGCGACGGAAGCGCTCGCTCGGGAGTGCTGCGCTTCTTCGCGCCGGGTGCCCTGATGGCGACCGAGATCGGTTTGCAGGATTCCGTGGGCGTCGTGCTGATCGCTGCCGAAGTGCGCTTTGGCAAGGACGGGGCGACGGACACGCTCAAGTTGACCTTCTCCGAGCCGGTCGATCCCGCAAGCCGTGCGAGCGTGAGCTTGAATGCTGCGGGGAATCTGCTGCAAGGGTCCTTGGAGGGTACGGGAAGCGCCGAGCGGTGGAATCTGCTGCTGCGAGCCGATTCCCTGGGCTTGCGGCGTGGGGACTCCCTGCGCGCATCGCCCCGGTCCTTGGGCGGGGCCGCGGACGAATCCGGCATCGCGAACGAATCCAGTTGGAAATGGGCGCAACTGACCTTCGGTCCCCGTCCGCCCGTGTTCCTGCTGGAGGAGCGCAATCCCCTGATGACGTACAAGGGGTGGACCTTCGGAAGCGAGGCGCCGCTGCGGTCATTGGTCAGGTCGGCCACGGACACGTCGTGGTCCACCTTGAACGGGCAGGCCCTTTCGGCCGAGGAAAGCCAGAGGGTGCTTGGAATCGGGGTCGTGGCCAACGAATGCGTCGATGGATTCGTGGTGATCTACGACAATCTGGGGACCTACGTGTCTTCGCTTGAGCTTGGCGATCTGCGCAAAGCCTGTGAGGAAGGCAAGATTCCCACGGATCAAGGCGGGCGCTACGAGGCGTGGATCGCTTGGGATGGCCGGTCGTTCAAGCGGGAGGTCGTGGCCAGCGGCGTCTATACGTTGCGCCTGGTGACGCGTCGAGGCCTTGAGCCGCCACAACTGGAATCGATCAGCAACCAGCTTTTCCGGTTCGGCTGGAAAAAGAAGAAGTAGCCGGTCACGGGGAATTCCGATGGCAATGGCAGGGTGGACGACGCCCTGCCATTTTTCGTGCATGGAACACGAATTCCGGTGTCTTCCGGGTTGCCGCCGCCTCCGAGCCGAGGCAAATGAATCGTCATCGGATGTCAGAATGCTGGCGGACTGGCCTGTGGCCGTGATAAGATCCAAGGATGGAGTCGCCATTGCAACCGGGGATGGGCACGCGCAAGGTGCGTATGCGTCATTGGCTCATGCTCAGGATGGGCTTCATCGCCGTGGGCCTGGTCTCCATGATGTCGTTCCTGAACTACCAATTCCTGGCAAAACCCGCATCGACGGCGCTTCAGGTCAGTGAATTCGATGCCGCCTCCCATCTGGCCAAGTTGCGCAGCGAGGCGATCGTCCAGTCGGTCGAGCGCAAGCTGGAGCTGCTGGAGCGGCAAATGGGCGCCAATTCGTCCCCCCTATCGGATGCGACATGGTTTCGACGCGCCGCCGGCGCCTTGATGGCCGAGTCGCAGGAGCTGGATGGTGTGGTCATGGCCGACAGCTCCGGACAAAGCCGATCCTTGCTGCGCAAGGATGGCCGGTGGATCGAGCGATGGGTCGGGCACAGGGATGCCGGCACGAGACTTTGCGAGATGGACAGCCTGCTTTTGAAGGCCGGTGCTTGCCGTGACTCCACGGACGAGCGATTCGATGCGAGTTCACGGGAATGGTTCCGCTTGGCGCAAGGTGCCGGTGGGAGACTGGCTTGGAGCGATCCCTACAAGTTCGCCTACAACGGGAAGTATGGAATCACGCTGGCGCGTTCGTTCCGGGACGCCGCCGGGAGGGTGCGCGTGGTGGGATTGCACCTGCTGTTGGAACGTCAGATGCAGGTCACGCGTACCGTCTCGTTGGGAAAACGGGGCTTCGTCTTCCTCGCCAGCGGCTCCGGAAAGCTGCTGACCCTTCCTCGTGGGAGGGGCGACTCGAGTTGGATCCTGAAGCCCTTGCAGGAGATCGACGATCCGATCCTTCCTGTGGCCTATGCCACTGCCGTCGCCGGAAGGTCGAGGGAGCCGCAGCGGTATTTCCGCATCGCGGGGGAGGACTGGATCGTCAAGGCCTCTCCCATCCAATCCAGCGGTCGGGGCTCGATGATCCTGGCGGTGGCGCCACAAGGCGAATATGATGGAAACCTGCGGCGGTCGGTCTTGCTGCTGCTGGGCGGCTGTGCCGTGCTGCTTTTCCTGGCGGCATGGTTCGCGCATCGCCTGACAAGCGTCCTGACGCGGCAACTCGATGCGCTGGGGCAGCAGGTCGAGCAGATCGGGAACCTCGACTTCTCGACGTCCATATCGATCGATACGCCTTGGCTGGAGTTGGAGCGGCTGGCGGTGGCCCATGACGCCATGCGGACCATCCTTGATCAGACGACCGCGAACATGGAGGAGGAGATCCAGCAGAAGACGGCCCAGCTGCGGAAGTTCTACCTGACCATCGAGCAGAGTCCCTTCGCCGTCCTGATCACGGACAGGGCAGGGATCATCGAGTACGCCAATCCCTTCGCGCAGCGCACCAGCGGATATTCGCAGGAGGAGCTGATCGGGAAGAACCCTCGCATCCTGCGTTCCCCCGAGGCGGATCCGATGGCGCTGGTCGATCTCTGGGATACCATTCAGACGGGTGACGTGTGGAAGGGCGATTTCCTGAATCGCAGCAAGTACGGGAGGGACTATCTGGAATCGGCGATCGTCGCTCCGATTCACGATGGTGAACTGATCACGCATTTCGTGGCGATCAAGGAGGATGTCACCCAGATCAAGGCGGCCCAGAAGCAGCTGTCCGACCAGTTGGCGCTCTTGGAGCAGGTGCTCGATGCCATCCCCAATCCCATCTTCCTGAAGGATTCGCGAGAGAGATACCTGCTGTGCAACCGCGCCTACGAGGAGGCCTTCGGGACGATCCGCGAATTCGTCCAGGGCAAGACGGTCATGGACTTCGCCTACTTGACCATGGAGCAGAGGCTGTCGCGAGTCCGGGACGACAAGCGGGTCCTGGAGGACGGCGTCGAGATCAACGAGCTGGTGCAGGCCCGATTGGCCGATGGCAGGGAGCATGACCTGATCGGGTGGTTGAAGCGGTTCCAGTTGGCGGACGGGACCGTCGGCGGGATCTTCGGGATGATGATGGACGTGAGCGAGATGAAGGCGAAGGAGCGGGAGCTGGAGGCGGCCCGCGAGGTCGCCGAGGAGGCCACGCGCACGAAGTCGTCCTTCCTGGCGAGCATGAGCCATGAGATCCGGACCCCCATGAACGCCGTGATCGGGATGGCGCACCTTGCCTTGCGCACCAAGCTCGACTCCCAGCAGCGGGATTATGTGCAGAAGATCCACCGGGCGGCGACGGCGCTCCTTGAGATCCTCAACGACATCCTGGACTTCTCCAAGATCGAAGCCGGCAAGTTCCTGTTGGAAGCCCAGGAATTCAGCCTCTCGGACCTGCTCGCCTCGGTTGCCGATCTCCATCGCCACAAGGCCAGGGAGAAGGGGATCGAATACCTGCACCGCGTGTCCCAGCGCCTGCCGGAGCACTTCGTCGGCGACTCCCTGCGCCTTGGACAGATCCTGACAAACCTGCTCGGAAACGCCTTCAAGTTCACGGACAAGGGGGACGTCATCCTGTCGGTGGAGATGCTCGAGGACCGGGGGGATGCGCTGCTGTTGAAGTTCAGCATCCGCGACACGGGGATCGGACTGACGCAGGAGCAGCAAGGGCGGCTCTTCCAGGCGTTCTCCCAGGCCGACGACTCGAACTCGCGCAAATACGGGGGGACGGGGCTGGGGCTTGCCATCAGCAAGCGGCTGGCCGAGCTCATGGGCGGGAGCATCGGCGTGGAAAGCGAAACGGGCAAAGGCAGCTGCTTCTGGTTCACGGTGCAGCTCGGGACCTCCCAGGCGTCCGAATCGGCGATGCCCTTCGATTCCCTGGGGCGTCGAACCCTTGTGGTGGATGACAATCCGGTGGTCAGCGAGATCCTGGCCGCCTATCTGGTGAGCATGGGAATGGCCGCGGATCAGGCGTCCTCCGGGCGCGATGCGATGGAAATGCTGGTCCGGGAAGATGCCGCGGGCAAGCCGTACGAGATTCTCTTCCTGGACCGCAAGATGCCGGGCGAGGACGGGATTCTCGTGGCAAGGCAGGTGAAGCAATCTGCGCTGAGGAAAATGCCCGCCGTGGTCATGGTGACCTCGGTGGATGAGGAGCTGCAGGCGTTGTGCCGCAGCATCCCCTTGGACGGCGTCCTGGACAAGCCGGTGTCCCCCCACGCGTTGCGTCGAACCTTGGATGATATTCTGGGCTATGAAAGCGCACCGGGCGATTCGTCGGTGGCAGCGGAGGAGTTCGGTCTGGGCGGTTTCAAGATCCTGGTCGTGGAGAACGAACCGGTGAATCAGCAGATCGCCAAGGAGTTGCTCGAGTCACAAGGAGTTGACGTGTCGATCGCCGACGACGGACAGATGGCCTTGACGATGCTCGAATCACAGGGGTACGACATCGTCCTGATGGACCTGCAGATGCCGGGCATGGACGGGTATGAGGCGACAAGGGCCCTGCGCAGCCGCGGCGTGGAGATTCCGATCCTGGCCATGACCGCAAGCGTGATGCAGGACGAGCGCGAGGCGTGCCTTGAGGCGGGAATGAACGATCACATTGCCAAGCCCATCGAGCCGCGCAAGCTGTTCGCGACCTTGGCCCGGTGGGGTGCCCAGGGAGGCGGGGTGCCGGTGCGTCCCGTGCGTGAGGCGAAGGTCCTGTTCCCCTTGATCCGGGGGATCGAGACGGAAGACGGATTGGAACGATGCGGGGGCAACGCCGAGATGTATGCGCAGTTCCTGACGGAATTCGCCGATCGACGCCTGGACATGCAGCCCGTGCGCGAGCTCTTGGAAAAGCGCCAAGTGAGCGAGGCGAAAGTCTGGCTCCATTCCTTCAAGGGGATCGCCGGCAACTTGGGGGCCATGCCGCTCTTTGCCGCGGTTGTCGCCTTGGAGAGGTGCTTGCGCGAGGATTCCTTGGAGACGGCGATCTCCCATCTGCCACGGATCGAGGAGATGACCGAGGAATTGCGCACGGAGATCCAGGCGAACCTTCGCCCGGACCCCCTCGATTCCCATGATCTTGAACTGCAGGAGCTTCCCGGCGAGATCGCCAAGGTGGCAAGACTCCTGCGCGAAGCCGATGCCGATGCCGTCGAAGCCTTCGAGCGGATCCGCAAGATCTTCGGCAAGGTCCATGGCCAGAATTGGACGACCAGGCTCTCGCGCAAGATCCGCGACTACGCCTTCGATGAAGCGCTGGAACTGTTGCAGGAATTGCCAAGGCATGCGATCGGTGCCCATGGCGACGTGGAGGAGGACGCATGAACCATGAAATGAACACCCGCGATGCGATCGTTCTGGTCGTCGACGACACGCCGGAAAATCTGAGTCTGCTCAACGCCCTGCTCAAGGAACGCTACCGGGTCAAGATCGCCACGGGGGGGCGCAAGGCGCTTGCCATGGCCAAGGAGGCGCCACCCGACCTCATCCTTCTGGATGTGATGATGCCGGACATGGACGGATACGAGACCTGTCGCCAATTCAAGCAGGATCCGAACCTCGCGACGATCCCGATCATTTTTCTTTCCGCCCTCGGGGAGGTCGAGGACGAGAAGCTGGGATTTGCCGTCGGTGCGGTGGATTACATCACCAAGCCCTTGAGTCCGTCGATCCTGATGGCGCGACTTTCCACCCATCTCGCCTTGAAGAAGGCCAACGACGTTCTCAGGGGAAACAGCCTCGTCCTTGAGCAGGCCGTCGCGGAGAGGACCACCGAACTGGAACGGACCCGGGAGATCACGATCCTTGCGATGGCCTCGCTTGCCGAGACCCGTGACAACGAGACCGGGAACCATCTGCACCGCACGGCGAACTACGTGAAGATCCTTGCGGAGCATCTTGCCGTGCATTCCCTCCACGGCCAGGAATTGACGGACGCCAGCATCGCACTGCTGACCCGATCCGCTCCCTTGCACGACATCGGCAAGGTGGGCATTCCCGATGCGATCCTGCTCAAGCCCGGCAAGCTGACACCCGAGGAGTTCGAGATCATGAAACGCCACTCCGCGATCGGACGGGAGGCGATCTGCAAGGCGGAGGCCCAGCTCGGGGTGAGCGCCAACTTCCTGAGCGTGGCCAAGGAGATCGCCGGTGGCCACCATGAGAAGTGGAACGGAAGCGGTTATCCGGACGGGTTGGCGGGTTTGGACATCCCGCTCTCCGCCCGGCTCATGGCCTTGGCCGACGTGTACGACGCCTTGATCTCGAAGCGGGTTTACAAGGAATCCTTTCCGCGGGAGAAGGCCGAGGCGATCATCATGGAAGGTCAAGGGTCGCATTTCGATCCGGAGATCGTGAAGGCCTTCGTGCATCTCAAGGACCATTTCTGGGACATCGCCGAATCGTTGCTGGACTGAATCCGCATTCCTGACGCTGTCCGCAGGCCATCCAAACACCTATCTTGTCGGCCCATGAACGACCTTGGCCGCTTTGCCGGATTCCGACGCCCGACCCACGAAGTACGCATTGGCGAGGCGCGCATCGGCGCCCGCAACCCCGTGCTTGTCCAGTCGATGACCACGACCCTGACCAAGGATGTCGAGGCGACGGTGCGGCAGACCGTTCAGCTTGCCCGTGTCGGGTGCGAACTGGTGCGCATCACTGCGCCCACCCAGGTGGACGCTGCGTGCTTGGAGCACATCGTGAAGGCCGTGCGGGCCCAGGGCGTGACCGTGCCGCTGTGCGCGGACATCCACTTCCAGCCTGCCGCCGCCTTCGAGGCGGTGAAGTGGGTCGAGAAGGTGCGTGTGAATCCGGGCAACTTCGTGGACGCCAAGACCGCCTACGGGTTCCAGAAGGAATTCGGGGACGAGGTCTACGAGCGCGGCCTGCAGAAGATCAATGACAAGTTCCGTCCGCTGGTGCTTGCCGCCAAGGAACGCGGGGTGGCGCTGCGCATCGGGACCAACCACGGTTCGCTCTCGGACCGGATCCTGGCCCGCTACGGCGACACTCCCGAAGGCATGGTCGTCTCGGCTCTCGAGTTCCTCTCGGTGTGCGAAGCGGAGAACTTCGATCAGGTGGTCTTCTCGATGAAGGCCTCCAATCCGAAGGTCGTGATCCAGTGCTACCGGTTGCTGGCGCAGAAGCTCTCCGAGGCCGGCCGGAAGGCCTACCCGGTGCACCTGGGGGTGACCGAGGCCGGCGAAGGCCGTGACGGGCGCCTGAAGTCCGCCGTGGGCATCGGCTCACTCCTCCTGGACGGTTTGGGCGACACCATCCGCGTCTCGCTGACGGAGGATCCGATCGAGGAGATTCCGGTGGCGCGCGAGCTTGTGAAGGCCTGCGTGCGTCCTTTCCGCGACGAGGTCGAGGGCGTCCCCGCATTTGACGATTTCCGCCTGACAGATCCTGTCGATGGCCTGACGGAACCCTGCGACCCTCTTTCCTATTCGCGTCGACCGGCCCGCACCGTGGTTGTGGGGCAGACGCTGGCAGGGTTCGGGCAGGCGATCCGCGTGGGCGCGGACGCCTCGGTTTCCGGACGCGCAGAGCGCAACGCCGAATGGACCGTGGACGAGATGGCGAAGGTCGATGCCGCGCTTGTGGTCGAGCCGTCGCTCGAGACCCTCGGCCCTTGGGGCGTGCGCCGCCTGGCGTCGAGCCTTCCGGTCGGGGATGCCGCGCCGGTTCTTTCACTGCGCTGGAAACTCGACGGAACCGCCGGGGATGAGCTGCGCATGGCGGCGGTCTTCGGAAGCCTCCTGTGCGACGGATACGGCGATCTCGTGAGCCTTTCAGGCAAGCCCGAGGCCGAGTGTCTGGACCTCGCTTGGGACGTGCTGCAGGCCGCCGGAGCCCGCAAGAGCAAGGCCGAGTTCATCTCCTGCCCCAGTTGCGGGCGTACGTTGTTCGATCTCGTGGAGACCTCGGCGCGCATCCGCGAGAAGACCGGTCACCTCAAGGAAGTGGCGATCGCCATCATGGGCTGCATCGTCAACGGACCGGGTGAGATGGCCGATGCCGACTTCGGCTATGTGGGCGGGGCGCCGGGAACGGTGAACCTCTATGTGCGGCGCGATTGCGTGAAGAAGGGGATTCCCGAGGCGCTGGCACCCGATGCCCTGGTCGATCTGATCAAGGAGCACGGTCGCTGGGTCGATCCGACCTGAGTCATCCGGTGGATGCTCCCCGGATCCTGTTGATCGAGGACGAACCGGGGATCGCGGATGCGATCCTCTATGCGCTCACGCGCGATGGCTTTGCGGTGGAGTGGAAATCGACCCTGCGCGAAGGTTTGGCGGCCTTTGATGACTCGGTGGATCTGGTGCTCATGGATGTGGGACTTCCGGATGGATCCGGGTTCGACGGATGCCGGGAGATCCTCCGTCGCCGGGACGTCCCCGTGGTCTTCCTCACCGCGCGGGCCGAGGAGATCGATCGCATCGTGGGCCTGGAGATCGGGGCGGACGACTACGTGGTCAAGCCCTTCTCGCCACGCGAATTGGTCGCACGCCTGCGCGCCCGTCTGCGGGCGCGGGGTGCCCGTGCAAGTTTGACAGGATCCGTCGTGACAAATCCTGTCCGTCGCGGAGCGGATGCCGCGCCGTTCCCGCCGCCCGGCGCATGCGGGTTCCTTGTCGATGCCGAACGCGCCCGGATCACTTATCGCACGCATGAACTGGACCTGACCCGGACGGAATACGGGATCCTCACGGCCTTGCTTGCGAAGCCCGGGCGGGTGCTGTCGCGGGCGCGCCTGATGGAGCTGGCCTGGGACGAGGACTCGCCTTCGCTGGAGCGGACCGTGGACGTGCATGTGAAGAGTCTGCGGGCCAAGCTCAAGGCCGCCGATCCGCTGGTCGACCCGATCGAGACCCGCCGCGGCCTGGGCTATTGCCTCAAGGAATCGCCGTGAAGCTGCGCACCCGGCTGTTCCTCGCGATCTTCGTGATCACGGGAACGGGGCTCTACTTCCTGATGGACTGGATGCTCACCGACCTTCGCAAGCGCTACCTCGAGGCCGTTGAGGAGACGCTGGTCGACACCTCGAACCTGCTGGCGTCGCTGCTTGAGAACGCTCCCGGCGCCGACACCGCGGTGGTTCCCCCGAGCCTGGGGGAAGGGTTCAGGGCCGTGGCCGAGCGCAGCTTCCAGGCGGACATCTACAAGATGACCAAGACGCGGGTGGACATGCGGGTGTACGTGACGGATGCCAAGGGCACCGTCGTGTACGACAGCCGTCCCGGCGGCGGGGATGTGGGCATGGACTACTCCCGCTGGCGGGACATCCGGCTGACGCTGGAAGGGAAGTACGGTGCGCGCACGACGCGGCGGGTGGTCGCCGATCCGTTGAGTTCCACCCTGCATGTAGCCGCTCCGGTATGGCGCGACGGCAAGGTGCGCGGGGTGGTGGTGGTGGCCAAGCCATCCTCCTCCGTGAACGTCTTCATCGCGATCGCGCGGCCCAAGATCATGGTGGCAGGCGTCCTTGCCGGACTTGGCGTGGTGCTGGCGGGATGGCTCCTTTCCATCTGGCTGACGATCCCGATCCAGCGCCTGTCCCGCTATGCCCGTGCCGTGCGCGATGGGCAACCCGCCACCTTGCCTGCGCTGGGAGCCAGTGAGGTGCGGGATCTCGGCCTCGCCTTCGAGGAGATGCGCGTGGCGCTGGAAGGCCGCAAGTACGTGGAGGCCTATGTCCATTCGCTGACCCATGAGCTCAAGAGCCCGCTGACGGCGGTGCGTGCGGCGGCCGAGATCCTTGAGGACGATCCGCCCCCCGATGTGAGAACGCGCTTCGTGGCCAACATCCAGCGGGAGAGCGAGCGTCTGCGGGAACTGGTCGACCGTCTGCTGGCCTTGGCGGGATTGGAGGCGCGGCGAACTCTTGAGGCGCAAGAACCGATTCCCGTCCAGGATCTGTGCGAGGCTGTGCGCCTGGACCTGGAATCCCACGCGGTGCGACAAAATCTGTCCATCCAGATCGAGGTGGCTCCCGGACTTGCGCTGCTTGGCGACGGGCTTCTGTTGCGCCAAGCGGTGGGGAATCTTGTGCTCAATGCGCTGGAATTCTCGCCGGAAGGCGAATGTGTCGAGATTCAGGCCGCACAGGAAAAGGAGATGCTTGTGATCCGCGTCCTGGACCGCGGTCCCGGCATTCCTGAATGGGCGCAAGAAAAGGCGTGGGAGCGGTTCTGGTCCACACCAAGGCCTGCCGGCGGGACCAAGAGCAGCGGTTTGGGTCTTCCCTTCGTGCGCGAGGTGGCGCGGTTGCATCGCGGAACCGCAAGTCTCCACAGCCGCCAAGGCGGCGGACTGGAAGCGCGACTTTCCTTCACCG
>JBDKGV010000004.1:0-36195 GCA_039798005.1 Fibrobacterota bacterium
TGCCGCGTGCAATGGACTGCAGCAGGAGCACCATCTGATCCGCTCTCCCGACCAGTACGGGGATCTGGTGCGCCGGATGAGTCAGGAGGTGGAGGCATGAGCGCGGCACCCGATTCTCGAATCGACCAAGGGACCTTGCAACAGCGGCTGCGTGGCTTTCGCGTGGGCGGCATGGCCAAGGCTCTGCCGGGGCGCGTGATCCAGGCGCGAGCCCGCGAGTGCGACTACCTCGAATTCCTGGACGAGCTGGTCACCGACGAACTCGACAAACGCAGACACACCTTGGTGGAGCGGCGCTTCAAGCTCTCGCGCCTGCCCTGCCGCAAGAGCCTGGAGGAATTCGATTTCCGATTCAATGCATCGATTCCCAAGCGGCGGATCATGGAGCTGGGATCAGCTCGATTCATCGCCCAGGCCTGCAATGTGCTCATGATCGGGCCTCCGGGAGTGGGCAAGACGCACCTGTCCGTGGCGCTGGGAATGAACGCGATCCTGCAGGCCTACACCGTGGCCTACCGCAGCGCCTTCGATCTGGTCGACGAGCTTGCAGAGGCCGCCACGATCTCAACGGCGGCACGCAGGAAGCGCATCGCGGCGATGGTGCAGGCACAGCTTCTGATCATCGACGAATTCGGTATGCGCTCACTCCCGGCTAACGCCGCCGAGGATTTTCTGGAGATCATCCACCGACGGCACGGCAAGGGAGCCACTCTGATCGCCACCAACCGACCCGTCGAGGACTGGGGCAAGATCCTGGGAGACAACGCGGCCACCTCCGCCATCCTCGATCGTTTCCTCGACCTGGCCGAACTCATCCCCATCGAAGGAAAATCCTATCGGACAGGACGCAGGAAGGAGGCGACTGGCTCTACTGACTAACTTTCCGGACGATCGACCGGTGAATCACTTTCAAGTGTCCACGGATGGATCACTTTGAAGTGTCCGGCGACAGCAGGCGCCCCGGAAACGAAGAAGGGCAGACCGATGGCCTGCCCCTGTGCGATATGATGTGAGCGGGTGATCAGCGCGTGATTACGAGATCCTTGACGCAACGGACGGAAAGGGCGGTCGTTTTGTCTACACTGGTTGTTGGAGTGAGGGGGGCGTAATCGTAGGTTGTGTTGTAGCTCTTGGCGTATTTTGAGCCCGAGATAAGCGTGGAACTCCACCATTCAGCACGATTTCCTGCAGCGGCAAACATGTCGGTCCTGTTGGAGAAAAAGCCGCCAGGCTTGCCTGAGAATCCGAACACATCGTTTGCGTTCGGTTGTACGTTGCTGCTGTACTTCCAATCGGAAATGGACTTGATGCGAGTTCCTGCCACATTGTAGTAGGATGTTGAATTTGCTGCGACTGTCAAGGAATCCCAATCTAGGTAGCTAGGAACGTGCCATCCAGTTGGGCAAATACCTGAAGTAGAATATGAAACGCAGGCTTTAGCGTTGCAGGAATCACCCAAGCCAAGTGCTTGTGACCAGGTGTAAAGACGTCCATACTTGGCACAGGAATCGGCGCTGCTGTTGTAGCACACGCCCACATTCGCGTAATTCAGATTCTGGGCCATCCATAGACGATTGCCAATCGCGGTGGCGCGATAGGTTTGGCCATCGCGAGAATCCACGAAGGTCATGTTGGTATCCAGAAGCTGCGCGGTCGAGGCGCTGGCGATTTGGATGCCGCTTGGGGTGGAAATGCAGGTGACTTGGGTGGCATGGCTCGAATCGCCCTTGGCACTGTAGGTCTTGGCCGTCACCGTGACGGGGAAACTCGACAAGACAATGGCCGGGGAGGTTCCGGGCAGATAGCCTGGGGAGTTGGAGTTCGGCACGCTTCCGTCCACGGTGTAACGAATCACAGCACCAATGGGGGATGAAGTCGTCATGGTGACGCTGGCAGTGGTCTGCCCTGTCAGAAGGCCTGAATCCGGCAGAATGTGGGGCGCGATGGATGCATAGCTCCACTTCACAAGGGCGCTTTGGTTGCGAGTGCCGGACATGGCTTGGAGGGTCTGACCTGCCTTGAGGGTGATCGGGCCGGAATAGACAAGCGTCGCAGGCTTGTCGTAGAGAGGTGCGGTTCCATCAAGTGTGTAATACACGGCGCAGCCCTTGCAGCCGTAGAGGGCAAGGCGCACGCTGTCTTGGTATCCCTTGACGGCGGAGGTGTCCAGCACAGGAGCCGGGGGCGGAAGCATGGTGTAGACGTATTTCGCCGTGTCGCTTGCGTGTCCATTGCGATAGGCGATGGCGCGTACGGTACAGGTTCCGGCGATATTGAATGGGCCCGTGTACAGAGTCGAGGAAAGCGATGGCGCCTTGCCATCCAAGGTGTAGCGAATTTCGGCGCTGTCCAGACTGCTCAGCTTCACAAAGGCGGTGTCGAAGAAGGTTCGATCGCTGCCGCGAGGATTCAGGCTTGTGTCCTTGACGGTGTACTCAATGGCTTCTGGATAGCTGTTGGCTTGGAAGGAGCGAAGCACCAGGAACGCGTCTTGAAGCAATGTGCTGTCGGTGCGGCTGGTCCAGAGCGGATCGTTCGGGGTTGGGACGCGACCGTCCAAAGTGTAGCGCTCATCACCAAGGAGCTTGGCAATCTTGGGTACGACATGGCCGCTGTAGATTCCCGGAGTCGGAGTGATTCCCATGCTTTTTTTCCACCAACCGGTGACGGCACTTCCGATGGCCGTGTTGCCATTGAAGATCTGAGCGGTGAGCGATGTGTCGGTCGAGATGGTCAGGGCGCTGGAATAGCCCGCTGAAAGGACGCTCGGTGCGGAACCGTCGGTGGTGTAGCGAATCGCACCGGTTCCGCTCAGGAAGCTCATCGAGAGGCTGAACGATGTGCCGTAAAACACGCCCGGATCGGGATTGAATCGCGGCAGGAGCGAATCGCGCACGAGCGTGACGGACATCTTCAAGCGAGAGGCGCTGTCATTGGGAATGGCGATGGTCTTCGCGCGGAAGCCCGATGCGCTGACGACAAGGCTGTCGCGAAGGCTGGCAGTGATGCGGGCGGCAAACCCTGCGGCTGGCTCCGAGGAAGATCCCGTCAGGCTTCCTTTGCCCAGAACAAGGCGCCCGGACCAAGCGGTGCCGGGCCCCGTGATGCGCAGGAATGAAATGCCCGCTTCTGTGACGGAGGCTGGCAGGGAAACCTGCTGCATTCCTTTTGTCAGGGAAAGTTCGCGGCGATCCAGGATGCGACCGGAGGAATTCACGGCTTCAAAACGGTAGTCGCCACTCTGCACGATGGGCAGTGAAATCGTCTTGCCGTTCAAGCGGACTGCAGAATGATTCCGTGCGGAATGGACACCCACAATCACGTCATCGGGGACCGTGGCCGTATAGCCTAGTGCGAAGGCGCCGCTGGTACGGGTCAGCCAGCAGGCTGTGGTGTCGGATTGGAGGCAGATTTTCGCGCGCGAAAGCGCCGATGTGGTCGTGCCGGTGGTGCCGGAGACGATGCCCATGGCGGTGGCTGCAAGCGGGGCGTTTGCGCTTCCCAAGGCCAAGATCAGGGCGAGGACGCGATGCTTGCCCCTCCCTGCGCCATTGATGCCAAAATTTGTCATTTCAAATTTCCATTATGCGGGTGAATGCCTCAATGCCCAGTCTATTGAACGCGGGATTCAGCGGTGGGTGAAAGGTAATGCGTCGATCTTCGGGTCGGAACGCGGTGGCGAATGCGGGTTGTGATACCATGCGAAATCAAAGTGTCAGATTGATTTCGCATGGTATGGGTGCGCCAGGGATGCCGCCCGCAGGGACGGGACCCCGCAGGCCTGCCAGTGAGATCCGTCATCCTTCGAGACGCCGCTGTGCGGCTCCTCAGGACGAGCGGCTCAATCGGCACCAAGTTCACTGGCAGGCCGAGGAGGCCCGGCAGGTAGCCCGACCCGTCCCATTGAACGACGAAGGGACGCAAGTCTTGCGTCCCCGTGATCGATGCGAGGGCGGGTGGCGCCCTATTTGACAGGAACCGTCAGGTGCCCAGTTGCAGGAAGAACTCGACGGCGGCCTTCTGCTGCTTCGTGTTGTCGAGATCGATGTCGGCGCTTTCGATGCCGCGGTCGACGAACCAGAATTCCAAGTCTTGCGAGATCTGGATGATGGCCGGATCCTGGTTGCCCAGAAGGTCGTTGAAGGTGCCCAGCCAGGCGATGCTGACCTTGCCTTCCATCTTCTCGTTGACCAGGTCCATGAACTGGGCCAAGGTGCGCTTCTGGATGCGGCGAGTGGAGCCGAGCTTGCGGGCGGCGGTGACCACCTCCTCGATGGTCTCGCCCTTGGGCAGCCACAGGGACAGGAAGCGCTCCTCCATGAAGAGCGAGACTTCTTCCAGGCTCGAAAACCACAGGGCGCTGACGGGCGAGGTGCCGTCGCTTGCCAAGGCGGGATCCTCGGTGAAAAGGATCCAGGTGTCGAAGGTGACCGTGTTCAGGCGGATCACTTCGATGAGTTGCGAATTGTCGGTTTTCTGCCAACGGTATGCCATGAGGGGAAAGATATTTTCCCGGCCGCCGGTGGTTTGCACAAATCCGCGAGGAAATCACCGGTGAGCGGTGCCCACGGCATTCCTTGGGTTGCGACTTCGGGTCGTTGTCGCTTCAGCGGCTGCGGATGTCGGCTTGCATGGAGCCGCGCGAGCGAAGCAGGCGCGGATCGGCCCCGTAGCTGTGGATCTTGCCCTGGCGGCGCTTGCATTCCTCGTGGGTGCCGTAAAAGACCGTCGTCTCGCCGGAGAGGTCGACTTCAACGGCGCAGCGGAACGCCGATTCCTTGGAGAGGGAACAGGCGTGCATGAGCATCTCCACCACGTAGTCGTAGGTGTGCTCGTCGTCGTCCAGCAGGATGACCTTCCACTGAGGGGAGACTTGGGTCTCCTCCATGGTCTGGACGCCGAATTCGGATTCCGGTTCGGTCATGCCCGACTGCGCAGGAGATGGCTCCACAAGACCTCCCATGCCTCTTCCTGGGCGCCGGCGGCAAAGGGACCCAGTCCGAAGAGCTCCCACATCCATTCGTTGATGGTCTCGATCTCCTGCCGCAGGAAAAAGGACTGGCGGCTCTCCACCAGCACGAGATCGTCCAAGGTCTCCTTGGGGAGGTAGAGGAAGAGCGCATTGTAGTGCGAGGTCTCCTCGGGCTCCAGGACGATCTGGCTGTACCGGTGGAAGAACTCCTGCGAGAGATCGCGATTCTCCTCCTCGTGCTCGCCCAGCAGCTTCTGGAAGATGCCGGGAGCCACGCCCTTGAGCATGCCGACCAGGGCCGGCAGGAAATTGTCGGGAAGTGAGTGCGCCAGCTCCAAGAGGACCCTCGAAGGGAGCGCGGCCAGATCCTGGGCGGACGCGAGTTTCCTGCCCGTCAAGCGGGAGAAGTGCAGCAGGAGCTGCCGGACCACTTCTTCGGGAAGCTGCATGGGTTCATAAGATAGATCGGGTGCAGGGTACAATGACCAGCGGAAAGATCACAGGAAGCAAATGTCTCCGGCTCCGTTCAGCGCGTCGAGGTGGCTATCTTTCGAGGCAATGGTCTACCGAACGGTCCTCTTGACTCTCGCTGCGGCAGGGATTGCCTTTGCTTCAGATGCTCGCAACCTCGCTCCTGCGGTGCAAGGGCCGTATCTGGTCTGGCTGGGAACGCTTACGGTGAACCCCATGGATGTCGGTTCCTACAGCGCCTTGGGTTGGCGCGAGCGCATCTACGAGAGCGGCAACGTGTGGTTGAACTACAACCATCTGGGCATGGAGCTCTTCGGCGACTTGCATCCGTACGAGCTGTCTGTGGGCAGCCGCTTGGTCGTGCAGCCCACCAGCTTCCTCACGGCCGCGCTCTCGTACCGGTTGGTGAACTTCCCCAATGGGGTCGCATCCTTCGAAGGCGGCAAGCGCTGGAGCGAGTCCCGCGTTCACAAGGAACTTTGGGACGAGAACCGGCTGAACTTCAACACCTTCGGCGACGAATTCTCTCTGAAGGTTTCGCTCCACAAGGATTGGGGCGCCTGGCAAGGAAGCCTTCCGGTGGAGTGGGGGCGACTCGACATCCGCGACGAGCTGCGCGATTCGATCTACATCCCCTCGGTGGACCTGATCGCACGCTCCCGCGACGATCACATGCGGGTCGCGCCGACCTTCGGCTACCGGTTCGATGCGCCCTTCCTCTTCGGAGCCGGGGTGGCCCATACGCTGACATGGTCCATGGACCATGAGATCATGAACCAGCGCAGCGGCCTCTGGTACCAGATCTGGCCCTTCAGCGCCCGCTCGAAGGGCGAGATGCGCTACTGGTCCATGACCGCGCGCCTGGACCTGTGGACCGAGAACGAATACAAGCAGATGCAACCCCGCCTCGAGTTGAGCCTGGGCTGGGACCGCAACCTGCTCCAAGACTGACCTTAGACAATTTCTGTCAACCTCAAGGAGACAAGCATGTCCGCACTGAAGCTCGAGAAGTCCACCCGGTTCAAGGCCCCGACGGGCCCCGTCGTCACGCTGGTGCTCGACGGCGTGGGCATCTCGCCCCGCGAGGAGGGCGACGCCGTCAAGTCGGCCCGCACGCCGTTCCTCGACAGCCTGATGAAGGACTATCCGATGACCACCGTGCGCGCGCACGGCACCGCAGTGGGCCTTCCCTCCGACGACGACATGGGCAACTCCGAGGTCGGGCACAACGCGCTGGGCGCGGGCCGCGTGTTCGCCCAGGGCGCCAAGCTCGTGGCGGCCTCGATCGAGACCGGCGCCATGTGGACCGGCACCGCGTGGACGGAGATCGTCGCGGGAAGCAAGGCATCCACCCTGCACTTCTTGGGGCTCTTCTCGGACGGCAACGTCCACAGCCACATCGACCACCTCAAGGCCATGATCGTGCGCGCAAAGTCGGACGGCGTGAAGCGCGTGCGTCTGCACATCCTGCTCGACGGTCGCGACGTGGGCGAGACTTCCGCACTTGAGTACGTGGAGCCCTTCGAGGAGTTCCTGAACGGATTGCGCGACGCGAACTTCGACGTGAAGATCGCCTCGGGCGGCGGCCGCATGAACCTCACCATGGACCGCTACGAGGCCGACTGGAGCATGGTCGACCGCGGTTGGGCCGTCCATGTGCGCGGCGAGGGGCGCCAGTTCGCCACCGCCAAGGAGGCCATCGAGACCTTCCGCGCCGAGGCCAAGGTCATCGACCAGGATCTGCCGGGCTTCGTGATCGGCGAGAACGGCATTCCTGCCGGTGCCATCATCGACGGTGACGCCGTGGTGTTCTTCAATTTCCGCGGCGACCGCGCCATCGAGATCTCCCGCGCCTTCACCGAGGAGGATTTCTCGGTGTTCGACCGCAAGGTCTTCCCGAAGGTGACCTACGCCGGCATGATGCAGTACGACGGCGACCTGAAGCTGCCCGCCCGCTTCCTGGTCCAGCCCCCGACCATCGACCGCACCCTCTCCGAATACCTCGCCGGAAACGAAGTCAAGAGCTACGCCATCTCCGAGACCCAGAAGTACGGCCACGTGACCTACTTCTGGAACGGCAACAAGTCGGGCAAGTTTGACGACGCGCTCGAGACCTTCGTCGAGGTCACCTCCGACGTGGTCCCCTTCGAACAGCGCCCGTGGATGAAGTGCGCCGAGGTCACCGATCTTTTGATCGAGGCCGTGAACTCGGGCAAGTACGCCAACCTGCGCGTGAACTACCCCAACGGCGACATGGTCGGGCACACCGGCAACTTCGAGGCCGTGGTGACCTCCATGCAGGCGCTGGACCTTCAGTTGGCCCGCGTGATCCCCGCCATCCTCAAGGCCGGCGGCACCGCTATCATCACCGCCGACCACGGCAACGCCGATGAGATGTACGAGCTGGACAAGAAGGGCGCCGTCAAGCGCGACAAGGAAGGCAACGCGAAGGCCAAGACCAGCCACACGCTCAACCCGGTCCCGTTCATCCTGGTGACCGCCGATGCGAACCCGGGCTGGAAGCTGGCCGAGGTCCCGGGAGCGGGCCTTGCCAACATCGCCGCCACGCTGTGCAACCTGCTGGGCTACGAGGCTCCGTCCGACTACGAGCCTTCGCTCGTCGTCCCGGCCTGATCTTCCAGCGAAGTGCTCCATTCCGTTCGCCCTGAGGAGCCGCAAGGCGTCTCGAAGGGTGGACGGACGAAGTGCCGGGCCCGGTGACAGATTCTGTCATCGGGCCTTTTCGTCTCCTCAGGGCTTGAAGGCCACTCCGCTCAAGCCTTGGCGCAGCATGGCCGCGATCCATGAAGCCGCGGTGCGGGCCGCCTCTTCCGGCGGGATGCCGGTGGCGTGGATGTTGGACAGGAGGTTCCGGTCGGCATCCGACTTTCCCTCGCGCGGCTCGAAGCCCATGTAGATCGAGAGGCTCTCGGCCGTGGAGAGGCCGGGACGCTCGCCCACCAGGAGCGCCACCGCACGGGCTTGGCTCGCCGCGCCGAGCTCGTTCATCACGCCCACACGCGCGCCGTGCACGAAGACGGGACCGGCCACCGCGGTGATCCCCTCATCCCGCAGCGCGGCAAGCAGCGCCGGAACCAGTCGAGGGGCCTGGGCCTTGACGGCCGCCGAGGAGAGGCCGTCGCCCACGGCGACCAGCACATCGCATCCGCGGACGGAACGGGAAAGCCAAGTCCGGTCGTCCGGACGCAACAGGCGGCCCAAGGCCGGTCGGAGCAGGTACTCGTCCCTGTCGTGTGCCTGCGTGCGCAGCTCCATGGTGCAGCCGAGCTGCCGGGGGAAGTCGGGATCCAAGGCCTCGCGCACGGCGTCGCAGGCCGCGGCATGGTCGGTCCGGAAGCTCAGGAGCGATGCGGTCGTGGGACGGACTCCGGCGCGGCCCACGCCGATGCGGGCGACCGTGCGTTCCTTGAGCTGGTGGGCTAGGCCGGATTGAGCAAAGCATCCAAGGACGGTGTCCATGGGTTCCTCCGGTTGGTATCGAAACGGGTGAGGTCGCCTGCGCTTGCGGTGAGACCTCCGCCGGCGAGGATGCCCTCGCGCTCCATCCACTCCTCGAAGGGACGGATGGGGCTGCGACCGAAGAGCTCGCGCTGCGCGGCGATGTCGTGGAAACTGGTGGTCTGGTAGTTGAGCATGACGTCGTCTCCCATCGGGATTCCCATGAAGTAGGTGCACCCCGCTGCCGTGAGCAGGACGGCAAGGTTTTCGAGGTCGTTCTGGTCGGCGTCCATGTGGTTGGTATGGCACACGTCCACGCCCATCGGCAGGCCGTGGAGCTTGCCCATGAAGTGGTCCTCCAATCCCGCCCGGATCACTTGGCGTCCGTCGTAGAGGTACTCGGGTCCGATGAAGCCCACCACCGTGTTCACTAGGAACGGCTTGTAGCGCCGCGCCAGTCCGTAGCAGCGGGCCTCCATGGTGAGCTGGTCGATGCCGTGGTGCGCTTCACTGGAAAGCTCCGAGCCTTGTCCGGTCTCGAAGTAGAGGACGTTCTCCCCGAGATCCCGACGCCCCGCCCGCACCGCTTCGGCACCTTCCGCCAGGAGCTTTGCCGTGATGCCAAACGACTCGCAGGCCTTCTGGCTGCCTGCGATGCTCTGGAACACCAGGTCGCACCGGCCTCCGCGCTGAAGAGCTTCGATTTGCGTGGTGACATGCGCCAGGATGCAGACCTGCGTGGGCACGCCCAGCTCGTCGTGGACATACGCGGAGATGCCGTCCATCACGCGCTTCACCGAAGCCACCGTGTCGTCAGCCGGATTGAGTCCGACCACCGCGTCGCCAACACCGAAGGAAAAACCGTCGCGCACGGAGGCCAGGATCCCGCCCAAGTCGTCGGTGGGGTGGTTGGGCTGGAGCCGCGAGGAAAGCGTACCCGGGCGTCCGATGGTGGTGCGGCAGGTCGCCTCGACCCTGATTTTAGCGGCCGCGGACACGAGGTCGAGATTGGACATCAGGCGCGTCACGCCCGCGATCGCCTCGGAGGTGAGCCCGCGCCCCAGTCGAAGCATCTCCTCTCCATCGGATTCCAACAGGCGCTCGCGCAATTCGCCCAAGCTGACTCCGGCGACTTCGTCACGCACCACCGGGTCGAGGTCCTCCAGGATGATGCGCGTGACTTCATCCTTGGCCGGATCGACGGCGGGCTCCTCCACGAAAGCGCCCACGGGTACTTCGGCAAGCAAGCTCTTGGCCGCCATCCGTTCGGTTGCAGTCTGGGCCGCGAGTCCCGCGAGGGAATCGCCCGCCTTGACCTCATTGGCCTTGGCCATCAGGTCGTGCAGTCCGTCGAAGGTGAAGCCGCGTCCGCGGACGGTGGTGGAGAGTCTCATGATGACAAGGTCGAAGCAAGAGGAGTGCCTGCACAGGGAGGGAAACCCAAACGCAACATCGCCGATGACGCATCGCGACAATTGTCAGACAAGCGGCATTCCCGACGGGTTCTGTCATTTCGCGTTCATTTTTCAGGCGAGGGAGCATGCCGTGCGGACGGCGTGGCACTGCCGTTGCTTTGACAGGATCTGTCCAACTGGAAATCGCGGCCCGTGCGGCCCGAGGCGGAGGATCGACCATGCCGAGCCAAGACAACGACGCGCTGCTTCTTGAGAAGATGGGCTACAAGCAGGAACTCACGCGGCGGATGGGGGGCTTCTCCAATTTCGCCATCTCCTTTTCGATCATCTGCATCCTGGCGGGCGGCATCACCGCCTTCCCCGCGGCCATCGGCGCGGGCGGCGGCATCTCGGTGGGATTGGGCTGGCCGGTCGGCGCCTTCTTCGCACTCATCGTCGCGGCCGGCATGGCGCAGATCGCCTCGGCCTACCCGACCGCCGGCGGCCTCTACCACTGGGGCTCGATCCTGGGCGGCAAGGGCTTCGGCTGGGGCACCGCCTGGTTCAACCTGCTGGGCCTGATCTTCGTGGTGGCCTCCATCAACTTCGGCGTCTATGATCCGTTCTTCAAGACCTTCGTCGCCCCGCTGCTGGGCCTGGACCCGGCCACCTTCGGGAAGCTTCATCAGGTCGGGTTCTTGGCGGCGGTCACCTTCTCGCAGGCCTTCCTCAACGCCAAGCTCCCCAACCTCACCACCAAGCTCACCGACATGTCGGGCTATCTAATCTTTGCCATCGCGATCACCCTGATCGCATCGCTTCTGATCTGGTCGCCCTCGCTCGAGCCCTCGCGCCTCTTCACCTTCACCAACCTCACCGGCGCCGAAGGGAGCTGGTGGCCGCGCAGCGAGAGCGCCCTCCTGGTCTTCCTCTCCGGCCTTCTGCTGACCATCTACACCATCACCGGCTTCGACGCCTCGGCCCACGCCTCGGAGGAGACCCGCGACGCCGCCCGTGTCGTGCCCAAGGGCATCCTCTCCTCGGTGTTCTGGTCGGCCCTCTTCGGCTTTGCCATGATCGCCACCTTCGTGATGGCCATGCCCGACATGGGTGCGGCGGTGAAGTCGGGCTTCGGCTTCTTCGGGACCTTGCTTGCTCCGCTGCCCGCCGGGCTGCGCACCGTGTTGGGCCTGGGCATCTACGCGGTCAACTACCTGTGCGGTCTGGCGGCCCTCACCGCGACCTCCCGCATGATGTACGCCTTTGCCCGCGACGGCGGACTGCCCGCCTCCAACTGGCTCAAGGCCGTGGCTCCCGCCACCGGCACGCCCATCCGCGCCACCTGGATCTCGGCGACCCTGATCGTAGCGGCCACGCTCTACGGTGACGCGTTCCTGGTGCTCTCCACCGGCTGCGTGGTGCTCCTCTACATCTCCTACATCATGCCCACCGCCGCCGGCTTCTTCGCCGAGGGCAAGACCTGGACCGAGAAGGGTCCCTTCGACCTCAAGGCCTTCTCCAAGCCCATCGCGATCCTCGCGGTGCTGGGCGGCGCGGTGCTTGCCTTCGTGGGCGTGCAGCCTCCCAACCAGAAGGTCCTCTACCTGGTGGTCGGCCTTACCGCCCTGCTGCTTGTCTTCTGGTGGGGCTTCGGCGTGCGCAAGACCTTCGCTGGCCCTCCGGGAACGCTCAAGGACTGATCCGTCCTCGGGTCGTTTGGTTCGGGGCGCCTCCCGCTTCGCGGGCCGGGCTGCCTGCCAAGCCTCCACCTTCGGCGGGGGTCTTGGGCCGTTCGGCCGGCATCCCTGGCGCGCGTAGCGCGTCACTTGCCCGTTCCCCTCCCGATTCGGGAGGGGCCAGGGGAGGGTTGGAGCAAGCGAACGCGGTATCCCTGGCGCTTGATCGCATCGGGAGGTCCTCTCCTCCCGGACTCGACAGCGGCTATCTTTGAGGTCATGTCCAAGGCTTTCTACGCGACCACTCCGATCTACTACGTGAACGACGTGCCCCATATCGGGCATGCCTACACCTCCATCCTCGGGGACGTGCTGTGCCGCTTCCATCGCATGTGGGGCGAAGAGGTCTTCTTTCTGACCGGCACCGACGAGCACGGACAGAAGGTGCAGGAGGCCGCGCAGAAGGCCGGACTCGAGCCGAAGGAGCATTGCGACAAGACTTCGGCCCGCTTCAAGGCGCTCGCGGAACTGCTCGGACTCTCGAACGACCGCTTCATCCGCACGACAGATTCTGACCACATGAGCTTTGTGCAGTCCGTTCTGCAGGGGTTGTGGGACAAGGGCGAGATCTACAAGGACTCGTACAAGGGTCTCTACAACGTGCGCGACGAGCGCTTCTACAGCGAGAACGACATCCGCGAAGGACGCGGCCCCGCCGAGGGCGAGCCGGTCGAGGAGGTCGAGGAGGTCAACTACTTCTTCAAGATGTCCGCCTACCAGGAGAAGCTCCTCAAGCACATCGAGGAGAATCCCGACTGGATCGTGCCGGACTACCGCAAGAACGAGGTGCTCGGGTTCCTGCGCCAGCCGCTGGGTGACCTGTGCATCTCCAGGCCCAAGCGCCGCCTGACCTGGGGCATCGAGCTCCCGTTCGACAAGGACTACGTGACCTACGTGTGGTTTGACGCGCTCCTCAATTATGTGAGCGGCGTGAATGACAAATCCCGTCAAAATGGCGAAGCATGGTGGCCGGCCTCGGTCCACCTGATCGGCAAGGACATCCTCACCACCCACGCCGTCTACTGGCCCTCCATGCTGATGGGCGCCGGAATCCCGCTCCCGAAGCAGATCCTGGCCCACGGCTGGTGGATGGCCGACGGACAGAAAATGTCCAAGTCACTGGGCAACGTGGTCGACCCCTTCCAGGTGGTCGAGAAGTTCCAGGTGGTGGGCGGCAAGGACGCCTTCCGCTTCTTCCTGATGCGCGAGATGGTGGTGGGCGCCGACGGCTCCTACTCCGACGCCGCCTTGCAGGCCCGCGTCGACACGGACTTGGCCAACGACGTGGGCAACGTGCTCTCACGTATTCGTAAGCAGGTGCAGACCGCGTTCGCCGGAAAGATCCCGGCCCGCCCCGCGACGCTGTCGCCGCGCGCCCAGTACCTGCGCGAGGCCGCCGACAACGCGCTCGAGCGCGTGCGCACCCTGGTCGAGGGCTACCGCGTGAGCGTGGCGCTCGAGGAGACCTTCGCCTACGCCAAGGCCATCAATCGCTACCTCGAGGACACCCAGCCTTGGCACCTCGCCAAGGATCCGGCCAAGCGCGACGAGCTGGCCGAAGTGCTCTCGGTGAGCGCCGAGGCCCTGCGTCTGCTGCTGACCCTGCTCTGGCCCGTGATTCCCACCAAGGCCGAGGAAGGCCTGGCCACGATGGGACTGGGAACACCCGTCCCCTCCGATCTCGCTTGGGGTGTGCTTGGCGGCGATGTCGAGTTCAAGGACGGACCGTCCCTGTTCCCGCGCCTGCAGACCAAGGTCGAGAAGCCCGCCGCCGCCCCGGTGGTAGAAGCTTCGCACGCCTTGGGTCGGGTGGACTTGCGCGTCGGACAGATTCTGTCCTGCGAGCCGCACCCCACCGCCGAGAAGCTGTGGGTACTCAAGGTGTCGCTGGGCACCGCCGGCGAGCGCCAAGTCTGTGCCGGTCTCAAGGAGCACTTCACCGCTGAGCAGCTCGTGGATCGCAAGGTGCTGCTGGTCGCGAACCTCAAGGCGGCGAAGCTGCGTGGCGTCGAGAGCCAGGGCATGGTGCTGGCCGCCGACAACGCTGACGGTACGGTCCACCTGATCGCGCCGGAAGGCAACCCCGGCGATCAGGCGACCCGCGAGGGCATCGTGTTCGTGCCGACCAAGTCCATCAAGCTCGACGACCTCGACGGATGCCCCCTGGAGATCCACGGGAACCAGCTCTGTCACGAGGGTGTCGCGCTCACGGCAGGCGGCTTGGCCGTGAACTGCCCCGCCGAGGAGGGCGCGAAGGTCCACTGAGACGTTGCCGACGCGGACCGTTTGTCGAGAATAGATTATGGGTCATGGACTTCAGTACGGAGGGGGAGGAATGTCGCCAGTGCAAGATCGACTGATTCAGCTCATCCGGAACCAGCCGAACAGGCCGATCGCGACGAGGTTTCCCAGCAGGATTCCGACGATGATGCGTTCGCGGCCCGTGGTGTGGACGATGGTCTTTCCGTCGGCGACGGACTCGGTGGCCAAGTGCCGTTCGAGGCGTTCAACCAGACGCGAATCGCTTCCGTGCGTACGGGTCAAGGAGCCGCTGCGGGAACCGCTGCCAGGCAACCGGGAGGAATCGATCTGGTTCACGCGGGCGCGCAGCATCTCGCGAAGCTCCCGGGCGCTGCCCACACGCAACCGGGGCTCCTTGTCCAGGAGGCGTGACAGGATGTGTCGTGAGCCTTCGGGGATCTTGCCCAGGTCGGCGCCCAGGTGCAGGTGTCCATGGATGACCTGGGCGGTGCTGCCCCCGAACGGCGGGGCGCCGGTCATCAGCTGGTAGAGCACCACACCCAGCGAGTAGAGGTCGCAGCGAGGGTCGGGCTGGCTGGTGCGGGTGAAGAGCTCGGGCGCCATGTAGAGAGGGGTGCCCATCACGTTGCGATGGTCGGTGAGCGAGGAATCGGCAAGGGGGCGTGCAAGGCCAAGGTCGCTGAGCTTGAGCGTGCCGTCGGCTCCGATCAGCACGTTGGCCGGCTTGATGTCGCGGTGCAGGATGCCCGCCTCGTGGGCGGCAACCAAGGCTCCAGCCAAGTGGAAGGCCATCAGGAGGGCGGTGCGCTCCGGGAAGGAGCCGCGGGCTCGCAGATAGGCGTCCAAGGTGGAGCCTTCCACGAGCTCCATGACAAGGCACGGGAACTCGCCGTCGTCCACGAAGTCCAGCACCCGGACGATGCCGGGATGGCTCAGGCGCGCGGCCATCTGGGCCTCGCGTCGCAGCCGCTCACGGTGCCGCGTCGGATCGGAGAGATCCAGGCTGCGGACCACCTTGACCGCCACGGGCAAATCAAGTGAAAGGTGGTGGCCTTTCCAGACCACCCCCATGGATCCTTGGCCGAGCGGTGCGATCAGACGGATGCGTCCGAGCACGTGGCCGGGAGTAAGAACAGTCACCCTGCGCCTCCTTGAATCTTCCTACAGCCGATGTTCGCTGAAGTTCATGCCGATGTCCTCCCCTTCGGAGCTTACGCGCAGGGATGTGAGCTTTCCGATGAGGATCCAGGTGAGGAAGCCGCCACCGACGGCGACCCCCATGCAAACGATGGCACCCAAGGCCTGGACACCGAGCCAATCGACGCGGGAGGTCAGGGGCGAGGCGGCAAGCTTGGTGGCCAAGGCGGCCTTGGTGCAAAACAGGGGAGTGGCCAGGATGCCCAGGAGTCCGCATGCCCCGTGCACGGGCACGGCACCGACGGCATCGTCGATCTCGAAGCGCTCCAAGGCCCATGTGGCGGCGTGGACGGCGAGCCCGGCCAGGATGCCAATGAGCGGTGCGGCTTGCAAGGGGACGAGATCAGCGCAGGCGGTGATGGCCACCAGGCCCCCGAGGGTTCCGTTCATGATGAGGCTCACGTCGGCGATGCCTCGGGTGATCCAGATTGAGCTCATGGCGGTCATGCCGGCAAAGCATCCGGCGAGCAGGGTGTTGGCCACGATGGTCCCGGTCATGAGGCCGAAGGGTGCGCTGCCGCCGTTGAAGCCGATCCAGCCGAAGAACAGGATGAAGGTCCCGAGGGCGGAAAGGATCAGGTTTTCACCGGCCATGGGCTGAGTCTTGCCGTTGGCGAAGCGGCCTTTGCGGGGGCCGAGCAGGAGGATTCCGGCAAGTCCCACGCCGGCACCCATGATGTGGACGACCGACGAGCCGGCAAAGTCGTGATAGCCCATGCGGGAAAGCCAACCGCCGCCCCACACCCAATGCCCGTAGAGTGGATAGAGAAGGCTTGCCATGACCGCCGAGGAAAGGAGGAAGGGCAGGAACCTCAACCGCTCGGCGACGGCGCCGGACACGATGGTGGCTGCCGTGCCGCAGAAGACCATCTGGAAGAGGAATGGGAGGATGCGCTCGGGGCCCACATTCATCAGGGCGGGGGCATCGATTCCCAAGACCCCTTTCCACGAGACGCCGAACATCAGGGCGTAGCCGCAGGTGAAGAAGGCGCAGGTGGTGAGGATCTCCACCACGAAATTCTTGATCGCCACGTTGAGGCTGTTCTTGGAGCGCACGGCCCCGGCTTCGAGGCAGAGGAACCCGGCTTGCATGAAAAGGACTAGGGCGATGGAGACGAGAAGCCAGATGTCACGTGGATCAAGAATGGGCATGATGGCCCGATTCAGCACGGATCATGCCAGTCGACAGGATCGTGCGAGACAGAATCTGTCAAAACTGAACGGGAGGCGAGTGCGGGGGAATGTTGACAAATGAAAACACTCCGAATGATGGATGTGCATATCCTGTAACTTGCCCATGCAGCATTCCGCGCAGGCCCAGGTGGCGGATGGGCTGCCGGTTGGGCTACTGGTCGATCGTCGCGCTCTGACCGGAGGGAGCGCGACTGGACAGCAGCGTGTCGGGTGCCAGGGGAATGCTTGCAAAGCGGGCATCCAAGCGCGTGACGCTGTCAGGAGCCACCACGATTCCCGTGTCCACGGTGGAGCGATTCCACACGTCGGTCAGGCGCAGGGACCAAGGGGCATCAGGAAGATTGCGTCCGACAAAGCGGTTGTGAGGGAGCCGGACCAGCGCAAGCCAACCGGTGTCGGTCTGGACTTCGACCCCGCGCAGGGGTACGGCATGATTGCGCACTTGCAGGGAGATTTGTCCGCGCGCACTTTTTCCTTTGCGGTGCAGGCTCATCTGGGTGTCACCCGGGCAGGCTGTGAATTTCCAGCTCACAAGCGCGCGGCCCATGCTCAAGGGGGCGACCTTGGCGAAGGCTTCCCGGGAAAGGTCCAGTCCGCCGGACGGGCAGCCGGGGCAGCGGTCGGTCACGCGGGCGATGACGGACCCGGACGGGCCGGTGGCCTCCACGCAACTGCCGCACAGCGCGGAGCGCGCGAACTGGTGCTTGCTGACCGCGGCCGTGAAGGTGTCGCCGGATGGCAGGGCGCAGGCGCCGGACCCGCGGTTGCGGTAGAAAGTGGATTTGCCCGAGTAGCTGCTTCCGGGTGCGAAGAAATTCTCGGGCAAGGTGTCGGCGACGGGAGCCTTGGACTTTGCCGCCTTGGACTTGCGCGCGGAAGACTGCGTGGCTCCGAGAAGGCACAGCATGGCAACGGTGGTGGTCAGGAAACGACGCATCGCCTTTGAACATACTCGCCAGGACGGAAATTGTCACATGGGAGGGTGAAGGCAAGCGATGCGCTCACGCGCGCCAGGGATGCCGCTTCGCTGGACCATCGCCCACCCCTGCCCTCCCATCCGGGAGGGAGAAAGCAAGCGACGCGCTCGCACGCGCCAGGGATGCCGGCCGGTAGGCCCAAGACCCCGCAGCCCATTCCGTACAGACGCCCCGCCGGGGCGTCTCCGCCATTGAGGGCTGCGGAGGCTTGGCAGGCAGCCCGGTGACGCCGCAGGCGGCGGGCGCCCGAAAAAAAAGGCCCCCGCATCGCGGGAGCCTCGAGCAAATCGATGACAGATCTTGTCTTATCCGATCTTGAGCACGTGGGCCGGGCAGACGGTGGGATCCAGACGCACGTAGTTGGAGCCCGCGTTCCAGACCCACACCTGGCGCGTGACGAGATCCGTCACATGGTACGGTGCGGATTCGATGCCGAAGGTCGTCCACGGAACGTCCACAAAGCCCTCCGCCACGCGGGTCGGGTCGCAGTTCACCACGCACAGGAGCTTGTCGCCGTCGAGCACCTTGGTGAAGGCCAGGATCTGGGGGTCGCTGCAATCCAGGAAGGTGATGTTGTCGTATTCCTGAAGCGCGGGATGCGTGTTGCGCAGCTCGTTGAGCAGGCGGATCCAGTCCTTGATGTGGCCGGGACGGTTCCAGTCCCAGGTCTTGTACTGGTACTTCTCGGAGTCGAGGTATTCTTCCTTGCCCGGGACCGGAGTCGCCTCGCACAGCTCCCAACTGTTGTAGATGCCGTAACTGGGAAGGAGCAGGGCGGCAAGCGCGGTGCGCACCAGGAAGGCCGGACGCCCGTGGTCCTGGCAGTGGTGGGGATTGATGTCGGGGGTGTTGGTGAAGAAGTTGCCGCGCATGTAGTCGCTGACGGGTTTTGTCGTGAGCTCGGTCACGTACTCGCGAAGCTCCGCCGCCGACTCGCGCCACACGAAGTAGGTGTAGCTCTGGTTGAAGCCGAGCTTGGCCAGGTGCTTCATCACCTTGGGGCGCGTGAAGGCCTCGGCCAGGAACACGGCGTCGGGGCAGCGGCGCTTGACTTCCCGGATCAGCCATTGCCAGAAGGCGAAGGGCTTGGTGTGGGGGTTGTCGATGCGGAAGATGCGGATGCCCTTGGAGATCCAGAAGAGATGCAGGCGCAGGAACTCGCGCCACATCTCGTTGTTGTTCTCGCAGAAGTAGTGGAAGGCGTAGATGTCCTCGTACTTCTTGGGGGGATTCTCGGCGTACTTGATGGTGCCGTCGGCCTCGCGCCAGAACCAGTCGGGATGGTCCTTGGCGTAGGGATGGTCGGGACTTGCGTTCAGGGCGATGTCCAGGGCCACGCGCATGCCGTGCTTCTCGCAGGCCGCGATGAAGCGCTCGAAATCCTCCATGGTGCCGAGCTCGGGGTCGACGGCATCGTGTCCGCCGTCTTCCGATCCGATGGCGTACGGGCAGCCGGGCTCGCCGGGCTGGCTCTTGACGTTGTTGTTCTTGCCCTTCCGGTTGGTCTTGCCGATCGGGTGCACGGGGGGCACGTACAGGACGTTGAATCCCATCGACTCGATCTCGGGGAGACGCGCGATGCAGTCGTCCCAGGAGGCGGACTTGGCGGGGTCGGTACCCTGGCTGCGCGGCCACATGGTGTACCACGATCCGAAGCGGGCGATGACCGGGTCGACGATCAGGTCGTAGACGCCGGAGACGCCCTCGGCGCCGGTCTGGATGTCGGTGCCGCCGATGCGGAACTCGAACAGGCCCGGCTCGGTCAGAGGACAGGAACCGCCCCAGCGGTCGTTCTCGAGGAAGGACAGAGGGTGACGGACCCATTCCCCGCCATCGAGGCGGATCTCGAACCAGGTGGTGAACTTCTCGTGGAAGTGGCGCAGCACGTCGGCGCGAACCTCCAGGATGTCGCCGACCTCGCGCTTGGAGGCGAAGAGACCTTGGTCGACGGTCGGCTCGATGTTTTCAAAGACGAACAGCGCCTCGGCACCCGGCACGGGAGCGGTGATCCCGATCTCGATACCCGCGGGCTTGGAGGATTTGACGGAAATTGTCTTCGATGCCTCGACGGGAGCCGTGACGACGGCCCGTGCCTTGGCCGAGGAGACGGCCTTGGATGTGGTCTCGGCAGGAACCTTGGTTGCCGCAGCTGTGGGAGCAGTCTTCTTCATGGATCTTCCTTCTTGGCCCGCACGGCATCGGCGGGTTTTGGCCTCGAACGAGCAGTCTTGTCACGGGAATCTAGTGTTTTCGCGATCCGTTCCGGGAAATCAGGCGGACTCGCGGACCCGTCCCCGCCAATTCGATACGAATTCGCGAAGTTGGGCGGCACGGTAAGGCTTGACCAGGATGTCGTCCATCCCGGCATGGACGCATTCGTCCTGGGTCTCCTTGGTGGCGCTTGCCGTCAAGGCGATGACGGGGACGCAGGATGCGGCGCCGTGCCTGGGGTCGGACTCCGAGCGCCAGGAACGCAGGATGCGCGTGGCTTCAAACCCGTCCATCTCCGGCATCTGGCAGTCCATCAGGACCAGATCGAAGGGCTGACGCCCCAGGAGATTCAAGGCCTGCCGTCCGTCCTCGGCCTCGCTGACGGTGCAGCCTTCCCGCTTGAGGATCCCGCTTGCGACCTTCCGGTTGGTCGCGTTGTCGTCCACCAGCAGGATCCGGGTCCCGGACAGGTCGCGTTGCGTCGGGAGGATGGTCGTGGTGGAGTCCTCTCCGCCGGTCGCTGAAGGGCGGGGCAGGACCAGCGGAAGATGGATGGAGATGCCGGTGCCTTGGCCGACCAGGCTTGCCGCCTCCATGCGGCCACCCATGGCGACGGCCAGCATGTGCGAGATGGAGAGGCCCAGTCCGGTGCCGCCGAAGCGCCTTGCGATGCTCTCGTCGGCCTGGCGGAACCGTTCGAAGACGTGCCGGAGCGCCTCGGGCGACATGCCCATTCCCGTGTCCTTGACAAGGAAGGACAGCGTCCGGGACTGCGGTGGGCCTGCGGACTCCACGGCCAGCAGCACTTCGCCCCTTTCGGTGAACTTGATCGCGTTGCCCAGCAGGTTCGTCAGGATCTGCCGCAGGCGCAATCCGTCGGCGACGACGTGCTCGGGAAGGCCTTCTCCGTACCACACGCGCAACTCGAGATCCTTGGATCCGGTCATGAGCCTCAAGGGCTCGGTGAGGCTTGCGACGAAGGACTTCAGGTGCAGGGTCTCCGGGTGGAGCTCGATCTCGCCCGCCTCGATCTTCGAGTAGTCCAGGATGCCTTCGATGACCCCCAGGAGATGGGAACCGGAATCGGCGATGGTGCGCACGCGTTCCTGCTGCTCGCAAGGCAGTCCGGCCTCCATGACGAGGTCCGTCATGCCGATGATGCCGTGGAGCGGTGTGCGGATCTCGTGGCTCATGTTGGCGAGGAAGGCGCTCTTGGCCCGGTTGGCGCCCTCGGCGAGATGGCGGGCCGACTCGAGCTCGCGGGTGCGTTCGGCGACCATGGCCTCGAGGCCCTCCTTGAGCTCCCGGTTCGTGTCCAGTTCCTGCTGGACGCGGGAAAGGGCGCGATCCACGATGGTGATGAATCCCCAGGAGATGGCCCAGATCAGGGTGGCGGCGATCATCATCTCGTGATAGCGTTCGGAGTAGGTGAGAACGATGAGAGGTGGAGTCTCGGGGCTCACGAAGAACCGGACCACGAGGGGCAGGGCGATCTGGCTCATCCCGGTCAGGTGGAAGATGGAGCGGCGGGCGAAGATGGCCGCGGAAAGGACGATGGCCGAGGAGTACAGGCCGAATCCCAGGAAGAATCCGGGAAGCCGCCCGTTGTGGACCACGGCGAGCGCGCCGAGGCTCTGGCTCGCCACGATCACCGCGATCATCAGGTCCACCGTATGCATCCTGTTGCCGCGCAGCAGGTGGGCCAGGGTCAGTGCGATGGCAAGGAGCATGGGAAGATTGGTCGCCAGTTGCAAGGCGGTGCCGTTGGGCGAGATCAGCGTTCCATGGAGGATCAGGCCTGCCAGCGAGACCATGGAGGCGATGCAGATCCATGCCAAGGCCAAGGCCTTTTGCTGCTGCAGAAAGCCGGCATGGGCATACCTGCCACGGACATATTGGTTGAATGCGGAAATCATGGCAGTGTGGATCCTCAGGCTCCTGTCGTCCATTCTAGCAATCCGGCGTATCGCAACGCCAGCATTCGGACAGGGAGATCGTGCATGACGGTTCCGGTCAGGTCCACGGGCAACCGAAGGCGCTTTCCGCTCCCGGCGGATCCTCGTCTGGCCATCACCGGTGCCGGGACCGGGGCGATGGCATCCATGTCCTACGGATCATGCACAATGGTCGACTTGCATCGGGTCGAAAATCAGCGTAAATATTGGCCTATGGAACAGTCAATGATCTACGAATTTACGGACTTCCGTGCTTGGCTTGCCCAATGGCATGCGGTCCGGCAGGCAAGCGACCCCAGCTTCACCCGCACCGAGGTCTCGCACCGGCTGGGCCTGCCCAAGACGCGCGGGTACTTCTCCGATGTGATCTCGGGGAAGCGGGTCACGGACACCTTCGTGGAGCGCTTCTGCGAGCTGCTGGATTTGCCGCGCGCCGAGGAACGCTACTTCCGGACCCTCGTGCGCTTCGACCAGGCGGAGACCCCGGAAGAAAAGGAGCTCGCCCTCGAGCAGATGATCTCGCTGAACCGGGCACCGGCCACGGAACTCGCCTCGGCCGACTGGCGCTACTACCGCGACTGGCGGCATGGAGCTCTGCGTGCCCTGCTGGAGACCGGTGAGCACGACGAGGAATCCCTGCCCAAGGGCGCCGCCAAGCTCCATGCCACCTTCACGCCCGGCCAGGTGCGGGAGTCGCTCTCCTTGCTTCTCGAGCTTGGCTTGGTGAAGAAGTCGGGCAGCCACCTCAAGCCGACGGGAAAGACCTTGGCCTCCCCGCTCTGGGGACGCGACGAGGTCTTCCGGCTGCTCCAGGCGCAACAGCTTGATTTGGTCCGGCAGGCGTTGCTCCATCCCGGCGACGGGACCCGTGCGATCGCCACCAACCTGGTCTCCGTCTCGGCCGGAGGCCAAGACAGAATCCGTCAAATTATCGAACGGTGCCGCGCCGAGATCCGCGCCGTCGTCCATCGCGACGACGAGCCGGCCGACCGCATCCTCCTCCTCGCCAACGTCCTCCTTCCTCTCCATGAGGCCCGTCCATGAACCGCATCCTTTTAATGCTTGCCATGACCGTCCCGCTCCTGTGGAGCTGCGACAGCGAATCGACCACTCTCTCCGGGACCAACGACGAGACCACCACGAGCCTTGGGGTGATCCGGTTGCCCGACGGCAAGCCTGCCGTGGGGGCGCGGGTCCTTGTGTACGCTTCGGGTGACACCCAGGCCACGCCACGCGCGGTGGGCATCGTGGACAACGACGGCCACGTGACGCTGGCCGGAACGCCGACTCCGGGTCTCTACAACCTGCTGATCCGCTCGACCCGAAGCAACGAGGCGATCTTCCAGGATTCGCTGGTGTCGGACGGCAAGCGGCTCACCGTGTTTGACGACACGCTCCGGCGCACGGGGAAGCTGGTCGGTCGGGTGCGGGTGCAGCCGCAGGACAAGCCCGCCATCGCGTGGGTCCAGTTGATCGGAGCAGGTCGCTTCGTGAACCTCGACGACTCGGGCCGCTTTGTCATCGATTCGCTTCCGGCCGGTCGCTTCACCTTGGCGGCGCAGACGCGCGAACCCAAGTACACGACAACCTTCCGCTATCCCGTCATCCGGTCCGACAGCCTCACGGACCTCGGCTCCATCGACCTGATCTACACCGGCGTGCCGATGGTTCGCAATGTCAAGGCGACATGGGATTCCTCCTCCGCCACGGTGACGGTGCGCTGGGACAGCGTGCCCGAACGGGGACTGTTGGGTTACCGGGTGGTTCGCGGCACCTACAGCGATCCCGGTGCCATGAACGAGATGGCCTATGTCACGGATGGGCGCCGCTGGACCGACACCCTCTTTCGCGGCCTCAAATATGGAGGAAGCTTGGGGGGGCAGTACGATTCGATGCAGACCGATCTGTTCTATCGCGTGATCGCCGTGACCAACAACGGAGAGGGACCGACGAGCTTCGCGGATTCCTTGAACGTGCGCAGTCCGGTCCTGACCCATGCGTGGAATCTTTCCTGGTCCGCAGGCTCTGCCCTTCCTGCAGGGTATTCCGTGGGCGTGAGCAGCTTGGATTCGCTGGGCAATGGAGTGGCGATGCTTGCGACCAAGGATTCCTTCCAGACCTTGTGGACTTCGCAGGACGGCAAGTCTTGGTCTGAAGGCATCACGCTTCCGGCCAACGTGGGTGGCATCTTCTGGAAAGGCAAGCTTTGGTGGACCACCGGCCATCAGACGGGAGAGAGCTACGACGCCCATGCCTTGATCAACAGCACCTATGTCATGGCAGAGGCCATCGGGCGTCTCATCGACACCATCCATGTCCATAGCTTCGACGGGAATGTTGTCAGCACTAACTCTGTCCCTGTCCAAGGCGATACCGTGACCGCGGCTGAGATCGTCCCGATGGGAGATCTGGTCGTCCTGGCCGAGGAGCGTGTGGTCGTGAGCGGGGCAAGCTCCATGCCCTACTTGTCCACGCAGGATCTGCATGTCTCCGTCGACGGCAACGGGTGGACGGCGACCGAGGATCGGAACTTGATCTGGTGGTACTCCACCAACCGGTCCAACTTTGCCGCGATGTTCTACAGATCCTACAAGATGGCGAAGCTGACGGACGGGTACCTGTTCGCGCAGACCAACTGGATTGGCGGGGGCGACAGTGTGGTGGTGTGGAAGAGTCCCGACAGCAAGGGGTTCGACTGGCCGTACCCGGGAAACTACGGTCTCCCGCTGTTCAATAACGTCATCCCGGCGGGGAACTCCCTGCTTTTCTCGAACACGGGATGGTTGCGCTGGGCTCCCCAAAACAACCCCAAGGAATGGCACGAGATCGCGGTGCCTGGTAAGGACGTCAATGTGGCCCTGCCGTGGCGCAACCAGCTCCTGGTCTCAGACGGCATCACCCTCTGGTCGGCCCCGCTGCCGTCAGGCATCTAGACGCCTCCGACAATTTCTGTCAAAACCCTCGTCGCGCCACTTCCGGTGCGGCGAGGGTTTTTCGTTTCACACCGTCCGCGAGTACCGGCCCGGCCCGTCGGCGAGCATCGGATCGAAGCGCATCGCCACCACGCGCACAAGCAGACGGCCGAGCCCCGTGAGCACCAGACGGCGCCCTTCGCGGCGGCACAGGCCATCGGCTTCCAGATCGGAGAGGCTTTCCCATCCCGTCAGGATCGTGGGCTCGACATTGGACAAATCCTGTCCGATCTCCGCCTCGAGAGCGTCGAGGTCCAGCTCGCCATCGCACATGATGCGGTTGATCACGCTTCGACGCAGGCGCTCCTGCGGGGTCAGGAAGTAGGCCTTCTCGACGGCCCATTCCCCCTTCTCCACGGCCGCGATCCAGTCACGGCTTTCCTTGACGTTCTGGAGGTAGCTCTCCTCCAGCTGCGAGATGCCCGAGGCGCCGAAGGCCACCACTTGCCCGGTGGTGCGGCGCGAGCAGTAGCCCTGAAAATTCCGGTGAAGCTTGCCTTGCGCAAGCGCCTGAGCCAGCTCGTCGTCGGGGAGCGCATAGTGGTCCATCCCGATCGCCACGTACCCGGCAGCCTGCAGCATCTCCAGGATCGAAAGAGCCATCTCCACCTTGGCCTCGGGCGAGGGGAGTCCCTTGGGCTCCAGCACCTTCTGGTGGTCCTTGACCCACGGGACATGGGCATAGGAGAAAGTGGCGATCCGGTCGGGTCGCGCGGCGATGGTCTGCTCCAGGGTATGTCGGAATGTGTCCGGGGTCTGGAGCGGCAGGCCGTAGATGAGATCGAGATTGATGCCCGTGAAACCAAGTTCGCGCGAGGCCTGGATCAAGGCGTCGGGCGCGATCTTCGGGAAGTCGCGGTCCACCGCGTCGAGCACGTCGCGGTTGAAGTCCTGCAGCCCGTAGGAGATGCGGTTGAAGCCCATCTCGCGAAGTTCCGCGAGCTTGGCGAGGGTGAGGAGATTGGGGTCGCACTCGATGGCGAGTTCGGCGTGCGGGGCGAAGGTGAAACGTCCGCGCAGACGGTCGAGAATCTCGCGCAGGAACTTGAACGGCACGCCGTTGGGGGTGCCGCCGCCAAAGTGAATCTGGGTGACGGGCCGCGACGCATCCAGGAGCGGAAGAGTGCGTTCCATCTCCGTCTCCAGCGCCTTGAAGTACTGGAGCACGAGGCTTCCGGGCTGCCCGATCTCGGTGGTGCAGCCGCAGAAGAGGCAGCGCTTGGGGCAGAAGGGAATGTGGATGTAGAAGGAAAGCTCGGGCATCCCTGCGGTGTTGGTGCGTGCGAACGCTTCCGCGATCTGTTCCTGCGTGAAGTTCGCATGGAAGTGCGGGGCCGGAGGGTACGAGGTGTAGCGCGGTCCCGGAACATCGTGCTTGCGCAAAAGGCTCCCGTCCAGGACGACCTTGTCGGACGCTTCGACTGCGCTCAGCGCAAGATCTGTCAAACCAGCCACCGCCATCTCCTTCTGCCGTTGTGGACCACAAGGTACGCAATGGGAACGGATGTGACATCGAGCGATCCCTTCTCCTCACAAATCAGATTATCATGGCACCTGATCAAAGGGCAGCTTGTAGACCCCGCCGCAGCCGGCCACGTAGAGCGTGTCTTGGATGGCGGCAAAGTCCAGCGTGATGTCCATGCCACAGGTCACCTTGCGACCGTCGTCGCTCATGCCCCAGTTGGTCCGCAAAAAGCGCCAACCGGAGCCATCCACGTAGACCATCGGCGTGCCGGGTGTCTGACCGCCTCCGAACAGGCGACCGTTCAGAACCTTTAGCGTGAAAATATCCTGAGGAAGCTTTCTCCCCGGGAAGACCACGGAATCCGCGCTGGTGGAGACCCAAGGAGTGTCCACACCGGAAAGACGGTGGATCTGGGACCAGATCAGATAGCCCACCCAAAGATTCCCTTGGTACCAAGCCAATGCACGTGGCTTACCCAAAACCTGCAAGTAATCCTTTCCATCCGGATAGCGGTCATAGAAGAAGGGATCCGGGAGGCGACTCCAGGCCGTCTCCTCCACGGTGCGACGCCAGAGGCCATGGCTGTACGAAGTCGCAAAGTCAACCTTGGGGGTTGTGAGGGACATGGTAGTCGCTTCCGAATCATTCAGCCCTTGCCCGATCTCAACCCTGCTTGTGCCTGAGAATCGATAGACTGCACGCACCGTATCATAATCCTTGGCGATGAAGGCGGTCAAAACACCGCCATTCCAAGCAAGGCGCGTCACACGGAAACTGGGCTCAAGCTTCAAAAACTGGGAAAATTCCTTTCGGGACGGCACATAGCGCCAGATGCCGCTCTCGTTGAGCACCCCTAGATAGATGACGCTGTCCGCAACAGCCATCGAAGTGATTCTCCCGGTCACAGGTAGCCGGAGACTATCCCAGCTTATGCGCCCTTGCTGGCCAAGGAATGCCTTTCCCGAGGCCGTCACAGCGATCAAAGAATCCTTCCCGAAACTGCCGAGCCTTTGCACACCACCGGCATCCTTGTCCGCTTCGCTCAAGACAAGTCCAGCCGTGTGCCAGCCTTTTATCGGAGTTCCAGGCCCAACCGGGTCGGATGTCACGGGAACCGTCGTGCTGCAACTGCTCAACAAGGCAATCAGCAGAAGTCCAAGGGCGCGGTTCATGGCAGGGCCTTTACAATGATCGTGGTCGTCGGCTGAAAGTCGGTTGTCCAAGTCCGGACAAAGGGATCGTCTTGGCGATTCCAGAGACCTCCATCCGCATAGCGCACACCGACCACGGCACCGCCCAAGTTGGGGAGAATCTCACCGGGCTGCAAGGAAAGTCCCGTGCATTCGTAGCGCAAACGGCCCTGGGTCTGGCTGTCCCGCAGCAGGCTGGTGCGGCAATCCGGGGCATACCAATTGGCCACCTCCACCTCCTTCCCGCTTTCCAGGACCAAAGGCAGCTCCAAAGTCAGGCGCGTCAGGACTTGCGCGCCCGTGTTCTTCACCAAGAGACGAGGCCGGATCCAGGTCAGATCACCCGGATTCTCGTCCCGGATCTGGATTTCCACCTGCGGAGTCGCCACCACCGGAGCCGTCGTGTCCTGTTCAGGCGGCACGGCATCCCCGCTCCCAACCTGCTCCAGCGCTGGATGTGCCCCCCAGAGAATCCGCCCCTCCGCATCACGCAACACCGCACTGCCTTCGGGCCACAAGCCGGGCTGCGACAGCGCCGAGGTCGGACTGCCACTGCGATCCCAGGCACCCCAACCCGGAAGATGCAGCAGGAAGCTCTGTTCGCGCGTGCTCTGCCCCGGATAGAGGATTCGGCCATGGAAGTGCAGACGCACCTTCCAGAGCGACCCGCCGACTCAGGACACCCAACGGAAGCACACGGGATCTCAAGCCTCGCAAACCCATTGCAACCTCCAAGCACGGAAACGCGGAATGCTGGCAACATAATCGCGACGACACTCGGCGCCCACTCCTTGCAAGTCGGAATCTCGTCGTTCAAGGATGCGCATTGACTCTCGAGTGTACCTTGCAACCATGATCGATTGGATACTTCCTACCGCCACGGGCGCCTTCATCGGTTGGGGCACCAACTGGCTGGCCCTCAAGATGCTCTTCCATCCTCACGAGCCCATCGGCATCGGACCCTTGAAGTTCCAAGGGGTGATCCCGCGTCGCAAGCTCGACATCGCCGCGCGTCTGGGTGAGATGGTCGAGAACGAACTGGTGTCGCACGACGACATTCGCAAGGCCTTGGAAAACCCGGCCTTGCTTGAGAAGTTTCGCGAGGCCGCCGGGGAACAGGCCAAGAAGTTCGCTGAAGAACGCCTTCCTACGCTCCACCCGATGGTGGCGATGTTCCTGACCCAATCGATGAAGGACAAGGTCACGGAGCTTCTGTCCGCCGAGCTGGATGCCTTGGTCCCCAAGCTTGGCCAGGCCGTGGGCGATGGCCTGGAAAACAGCCTGTCCTTCAAGGACCTCGTGCGCGGCAAGGTGGAGAACTTCTCGGTCCAACGGGTCGAGAGCCTTCTGCTTGCGGTCCTCAAGAAGGAATTCGGCTTCATCGAGTGGAGCGGTGCGTTCCTTGGGGCCTTGGTGGGCTTTGCCCAAGCGATGCTCTTCGCCTTCATGCACCGGTAGAGGGCGCCTCCCTACGGGACCGGGCTGCCTGCCAAGCCTCGGCTGCGCCGGGGTCTTGGGCCTGTCGGCCGGCATCCCTGGCGCGTGAGCTTCATCCCCTGAACGTGGGGAATTTCCACAAGGGCATCGCGGTGATCTTCTCGCCCAGCGGATATTCGCGGTCGCCGGGATAGATCACCCACAGGTGTTCCAGGTCCAGGTCCTGCATGGCCACGGTCATGGATCGGGTGCGGCGCGGGGCGTCGGTGAACTTGAATTCGCAGCCGTACAACTTGCCTTCCTGCTCCCACAGGAGGTCGAGTTCCCCTCCGGCCTGCGTGCCCCAGAAGAACAGTTCCTGCCCGGGCGGCAGTCGCAACGCGACCTGCTCCAAAGCGAAGCCTTCCCACGATGCGCCAAGTTTGGGGTGCGAAAGCAGGGCGGGAAGCGAGGGGATCCCTTGCAGAAAGTGGAACAAGCCGCTGTCGCGCAGGTAAACCTTGGGAGACTTCACCAGCCGCTTGGAGGTGTTGGTGAACCACGGCCGCAGCAGTCGCACCATGTAGGTGCCTTCCAGGATGTCCAGATGGTGGCGCACTGCGGTGTCGGATGCGTCCATGGAGCGGCCCAGCTCGGAATAGGAAAGAATCTGTCCGTGCACATGGCTGAGCATGGTCCAGAAGCGCCGCAGCGTGAGAGCCGGTACGCGGATTCCAAGTGCCGGGATGTCGTGTTCCAGGAAGGTCGTCACGTAGCTTTCGCGCCACATCGAGCTGATCGCGTCGTCGGGAGCAAGGAACGATCGCGGGAATCCCCCTCGCAGCCACAGGGAACGCCATGATTCTTCGCCCACCTCAGAGATCCGGAAGCCTCCCAGAGGATAGTACGCGATGCGCCCTGCCAAACTTTCGGACGATGCGCGCGCCAGATCCGGCGAGGCACTTCCCAGCAGCAGATATTTGGTGGCAGGGTGGGTGTCGATCAGATAGCGAAGCACAGGGAACAGATCGGGCTTGCGTTGGACTTCATCGATCACGACCAGCCCGTTGAGTGATTCCAAGAGCGTTTGCGCCGATTCGAAAGCCGAAAGATCGCGCGGGTTTTCCAGATCGAAGAAACTGTCGCCGTCCAACTCGCGTGCCAGCGTCGTCTTCCCGCATTGGCGAGGTCCCAGAATGGCTGTGGCGGGGAAGTAGGCGATCCGCTTGGCCAATTCGGCTCGATCCATTGGTCTAGTCAAGGACATATGCAAATTATACTTGTATTTTCATTTCCTTAAGTTGGTTTTACAAGGATAATGGCCTGCAGAGTCGTCAGGGCCAACATGTTGGTGAGGAGCGCGCAGGCGATTCCGGCCAGTGTCCACCAGCGGCCATGGCGGCGCATCAGCAGGTGAATGCCAAAGCCGGATGCGAAAGAGGCCACGAAGGTGGCCACTAGAATCGACGCGCCGGGCAGGATGCCAAGGAATACGGGGTCGCTTGCAGGCAGGAGCGGCGCCAAGGTCAGTCCCAGGCAGCCGATGGCACGCAAGCGAGGACTCAGATCTCTTCCTCTTCTTCGCTGCCCTTCTGGAGCGAAGGATGGAAGTTCTGGTGGCGGGCTTCGCGGGTGTGGCCCAAGCCGAGCATGAGGGCGCATTCGGTGCAGAATGCGGTGTCGCGGTCGACGATGAAGGCTTCGTCCACGGGCATGATGCAACACTTGGTGCAGACCATGGAGCGGGTGACCTTGCGCACCGTCATGCGGGCCTTGTGCAGGTCGCGCTCGATGCGGGCAAGCAGCTCGTCGTGGGTTTCCTCGTCCTTGGCGGCCTTCTTGGAGACGGGCGCACTCTGGACGATGGTGGTCTTGACCTTGCGAACGGCGACCGACCCGACGGGCACTTCAAAGAAGAAGCCGCCTTGGAACAGGTCGCTGGTGGCTTCGGCCGCCTCGGAATCCTTGGCCTTCCCCTTGCGGGCGGGAGCGGCAGGAGCCTCGGGAACGACTTCGACAACGGGGGCGGCCTTGCCTTTGGCGGCCTTGGCCGGCTTTTCCACCACGACAGCGGCAGGCTTGCCTGGCTTGCCCTTGGGGGCAGGCTTTGCCGCCTTGACGGGCTTGGCCGCGACCTTGGGCGTTGCCTTGGCCACGGGGACGGGAGCCTTGGCGGGAACCTCGACCTTGGTTGGCTTGGTCGGCGTCTTGGCCGGAGCTGGTTTGGATGCCTTGACGGGAGCCGCCTTTGCGATGGGCTTGGCGGCAGGCTTGGTGACCTTGGCAGGAACCTTGGGTTCGACCTTGGTTGGAGCCTTCACGGCGCTGGGTTTGGTTGTCTTGGCCACAGTGGCTTTGGCAACAGGCGCTTTGGAAGCGGGTTTGGCGATCTTGACCTCAACCTTGACGGGTTTTGCTGGCGTTTTGGCGGGAGACGGCTTGACCGGAGCAACGGCTTTGGCAGGCGCTGCCTTGCCTTTGGCTGCCTTGGTCGGAGCCTTCGCGTCTTTCTTCGCAAGCTTGGCCATCGTCACACTCCCCAATGGTTCTTATCCATTAGACAATTTAGGGGAGACGAGCCCGCTTGCACAGGTTTATGTTTCATATCCCTTGAACTCAGCACTTCATGCCAACGACATTTCCCGCATTTGGGACGAAGCGAAGGGCTTCCTTCGGGAAATCCTGAGTGCCGACATCTTTGCCCGGCAGATCGAACCGCTGCGCCCTCTGGAGCTCTCGGCCGTGGAGCTGGTGCTTGAAGTTCCCGGGCACTTGGGAGTCGAGGCGCTGAAGAAGAGCTTCCATGGATTGCTGGAACACGCCTTGGAGCGGGCTGCCTTGCGTTCCCTCCAAGTCAAGCTGGTGCAGGCGCGTGCGGCCGAGCAAAGCGAAAGCCGTCGACCTCCCCAAAGCATCCAAACCATCGACCTTTCGCCGCGCTACACCTTCGAGACCTTCGTGGTGGGCGGCAACAGCCAGTTTGCGCACTCTGCGGCGCGCGCCGTGGCCGATGCGCCGGGCAAGACGCTTTTCAATCCGCTTCTGATCTACGGCGGATCAGGGCTGGGCAAGACCCACCTGCTGCAGGCCATCGGGCACCGCATCCGCTCCCATTCGCCGGGCATCCGGGTGCGTTTCATCCCGACCGAGTTCTTCAAGAACGAGTACATCACGGCGGTCCAGCGCAACCAGATCAACGAGTTCAGCCGCTGGTACCGCGAGGAAGTGGATGTCCTCCTGATGGACGACATCCAGTCCCTGGTGGCTCGCGAAGCGCTGCAGGAGGAATTTTTCCACCTGTTCAACGCCTTCCACCAGAGCAACCGCCAGATCGTGATGACTTCCGACTGCCCGCCGGGAGAGCTGCGCGGTCTTGAAGATCGCTTGGTGAGCCGCTTCCAGTGGGGCCTTTCGGTGGACATCCAGCCCCCCGACCGCGATACCCGCGAAGCCATCTTGCGCAACAAGGCCATCGAGGAGAACCTCGATCTTTCCGATGACATCATCGCCTACATCGCCGAGGCCGTGACCACCAACATCCGCGAGATGGAAGGCATCATCCGCCGCCTGATCGTGGAGGCCATGGGTGGCGAGATCACCGTCGAGCTCGCCCAGCGCGTGGTTTCGGCGCTGACCAACCGCCCGGCCAGCAAGCGCATCCGCGTCTCGGACGTGCTCACCAGCGTCTCCGAATTCTACCAGGTGGACGTCGACTCGCTTTTGCGCGAAGGGCGCGGCACCAAGGACGTGGCCAAGGCCCGCCAGATCGCCATGTACCTCGCCAAGCAGCTCACGGACCTGTCGCTCAAGGCGATCGGAACGCATTTCGGCAACCGCGACCACTCCACGGTGATCCATGCGATCCGCATGACCGAGAAGTCCATGCAGGACGCCCAGAGTTTCCGCCAGGAGATCGAACAGCTCCTCAAGGCCCTTCGGTAGGTCTCATGGCCATGGGGGCGCAGGTGCGGCACGGGTTCGCCATGGCGCTTGCCGGGGGAATGGTCTTTGGACTGCCGGTACTTCTGCAGCCGGTGCTCTCTCCGTCGTGGGGTTCGGGGCCGAGCCTGTTTGCGATCCTGGTCGCCCTGAATCTGTTGGGGGGTGCGCTGGGGGCTTGGCTTGGTCGTGTGCCTGCTTGGAGCGCGGCCCTCTGTCTTTCAGCGCTCCTGCTCTCCCCCGCGATCTCCATCGCCTTGGGGTCGGCCAGCAGCGTGCCGGGGGCGGCCTTGGTCTTTTTCGCCTCCTTGTGCACGGGCCGCTGGGTCGTGTCCCTGCTTGGCCCTTCAAGCCGGGGGGCCTCGAGATGGCTTGCCTTGGAAGGCATTGGCGGTGCGCTTGCGGTCCTGTGGCTGCTCTTGGCGGGGTTCTCGCGTTGGGAGTTGCCTGAACTTGGCCGCATCCTTGGGCTGGTGGCTTTGCTGGGTGGTGCCTTGAGCCTGGGAGGAAGAAACGGTTCCAATCGGGCTTCGACGATTCCCGGCGCAACGACCCCGGCGCGTGCCATGCTCGTGCTTTCGGCATGGTCGGGTTTCCAGTTCTTCCATGGCGAAACCGCTTGGGCGCATCTCCTGGCTCAGATCCACACCAATTCTCCGCTTGCTTTCGGGCTTGTGATGCTGGGCGTGCTCGGGGGCATGCCGTTGGGGGCGATGCTTGCTCGCAGGGTTCGCGACTTGCGTCAAATGGCCTTTCTTGCCATGGGTGGTGGGCTTGCGCTTGCGCTGTTGCATCAGGCCTTGGGGCAGACTTTGGGTGACAATGTCGCGCGTCAGGGCTTTCCTTGGGATCTGTTGCTTGCCTCGCTTGCCATGCTGGCGCCCGTGGTGATGGTGTCCTCCATGCTGCTTCCATGGCTTTTGGATCGAGCCGATGGCCCGCGGAGCATCGCTCGGCTTTTCGCGGCGAATCTGACGGGAGGCTTGGCTGGAGCCGTCTTGGCGGGTTGGGTCTCCTTGCCGGTGCTTGGGCTGCAAGCCGCCCTGCTGTTGCCAAGCCTTGGCTGGATGGTGATCGCCGTCGTGGCAAGCCAAGGGCGCAAGCGCGGGCTTGCCTTGGCCGGATCGCTTGCCTTGGTTGGCTCGGGGTGGGCCGCATGGTCGATGGCGTTGGTGCCGCGCGGGGACTACGAAGTGCTGGACCGGGCCGAAGGCTGGGGTGGGCGCGTGGAGCTGGTGGAGCGCGAGGAGCATCGGTTCCTGGTCTACAACGGAAGCTATGCCTTGGGCGGGTCCCGCTCGGTTGCGGCCCAGAAACGTCAGGCGCGATTGGCGCTGGATCTGCGCCCCCAAGCGCGGACGGCGTTCGTGCTGGGGTTGGGGACCGGCATCACGGCGGGGGAGCTTTCGACCTCCAAGGCCTTGGTTTCCGTGCGTGTCCTGGAGCTTGAGCCGCAGGTGGTGACCATGGCGCGTCGCCATTTCGGGCCATGGACCGAGGCGCTGTTCTCCGACCCGCGGTTCCGGATCGAAGCGGGGGATGCCCGGGCCGTGCTGCGCGACGATCCTCAACGCTACGACTTGATCCTTGGGGATCTGTTCCTGCCTTGGCTTCCGGGTGCGGAACTTCTCATGAGCACGGAGCATTTTCGTTCGGTGCGCAATCACCTGAACCCTCAAGGCCTGTTCGTGCAATGGCTGCCGCTTTACCAGCTCTCGGCGCCGGTCTTTCAGGATATCTTGGCGACAGTGCGCTTTGTGTTCGGGGATGTGCACCTGTTTCGTGGCACGGACGACCATGCGCGACCCATGATCGCCTTGGTGGCTCTTGCTCCCGGAGCGAGGCTCCATGCACAGGGCGTGGGGCCTGAAGTGCTGGGCTGTTATGCGGGGAATGTCCGCAAGCTCTCCCTGCTCGATCCATTGATGCCATGGAATCATGCGAATCGCTTGGTTCTGGGGGCTCGCAGTGGAGGGGTGTTTGCCGGCATGCCCAGTGCGGAGGAGGCGATGACGGGGGAGCGCTATCTCAATTGGATCGTCGCCTCGTTCCGCGCCAATCCTCCGGAGAGGGATTCGGCTCTGATGGCCTTCGGGCCGGAGGCTTGGCGCCATGCGGCAGGCGGGTTCTTCCGGCAACAAGAACGCTTCTTCCGGGAGCAGGGAGAAGCGGTCGTCGCGGACACGATGGCGCAAAGGATGGTGCGCTATGGGCCGGCAAGCGGCCTGTGAGGCAAAGGGGGAGCGGTGGCCGGAGACGACAAAAAAGCCCAAGACACTTGGTGTCTTGGGCTTTCCAAACTCATCGGTCCAGCGATCAGACCTGCAGAACGTCCCAGAAACCGCGGTTGACCGTAATGGTCTTGGCCACCGGGTCGACCACGCACTTGAAGTCGCCATCCATGGGCAGGAAAACCTTTTGGCCATCCAGTGCCACGCAGAGAATCGCTTCTCCGGCAGGCAGCTCTTCCAAGGCGGAACCTTGGCCGAGATGATTGCCTTCCTCGTCCAGCACCCGCATGGCAGGCAGGTCGGCCGCGATCCAGCCGCCGGCGGGGCGCACGACATCGGCATCGCTCACCAAGAGATAAGCGCCATGCCAAGGCTTGGCGGCTTCGGGGGAGTCGATGCCCTCAAGAAGCAGGAGCCATTCTTCGCCCGCGCGCCGAGCGGAGCGGATCGCTCGCTTTTGAACGCCGGAGGGATGGCTGATCCAGACTTCCCCCAAACGCGAAAAACGGTCCTTGACCCAGGTCAAGGACTCGACTTTCACTTCTCCACGAACCCCATGACCTCGCAACAGGCGACCAATCGCCGTGAAGCCCTCGGGAATGCGGAAATCAGGCTGCAGGGGCTTCGGCCTTGGCCTTGGCCTTGCGGGACAGAGTCGGCTTCTTGGCCTTCTCTGCGCGAGGAGCGATCTCGACGGTCTTTCCGACCTTGCCGGCTTCGAACTTGGCAAGGACGCCCTGACGACGCAGGATCGACTTGACGGTCGTGCTGGGCACGGCGCCGGTCTTGAGCCACTCGATGGCGCGCTCTTCCTTGATCACCACAGTCGAAGGGTTCTGGTTCGGATCGTACTGGCCGATCTCCTCAAGAAAGCGACCATCGCGCTTCTGGGAAGACTCAGCGACCATGATACGATAGAAGTCCAGATTCTTCCGGCCTCCGCGCTGCAGACGAATGACAGTAGCCATGTGATTCCTCGAATAGAATTTGAAAGGCTGGCAAATGTAGCACTCCTTGCAAAGATGACAAGGGTGAAAAATGCCGAAATGGATCGCAAGTGGGTGTCGAATCCCGGTTTGCGACGGATAGTTTCGGGGCGAAATCTAATTCCCTGGCCGCTTCATCAAGGTACGAAATGTTGCTTCCAAGTGAAA
>JBDKGV010000005.1:0-35266 GCA_039798005.1 Fibrobacterota bacterium
CTTGGAAGAAGTTTGCAGCTTGTCTTCCACCGATCGCAGTGCGGACCACATCCTGGACATTTTCCATGTCCAGTCCATGCCGCGCCATCTCCTCGCGGTTGGGCTGCACGGTCAGGAGCGGCAGGCCCGTGACCTGCTCGACCTTCACATCAGCGGCCCCCGGGATCTTGCGCAACTGAGCTGCGATCCCCTCGGCCGCCGCAAGCAAGCTGTCCATGTCGTCGCCGAAGACCTTCACGGCCACGTCCGAGCGCACGCCCGAGATCAACTCATTGAAGCGCATCTGGATGGGCTGTGTGAATTCGTAGTTGTTGCCGGGAAAGCGCGCCAGGCGCTTCTGCATCTCGGCAACGAGATCCGCCTTGGGCCGCTTGGGATCCGGCCATTGCTTGCGGTCCTTCAGGATCACGTATTCGTCGGCCACGTTGGGGGGCATAGGGTCGGTGGCCACATCCGAGGTTCCGATGCGTGAGAATACATTGTCCACCTCGGGCATCCGCAGCAGTTCCTTCTCGATGGGCAGCTGCATCGCCACGCTCTGGCTCACCGAGGTCCCAGGAATGCGCATCGCGTGCAGGGCCACATCGCCTTCGTCGAGGTTCGGGATGAATTCCGTGCCCATCTTCGAGGCGAAGATCCCTGCGATACCCAGCACGGCCAAGGCCGCAACGACCACCGACACGGAATGCCGCATCGCCCATTCCAAACCGGGCACATATGCCCGCGCAAACGGCGCCAAAAGCCAACTGTCCTTTTCCTGAATCCGGCCCTTCACCAGAAGCGGAAGCAAGGCCGGAATCACCGTCAGGGAAAGCAGAAGCGCCGCAAGCAGGGCCAGGATCACCGTCCAGGCCATGGGGTGGAACATCTTACCTTCCACACCTTCCAGAGCCAAGATGGGAAGGTAGACCGCCGTGATAATCCCGACACCGAAAAGCGTGGAGCGGCGCACTTCGCGCGAGCTCACCCGAACCAGGTCCTGGCGCTCTGCAAGATCCAAAAGCGCACCGCCGGAGCCTTGCCGATGGGCGAGCATTCGTACGTAGTTCTCCACCAGGATCACGGCCCCGTCCACGATGAGCCCGAAGTCCAAGGCCCCAAGGCTCATGAGGTTGGCCGAAATCCCGAATCGCTGCATGCCCAAGAGGGTTGCCGCCATAGACAGCGGAATGACCAATGCCGTGAGCAAGGCCGCCCGGAAGTTCCCCAGCAGCAAGAAGAGCACGACGACCACCAGGAGCGCACCTTCCAGCAAGCTCATCTCGACGGTACCGATGGTGCGATTGACAAGAAGCGTCCTGTCGTAGACGGTCGTGATCTTGACTCCCTGAGGAAGCGAAGGACGGATCGCCTCGATCGCCTTGGCCGAGGCCTGGGCCACCTCTCGGGAATTGGCTCCCTTGAGCATCACCACCGTGCCCAGCACGACTTCCTTGCCCTGCGCCGTCGCGGCTCCCGTAGGAAGCTGCGCACCCCAGACGACGCTTGCCACCTCGGAAAGCCGCACCGCGATGCCATCCTTGTGGGTCACCACCACACCGGCCAGTTCACTGGGTTCAGCAGGTTGGCTAGGGAAGCGCACCAGCACCTGTTCGCCGCCACGCTCCACATATCCCGCGCCGACATTCTCCACGTTCTTGCGAATCGCCTGAAGGAGATGTTCGAAGGTCACGCTGCGGGCCGCCATCCGCAAAGGATCGGGCACCACCTGGATGACCTGGTCGCGACCGCCTGTGGAGTTCACTTCCGCAACGCCCGGTAAGCGGCGCAATTGCGGCTTGACGATCCAGTCGTGGATGGTCTTGAGCTCCCCGGGATCCGTGATCGGCTTAGGGGCCGATGTGTCCGGCTCAAGTGTGTAGAAGAAGACTTCACCCAACCCTGTACTGATGGGACCCATCGAAGTGCCCACGCCTTCGGGCAACGCTTCGCGAGCCTCCACCAGCCGCTCCCCGATCTGGGCGCGGGCGAAATAGATGTCCGTCCCTTCGTCGAAGACCGCCGTTATCTGCGACAGCCCGTAACGGCTCAAGGAACGCGTCGATTGGAGGCCGGGAATGCCTGCAAGCTGCGTTTCCAGCGGCAACGTCACCCGTTTCTCCACCTCCTGGGGCGTGAAGCCGGGTGCTTCGGCGTTGATCTGGACCTGCACGTTGGTGATATCGGGGACTGCATCGATGGGCAGATGCAGGAAACTGAAGGCACCCGCCGCCAGCAAGGCTAGGGAGGCCGCCAGGGCCATGCCCCAGTGCTTGACGCATGCGGAGAGCAGCGCGCCGAAAAAACCCGCTTTTTGTTCAGTGTGCATGTTCGGCCTCACTCTTGCCAAGGTCAGCCTTCACCACAAAGCTCCCGACTGTGGCAATGCGTTCCCCACGCTTCACACCCGACAAGACCTCGATCCGCGATCCGTCCTTCCTTCCCGTCGCCACCACTCGCTCCTCGAAGCGTTCCCCTTCGCGCACATAGACCACGATTTTCCCTTTTGAAGTCTGCAAGCTCACAAGCGGAATGGTAAGCGTGGCCGCAAAGCGCCCCGTCTCCACCAATCCTTGCACGAACAATCCTTCACCGTACACACCACGGGAGTTGTCGAGCTTTACTTGCACCGTACGCATCTGGGTAGCGGGATCCACCTGTGACAGAAGCGTGGTCACGCTCGCGCGCTTGCCGGCATCGTCGCCGTGCATCGTCACCGTCACCGCCTGCCCAATGCGCAAACCCGCAAATTCACGGCTCCCGACCTTGAGTTCAGCGAAGACCGTTCCCAGATCTGCAATTTCGGCCAAGACTTGTCCGGCTGTAACGACCTGCCCTTCGGTCACTTCGGTGTGCAACACCGTACCGGAATGCGGTGCGCGGACTTCGTAAGGCTCCAGCGTCGCATCGCTTTCAATGCGCGCCACCAGTTCACCGGCCCTCACCTTGGCGCCCACCTTCAGACCGAACGTACGTAAGACACCCGGAAAGCGCGCAGTAGCCGTGAACGCCCGGGAAGGATCGTTGCGAATCCGACCAGGCAAGGCCACCACCTGGGCCAGCGTAGAGGGGCGCACGGAATCCAGGACGATACCAGCCGGAGCAAGCATCGAATCCGCGATCACGCCCGGCTCAGCCCCCTCGCCTTCATGTTCGGAGCCTTCCTTGGCTTCACCGCCATGCTCCTCATGCGCCTTTACCTCTCTGCCCTTCTCTTCGTGGGAGCCCTTGCCATGTTCCGCTGATTCCTCCTTCTCGTGGCCTTCTTCCAAATGGCCCGATTCCAAGGGGGCTTCCTTGTGCGATACTCCAGCCGTGGTCTTGGCCGCAACCCAGCCCAACAATCCACCACCCGACAGGCACGAAATCGCGATCAAAACAGTCTTATTCATGGCTCAACCCCTTCTAGCTTCCGATTTTCCCGTTGCAGTTCCCGCACGCGAATCAGCTTTTCCAGCCGTTCAATCCTGGCTTCACCCAAGGCCTTACGCATTGTCCAGACCGCTGCGGCATCCATCGCCCCCGTTTGCTGGGCGCGGTTCACTTGTGCCAATGCCAGTTCCTGTCGCGGGATCACCTCATCCTCCCAAGTGCGAAGTTCAGCCGATCCAGCACTCATCTCCTCCCGCAACCCTTGCAGGCGCAGCGCCCGCTCCCGGGTTTCCAAAGCGATGCGTCGCTCCATGGCCACAGCCTGATGCCGCATCCTCACGGTTTCCAAGCCAGTCCGCTTCCAAGGGGGCAACGGCAAGGCCACCCTCGCACCAAACCCGACATCGCCGCTTGCCTGATCGCGTAGCAACCCTATCGCCCCCGAAAGGACCGGACGATCCTGGGCCGCAAGCAACGATTCCTGCACCTGCATGCGGTACCGCTCCCGCTCCAAGGTCAGGGAGTCCAAACTCTGAGCGGTGCCTTTTGTCATCGAATCCAAAACCGGCAAACCCGCCCCTAGCGGTTGGATTGCAGAAATTCCCCAAGACTCCAGGCGACCCCACAACACTCGCCCCTTGCGACGATGCGCCTGTGCCACGTTGCGCCACTGCGCTGCTTCGGCTTGAACCAAGGAAACCTCCCAAGGTGCAATCCGCCCCACTTTGCGCCCCGCTTCCAACGGTTCCGCCACGGCAAGGGCTTGCGCAGCCAGACTGTCGAGCAAATCTGCTCTCCAGCATTGCTCCTGCCAGGCTTCCCAAGTACCACGGGCCGACCACAGCAGCTCCAATCGCCGCTTGCTCGGCTCAACCTCCTGGAGAGAAAGTTCCGCCGCCGCCAGTTCCTTCTCGCGCACCCGGACCGCTCCCAGCCGGTAATCGCCACCAGCCCAGATTCCTACGTTCGAGCCGCCCAGACCTGCGGATCCACCGGTGCCCGCGAAGTTCTCCAACTCAAGCTCCGCCCGCAGAACAGGAGCCTGTCCGGCCCATTTTCCCTCACCCCGACGCTCCTCCACCAAGGCACGCTCATGAGCAAGCCCCGGATGAGCCAACACAACCTCCCTCAGTTTTTCCCAAGTCAAATCCTGGGCACGCGCTTGTACAGCCCATAGGCTGCCCAACGCAATCGCAATGCGTCTCATCGCTCTTCCTTTCTTGATGCCCGCGCAACATCATCCATCCTTCGCAGGAAGGAACGGCCGCAACCGGGCAAGTTTCACCTGACCGTCAGCGATCCTTGATCGCACGACGGAGCGTCAGTAGTTTCTCCATAGATCGGAGGAACTCAGGCGTAGAGGCGCAAACCGACCCGTGCATGAAGGGGACCCGTGCCAACAATCCAAGGTGGCCGCGTCTCAACTGCCAAAGAATACGCAAATTCAAAGCAATCGCTGCGACGGCAAGGAGCAATGGTTGCAACGAACTCTGCAAGGTCGGCACGACTTGAAGCCTTGATCGTTTTGAAGGAATCAAGCGTGGCCTCTACCCCGCAAGGGGAATGATCACTCATGCAGTGGTCAGAATGACCCGGTGCTTTTTTTACAACGCAGGAAAGATGATCTTCCTGGTAGTCGGCATTGAAAACGTCATACGCATGATGAGCGGGAAACAGCAGGACCAAGGCAAACAGCCATTGCCAGAAAATTCTCGATACGTCCTGACGAACACCCATGATCGGAATATAGAATCAACCAAACGGAAAGCAGTTCACACATTTTTTGATCATTCTGTGAGCGGCGTCACATCTTGCCAATGGATTGAAGACTCCCCCTGCGCGGATCGGATTTTTCGCGCATATTTACAACATGGTCAAGACAGGTTTTTCCTACTTCGGCGTCCGCAATCCCGAACACGTCCGCACCGACATGCAACGCATGGTTCGCGAAGGAAATACGCTCGTCCTCCACACCTGGAGTGAGGACGATCAGTCGTACTACAAGGGCACCATGAAGGAGATCGTGGCCCTCTCCCGCGAGGAGGGACTGGAAGTCTACGTGAACCCGTGGGCCGTCGGACGCATCTTCGGTGGCGAAGCCAACTCCGAGCTGATCGCACGCCACCCCGAGTGCCGCCAGTATTTCAACGACGGCACCCCCACTCCGGCCGCCTGCCTCAACCACCCCGCCGTGATCGAATATCTCGAGGAATGGACCCGTTCCGTCTGCGAGACCCAAGTGGACACCATCTTCTGGGACGAACCGCACTACTTCTTCCGCAAGGGCCGTGAGGAGCTGTGGGCTTGCCACTGCCCCGTCTGCCGTGAGCTGTTCCAGCAGCGTTTCGGTCGCCCGATGCCCATCCAGTTCACCGAGGACGTCAAGACCTTCCGCGAGGAGTGCATCGAGGGCCTGCTCGCCCGGTTGACAGGATTTGTCCACAAGTTCGGCAAGCGCAACTGCGTATGCCTGCTGCCCGACCACTTCAACGCCGGCACCTCCGACTGGGACCGCATCGCCGCCCTGCCTTGCGTCGATGAGCTCTCCACCGACCCGTACTGGGAGATGGGCGACAGCGCCGAACGGGTGCAGGAGCTTTACGAGACCTACTCGCGCCGCGTGGTCGACGTCGCACGCCGCCACGGCAAGGCCAATCAGGTCTGGATCAAGAACTACCGGATCACCCAAGCCGAGGAGGGGCATGTGGAGCTCGCCACGCGCCTTGCCTGCGAAGCCGGATGCGAGAACGTGATGAGCTGGTCGTGGCGCGGAAGCCCGTACCTTTCCTGGCTGTCCTCCGAACGCCCCGAGGAAGTGCATGCCCGCCAGCTTGCGGCCTTCGCCACGGCAGCTCAAGGCGGCTACCCCGCGGTCGAGCGCCCGGTGGCCGAGCGTCAATCCCAACCCGTCGCGGCAGCGGCCGGGATCGCGATCCAGCCTGTCGGCATTCCTGCCAACGCCCCGTCGGCGGCAAGACCGCAGCAGGTTTCCCCGAAGTCTCCTGCCATCCCGTCCTTCGGAACGCTGGGCCTGGCATCGAATTGACAAGAATCGTCCTGGAAGCCTCCGGGCTGGAGCTGCGGCGCGACGAGCGCACCATCCTTTCCGGACTCGACTGGACCGTGTGCGAAGGCGAACGTTGGGTGATCCTCGGACCCAACGGCTGCGGCAAGACCACCCTTTCCCAGACTCTTCAGGGGCGCCTCCAGCCTTGGCAAGGCAAGCTCACGATCCTGGGGAAGACCTTCGGCACGATGGACATCACCGATCTCCGGAAGGAGGTCGGCTTTGCCGGAGAAGCCCTCGAACGCCTCTTTCCGGAGAATTTGACGCTGGAGGACCTCGTGGCTTCGGCGCGCTTGGGAACCATCGGCGTGCTGTTCGATGAACCGACCCGGGCCGATCGCCAAGGCGCCCGCGCGGAACTGACTCGCCTGGGTCTTGGCGACAAGGGAAAACAGACCTATCGCACCTGCTCACTCGGGGAACGCCGCAAGGCCCTGATCGCCCGCGCCCTGAATGCCAAACCTCGTTTCCTGGTTTTGGACGAACCCTTCGCGGGACTGGATCCGGCCGCGCGTGAGGAGCTCCTGATCCATCTCTCCCGGCTTGCCCGTGATCAGCCCGATCTGCCGATGCTCCTTGTGACCCACCATGTCGAGGAGATTCCTCCCGAATGGACCCACGGCCTGCTGTTTTCCGGCGCCGGATTCCACTGCGGCCCCCTGAAGAAGATCTTGACCCAACTTAACTTGTCCAGTATTTATGGGCATCCCTTCGCATTGAAGCGATTCTCCGGTCGATTTTTCCTGCTTCCCCGATAGCCCGAAAATCCTGACAAAGGAACTGCAGTTTTCCATTGACTTCATGGAACAGTTCTGCAATAATGAACTCTGACCGGCGCCCAGGGATTGGAGCCGGATCAAAGGGGGATATATGCAGAAGTTCGCACTTGCGTTCTGCTTGGCTTCAGGCCTTGCCGTTGCTCAAACCGAAGACGAGAATCTCTCGCTCTCCGACTTGATGAACATCAAGCTCCAGACGGGATCATTCCTGGAGCTTGATCTGGCCAAGTCGCCGATTTCCATGACCGTCGTCAAGCGGGAACAGATCTCACTGACGGGGGCCCGGAATCTGTCCGAGCTCTTGGAAATCTACGTACCCGGCTTCACCTACAGCCTCAACAAGTGGAACGGCATCACTTGGGGCATGCGCGGCGTGATGAACGATCGCAATTCCAAGTTCATCGTGCTGGTCAACGGTCACAAGATGAACACCGAAGCCCGTGACGGCTTCTTCCAGGAGACCGAGCTCCCTGGCATGAATGAGATCGGTCACATCGAAGCCTTGCGAGGCCCGGCCGGCTTGGTGTACGGCTCCGGGGCGATCGCGGGTATCATCAACATCGTCACCCGCCGTGCCGAGACCAACCGCACGGAACTGTCCTCCACCCTCGGCACTTGGGGAAGTCTCCAAAACAATACGCGCCTGTTGGAAGGAACCGCGTTTCGCACGGCCCCGAACGGATCGAAGATGACCGTCTACGGCGCCTACAGCGCGTCCGAAGGCAGGGGCAACATGGCCAACACCATCTACGGGGCTCCGGGTTGGCCATACCCGACTTGGGAGGATCATGATGCAACCCAAGGAATCCTTGCCAATGGCAGTGCCCAATCCAATCCTGGCAGCTGGAAGATGGGCGGAACCTTCGAAACCGACCAGCTTTTCCTGCAGGCCCGCGTTTCCCATCAGGTGCACAATGTCGGTGGCATGATGCCCGCCGATCCCTGGCCACACACCTTTGACAAGGATTCCGTCGTCTCCGGTTCACCAAGGCCCTTGGAGTGGATCAACGGACGCCCCTTCCTTGGCACTGACAATCCCTATTCCGGGGGAATCAACGAGGATCTCGCCAAGTCCCGTGAGTACGTCGCGGACAACGTGATGATCGAGGCGGCTTGGACGAAATCATTCGACGACGATCAGATGAAGTTCAAGGCATCGATCGACGGCAATACCAACCGTACGCAAGTCGCCGACATTCCCGGAATGGATCAAGTCGGAAAGCAGGGGACGCAAGCCGGGTATATCCAGGAGACATCCGGTGAACAGCGGTATACGCTCGGCGGAACCTACTTGATGAAGCGGGTGCAGAACCTGCAGTTGGCCGGTGGCTACGAATTCCGGTTCGACAAGATCGGAGACGACCTCGAGGGCAAGAATTACTTCTCCCTTTTTGGAAACAAGACCACCCGGCACAGGACGCTCACGCCGGTGAACTACTTCAACAACGCGCTCTATGTCGAGGGCATGTATGACCTGATTCCTCAAGTCTCCCTGGGATTCGGTGGTCGCTGGGACGGCCACACCCGCACGATTGAGGAGGGTGGGACGCTCAACGGAAAATTCGCGACCATCTGGATGCCGGCCACGGGACACAGCATCAAGGCCATCGTCCAGACCTCGACCAACAACCCGTCGGCGGACAACTACGAACCGAACCGCTACTTCTACGACGACTTCGGGAACGTGATCACCCGGCCATTCTTCCAGGACAGTCCCACTCAGCATCCGAACTCCTGGACCCCCGCCTTCCTGCCCGCCACTCCCGAGGAGCTTCACAAGCTCAAGCCGGAGCGGACGATTTCCTACGAGCTGGTCAGCACGCATGACATCAAGCTGCCCAAGGGAGCGACCGCCTACATTTCTCCCAGCGTGTCCTACAACCAGGTCGTGGATCTCCTCGCTTGGGATCAGAGCCGCTTCCGCGTCGACAACACCGGCGAATACCAGTTCGTGAGCGCCGAGATCGAGGCTTCCGTGAAGAGCTCCTATGTGGACTTCGGATTCAATCACACCTGGCAGCTCCCCGTCGGAATGGACGTGAGCGCCGCAGGCGATACGTTGACCAAGCCGACCCACAGCGGCACGCCCTTCTACGACTCCATCAATACCGAGGGCGTCTGGCAGTACTACCCCCGCATCACCGGCGAGGAGAAGTACTACTACAACTCGATCTTCGCAAGCATCACCCAGGATGGCAGCAACTTCCTCAACCTGCCCACCCATCTGTCCAAGGTTTTCCTCGATGTCCGTCCGACATCCTGGCTCACCTTGCACACCGATACCCGCATCATCTGGGGATACAGCGGTCGTGATTCTTCCATCAAGGCGTTGGAGAAGGGTGAAGGCTACACCAAGAATTCCAAGGTGGACATGCTCGACATCAGCAACAAGGCGATCGTGAAGTGGAACGCCAGCGCCCACCTTGCATTCCCGGACAACTGGACGCTTGGAATCTACGTCTACAACATTCTCGCCGGTGAAACCAAGGACGACGGGCTCGAAAACGCCTTGAGGTTGCAGTACAAGTTCGACGCAAACAGCAACGAGCTCTATGCGATCGACAACCGCCAGTTCGCCGTCCGCCTGGACAAGGCATTCTGACCCGGCGCCTTCCAATTTGACAGAAAACGACAAAAGGCCCGGGGCATCCGCCCCGGGCCTTCTTCATTGTCGGGATCCGCCCGTCGCCCCGGTCAAGCCCTTCCCTTGAACGCTCCCGGCATCCCATCCTGTGGAACACCTCCCCCGGATCAAAAAAGGCCGGGATGAGAATTCTTCTTGACTGTACGTAACAATTCTGCAATACTGAACTTTGACCGGCGCCCAGGGATTGGAGCCGGATCAAAGGGGGACATATGCAGAAGTTCGCGCTCGCGTTCTGCTTGGCTTCAGGCCTTGCCTTTGCTCAAACTGAGGACGAGAATCTCTCGCTCTCCGACTTGATGAACATCAAGCTCCAGACGGGATCGTTCCTGGAGCTTGATCTGGCCAAGTCGCCGATTTCCATGACCTTGATCAGTCAGGAGAAGATCGACCTGTCCGGTGCCCGACACCTTTCGGAGCTCCTTGAGATCTACGTGCCCGGGTTCCAGTACATGTACAACAAATGGAACGGCATGCAGTGGGGCATGCGCGGCGTCGCCAACGACCGCAACACCAAGTTCATCGTGCTCGTGAACGGCCACAAGATGAACACCGAGGCGCGCGACGGCTTCTTCCAGGAAGTCGAGCTCGGCCTCCTGGGCGATGTCGAACGCGTGGAAGTCCTGCGCGGCCCGGCCGGCCTCGTGTACGGCTCCGGAGCCATCGCCGGCATCGTCAACATCGTGACCCGCAAGGTCAATGGCAAGAACGCCATCGAGGCCTCGGTGCAGGGCGGCATGTGGAAGAACCTGGGACAGACCAGCAAGGAAGTGGACATTCGCAGCTACTCCACTCCCGCCACCGGCCACGAACTGGTCGCCACCCTGGGCTGGAAGCAGTCCGACGGCGTGGGCAACGGCAATTCCCGCCTGTACGGCAACCCTCACTGGCCCTACCCCTCTGGCAAGCCCAATCCGGGCGGAGTTCCCGCCGACGGCAGCGCTTGGTCCACACCGGGCAATTGGCGTTCGAGCCTCGATTGGAACTGGAACCGCCTGCGCGTCTACATGCGCGGCTCGCGTCAGGTCAGCGAGGCCGGAGGACTTTTCGTAAAGGACCCTTGGCCGACCGTCTTGGGCAACCCCGGTGATGCCGTGGCCGCCAACGCCAAGTGGAACTCGGTGGTCGACTCGATCGGCAAGACCGGCAACCTGCTCGACGCCCAGGGAGCCTGGAAGAGCTGGACCACCCGCATCGGAGCCTCCACCGACACCGCCGGAGCGCGTGCCGCTTGGCTTTCCGATTCGCTGTCCTTGGTCTCCCTGCGCAACGCAGCCCCCAAGACCGCCGGAAGCGCATTGATCGACGGCAAGAGCGTGAGCCCCACTGATCCGCTCTGGAGCCAGACGGAATCCTGGGCCACCAACCGGCGTGAGTACGTCTCCGAGAACCTGTTGGCCGACGCCACCTGGAGTCAACCGGTCGGCGACAACGAAGTCAAGCTGCACTTGGCTTGGGACGGCAACACCAACCGCATCCAGCGTGAGATGCGCGCGGGCTATGCCGAAACCTATGCCAATGACGAGCGCAATTCGTTCATTGAGGAGACCTTCGGGGAACGCCGTTACACGCTTGGCGCCCTGTATCTCCTGAAGAGCGTCCCCAAGCTCCAGTTGGCCGCAGGCTACGAGCTGCGCATCGACGAGATCGGCGACGACCTTTCCGGCCGCAACGCCCAAGCGGAGAAGGCCACCCACAAGATCGTGTCCGACGTGACCTACTACAACAACGCGGTGTACGCCGAAGGCTTCTACGACGTGAGCGACATTCTTGGCGTACATGCCGGCTACCGTTGGGACGGGCACACCCGCACCATCGACCTGGGCGGAACCCACAACGGAAAGCTCGCCCTCGTCTATCAGCCTGCCAAGGGGCACAGCATCAAGCTGATCGGGCAGACCTCGTCGAACAACGGCTCGGCCGACAACTACGAGTTCAACCGCAACAACTTCAACGACAACAATCAGCCGTACACGCAGGTGCACTTCGAGAAGCCGGGCGAGAAGCCGGGACTGGGATCGGCCATCGTCTACGGCGTGACCGAGGAACAGCTCCACGAGCTCAAGCCCGAGAAGGTCTACTCCTTCGAGCTCACCTCGACCCATCAGTTCAACGAAGCCAGCGTGGCGCCCAGCATCTCGTACAACATGGTGCGTGACCTGTTCGCCTGGGACCAGAAGCTCTTCCGCATCGTGAACGTGGGCGAATACAATCACCTGGACATCGACTTGGAAGCCTCGTGGAAGAACCGCTGGGTCTCGGTCGGTGCCAACCATGGCGTGCAGATGGTCGTGAACACCGACGTGGACGGTCAGGCGACCCAGTTTGCCATCGCCCGCTACACCCGTGACACCTTGGTGGACGGAACCGTGAAGCAGTACCCCGTGTATGCCCAGATGCCCGACGGCAGCTACATCCCGGTGGTCAACTCCGCCTCGCCGACCACCACCACCACGGTGAACCCGGTCAAGACCCAGATCACCGCCGATGGCTCGAGCTTCCTGAGCCTTGCCTCGAACGTGACCAAGTTCTGGGTGGATGTCCAGCCGTTCCCGTGGATGACGATCCACACCGACATGCGGGTGTTCTGGGGATTGGATGGACGTGATTCCATCGCCGCCGTGGACGAGGCCAAGGGCATGGACTACGCCAACATCACCCGCGACGCCATGGTCAAGTGGAACATGGGCCTGCAGTTCAAGCTGCCGGCCGCGACGAAGCTCTCCCTGTACGCCTATGATCTCCTGGGCGAATCCGAAGGAGACCTTGCCATCCACTCGCTGCGTTGGCAGCAGCGCGGCGCGGACGACCACTCCGACCTGTTCGCCGTGGACCAGCGTTCGTTCGCCGCCAAGATCGAGAAGGCCTTCTGACCCGGGGCTTTCCAATTTGACAGAAAACAACAAAGGCCCGGGGCATCCGCCCCGGGCCTTCTTCATTTGTCAGGATCCGCCCATCTCCTCGGGGCGAGGCATCGGGTTCCGTCACGCGTCCCGAAGGAACCGGCGGCGATCAGCGCACGCAGCGCACCGACAGGAGCGAGCGTTTGAGAACGTATGGCTCCGCCGCCACCCAGTCCGTCTTGTTCCGCATCAGACCACCCACGGAAGCCTTGGCGTTGTTGACGTCCTGCGCGATCCAGAACCGGGCCGCGGTTCCCTGGTCGACGAACGGCTCCCCCACCATTCCACTGCCGGCGGGCAGCAATCGCATGCCCAAGCGGTCTTCCTGCGGCGCCAAGTCGGAGTAGCCCGAAGGCAGCGCCAAGGCGCGTCCCCACGCCACCGAATCCGCCCCGAGCACACGTTTGGCTTGGGTCTCCAGATCCGACCATTCATGGGAAAGCGGAACATGCCATCCCGTCGGGCACAAACCCTGACGGTAGGTGTAATTGTTCAGTCCCGAATCCAAGTAGATGTCGGAAATGCCCAAGGCCTGCGTCCAGGTGTACTGCCTGCCGTAGCGCGCGCAACTGTCCGCCGTCCCGCCCGCACAGACGCTTCCGTTCACATCAACGGCGAGATTCTCCGCCATCCAGGTCCGGGTGCCCACCTGCACCGTCCGGTAGCTGCGTCCGTCGCGCGCATCCGTCACCGTCCCGTAGGTCACCTTCGGGTTCCATCCCGGAAAGGCCTGATCCCGGAACACCACGCGCAACGGGGTCGTCTTGGTTCCCGCTCCCAGGCTTGCCACCATGGCAACGGTCGTGTCCTTGGTGAAGGTGAGCGTCCATGGCCCGGTCGCACCTGCGACCCGCAGCACGGACTCGGGGTGGATGGCCTTGGCCGAGAAGGTCACCGTGGCCGAACCACCATCGGGGAAACGCAAGACCTGCACGGTGTCGGTCCGGAACATCGAAGGGGTTCCGACCTCATCCATCACCCCGGCGGAGACCTGGACCTTTTCCACCAAGGTGTCCCGGTAGGCATGGCGGCAGCGGATGGCAAGACGCGCGGCCTTGGCCAGTCGCACCCGATTCCTTTCATAGTGCAGAGTCGGCGTCCCTTGATCGAACCAATCCCCCATGGCGGTGTCGGCCGCATTCTCCTGCATCGACCAGAGATAAGCGCGCTGCCCAGCGTCGGCAAAGCCCCCCGAGGCCGTTTGATACCCCGACGGCAGCCCGCGAAACCCGTTGCGATCCACGGTCACCGTCACGGTGTCCCCAAGCCACCCTTGGCGCGAGCGCCCTCGGTAGTCGTAGGTGGTGTCTGCAGCGTACAGATCGGGAACCACCCAGCCATCCGGGCAAATCCCCTGCCGACGCCCTTTGGCCCCCGCCAAGCTTACGTTGCCACTGGCACCAAGTCCCAAGGCTTCGCCCCAGGAATACAGGCGTCCGTACTTGGCGCACGAATCGCTGGAACCGCCATAGCACACCGAGCCCGGTACCGCATAGGCCAGGTTCTCGGCCATCATCCCCGCATCCCGCCACGACCCGGTGCCGCAAGGCTCCCGGCCCCACATCTGGATGGTCCGGTAGGTCCGTCCATCCCGACGGTCGAAGAGGCTCCCGTAACAAACCCCGGGATTCCAAGCGATCCCGCCGTCATCGGACCAAGCCGTATCCAGTCGCAGCTTGATGCCTGTCGAATCCTTCCCCGGTGACGGCATGCGAACCAAGCGCTTGCCCTTCCATCGCACCACCAGCGTGTCGGCAACCCCGGCGGCGCGCGCAGCCAGCCCCGTCGACGGCGCCGCGACACCTGGCCGCGCCCCGCGCCCCAAGGCATCACCCCCCGAAAAGGCCAGTCGCAACCGCCCGCCTTCCCGCGCCAACAGATGCCTTGTTCCGACCACGAGCTTTTCGCGCAGGGCGATTCCCGTGGTTCGGGCCAGTGACCAACTGCCATCCCCTGCGGTGCGCACCGAATCACCGGTTCCGTTCAAGACGACCACCGCTCCGGCCACCGGTTTCCCGACCAGATCCAATGCGGTACCGCTGTACATCGCACCAAACGCACAGGCACCCAGCCCAAGGACAAGCCCAGACAAACTTCGCATCCGACACTCCAATGCAGGAAAGGAACAACGGAGCTGAATCTAGAACTTTTCAAACGCCGGGATCGTACCGCTCAGGCACTTCGCAAGAACCGAGATGCCCTCACAGCTTGGAAAGCTGCGCATCCTGAGGGAATCGCTCCCGCGCTGCGGCCAGGTACTGATCGGCATTGGGGTCGCGAAGCGCGCGCAAGGCGCTCACAAGCCCCGCCCAGTTGGAGGGATCGGTTCCGTCCATCTCGATGCACCACGCATACAACTCGCCCGCCCGCTCCGGAAGGCCGTGGGCCATGTAGAGGTCGGGCAGGGCACGGCGCGGCACCTTCGTGCCTTCGAGGATGGTCTTGAGCAGACGCAAGACGGCCACCGCGAGCCGGTCGTGCCTTGGCTTCCAGTAATTGCCAAGCCATGTCAGCGATTCCAAGCAAGCCTCGGTGGCATCGATGGGAAGCAGGGTCGGGCGCATCACGGGATCGAAGGTCTTTTCCCAGAAGTCCAAGGCCGCGTCGTCCCCTTGGGTCTTGGCCACCAGCTTGGAGGCGGCCGACAATTGGGACGGATGCCATTCCGAGAAGGTCTCCGAGGCATGTTTGAACAAGGCGATCCGCGCCTCCTCGGGGCCCCGCAACTGCTCCACGGTCAAGGCCAGGAACGCCGGGGCGATGGTCCGCAGGTGCTGGTTCGCGTCGCCCTTGGAAAGCAGGTCCAGGCATTTGAGGAAGGCTTCCTCGGCCTTGACGTTGTCGCCTTGGGCCTTTTCGGCCGCCGCCAACTGGTACCACTTGATGGCGTCCGATGCCTCGCTTGCCAGTGCATCCTTGAGGATCTCCCGGTTGCGGCCCTGCTTCTGCTTCATCACCTCCGGAGTCGTGTATCCGGTGTGCAGGACCAGGAGATCGGTGTATTCGATGGGCACGCCGGCAGCCGTCAGCGCCGGATAGATCTGCTCGTGCACCGGACTGACAAAGCGCAGGCGCGGATGGTTGGGGAACATGCGCAGCTGCGAGAAGAAGCTGCCGGCATGGTTGACCTCCTGGCTGTTCTTCACCAGGAACCCGTAGGCCTTGGTGGGCCTTGCACTGGCCAGCTCCACGATGCGCGGGATCGATTCGGCCGGCACCTTGTCGTCGGCGTCGAACCACACGATCCAGCGACCGGTGGCGTGCTCCAGGCTCACGTTGCGCGCCGCGGCAAAATCATTGCGCCACGCCCAGTTCACCACCTTGGCTCCCGCCGCCTTGCAGATCTCCACGGTGCGGTCGGTCGAGCCGGTGTCCACGACGATCAGCTCGCAGGGAAGATCCTTGATCGATTCAAAAAGCGCCGGGAGATGACTTTCCTCGTTCTTGACGATCATGCATACGGAAAGGTTCGGGACGGCCATCAGAATCTCCAGCCCGCATCGAGATAGAATCCAATGTCGAAGGTCTGGATGCTGGAGGGGAACCGCAGGGCGGCCTGCAATCCGGCCTCCCCGGAGATGCCCGGGGTTCCAGCCGGTTCGTAGCGTCCTCCCGAACGCCCCTCGATCCCGACATAGACTCCTCCTTCGCGGCCCTTGCCGGTCTTGGAAATCTCCGTGAAGCGTTCCACTCCCAGAAGTCCACCGGCGGCATTCACCAGCACCCAGGGCGATTCATTGGCGCCCAACCGGCGCTGCCAGCCCAAGCCGCCACCGACCTCCCCGACCCAGGCCTCGGTCTGCTTGGCGCCATCGAGCCTGGGGTCGCGCAAGCGAAGCGCCGCCCAATACTCCTTGTTCCAATCCTCCTCGGGCTCGTAGTAGACGGCTCCCCGACCCGAAAATCCGAACCCGGCCACGCCCCAGGTCAAGTCCAGATGCGCCAAGGTCCGGGTCGCAGCACTGGGCTTGTCCGTCGCGCGCTTGAGCGCATCGGTCCAGACGTCGGGCTCGGGGCCCGGCTCGCCCTTGGATTCCAGCGGCTGGGCACGACGCCAATCCTGATCGAGAAAGGCCAGCATCGCCTTGCGCAAGCTCAGACGCAGGAGTTCCGCCTGGTCCTCAGGGGTGTTCAAACCGTCACGATCGGCCCCCGCCTCGACCTCGGCGATCTTGCCCTGCCAATTCTCTTCATCCGCCAGGATGCGCAGGCGCACCTTGGCGCGCGCCTTGGCGGGGTTGGTGGTCGGAACCGACCACGTCTCGAAGGACAGGATCTCCACCCGCACCGAGGCCATGGGCAGGGCCTTTGCCGTGTCCTTGCGGGTCGTGTCGGCAAGCGCCTTCACTGTCGAATCCTTGACCAGGCCCTTCGCGCTGTCGGGCACCACCGCCAATTTGACGGATTCCGTCTTCACCGGTTCTGCGGCCGGGAACCAGCGCTTGAGCAGGTTCTCCACGGAGAGATCCACCGGATCGCTGGACCAGAGCACCATCCGCTCCTGGAACACGCCCACGGCCGTCGATCCCAGCAGGCGGACGTTGTTTTTCCCCAGCACGCGCAGATCCTTGACCGACGTGATCTTCAATACGCCGGGGGCCAGACGCACCGAGTCGTCCTTGTACACTTTGACGGAATAGGTCGGAACATTCGCGGCCTGGACCAGGGCGGTCGCGGCCAGCAGCATTGGAAGCAGTCTCATGCCCTCAAGATAGGCTCTTTTGCCCGATTGCGCCTCATGGTCGTCACGGGTTCCATTCCTTCAGGGTGTCCAAGCACACGGGTGCTCCCGGCTCCACCCTCCACGTCGAATCCCGGTGGTTTTCATCGGCCGGATCGATCGGCGCCGCGCCATCCACCAGGCTCACCGTGCGCAAGGTCCGTCCGGTCAACAAGTCGTGTGACATCTCGATGATGACCCCCATCCCCCGGTGCATCGAGGATCCGCGAGTCCGCACCAACCGCATGCAACCCTTCTGCAGGGCGAACACGAAATCCTCGTCGGATGTCCACCAAGATCCCCGGCTTGTCCAGAAGCGCTTGGACACCCACAATTCCCCATGGCCGATGGAAATGGAACCGACGGGGTCGTCCATGGCGGGATCCTCCATCGCCGGAAGAAAGTCGCGATTGCCGACCACGAGGCGGTAGTCCTTCCCCTGCGCCAAGGCCACGCCAAGGATCCGAACCTTGGTCAAGAATCCGGGATCGTCGGCGGCGAGGGAATCCCGCCTTTGCTGCAGACACAGGAAGGCAAGATCGGGTTTCCCGTCGCCGTTCAGATCGCCCTTTTCAACCCTTTCCAAGGTCCACCCCTTGGGGCAGAACCCCTTGGCGGACTTGGCATGCCTCACCAACGACGGCGGCCCTGCGACGGGCGAATCCGCCGCAAAGACCGTGGCAAGGCAGGCACACAGGATCAGACGGACCGTCAAGGGCATGGAGAGTGAATTGAGCATGGAGCCAGTTGTAAAGAAATACTTAACAACTGCCGCTGACCGGAGTGCAACCTCAAGGCCATCGCGCCAGGGATGCCGGCTATGCCCAAGACCCCCGCGAAGCGGAGGCTTGGCAGGCAGCCCGCCCGGGCGCCAGAGCCCTGCCAGCCTTGCTGTTTCTACCTTGTCACCCGTTATCGGTGGTGCCGCATCCCTCATGGATGCCGCTGCGCCTGTTCAGGTCATTTGCAGAAGGAAAAGCGAAATGGGAATCCAGTGCGGAATCGTCGGACTGCCGAACGTCGGCAAGTCCACCATCTTCAACGCCATCACCGCCGCCGGTGCCCAGGCCGCCAACTACCCCTTCTGCACCATCGAGCCCAACGTCGGCACCGTGACCGTGCCGGACAAGCGCATCGACCGCCTGGCTGAGGTCGTGAAGCCCCGCAACATCCAGAAGGCCGTGATGCAGTTCGTGGACATCGCAGGCCTGGTGCGCGGCGCGTCCAAGGGCGAAGGGTTGGGCAACCAGTTCCTGTCGCACATCCGCGAGGTGGATGCCGTGCTGCACGTGGTCCGTTGCTTCGACGACAACGACGTGACCCACGTGGAAGGCGGCATCGACCCTGTGCGCGACATCGGCATCATCGACACCGAGCTGTGCCTCAAGGACATGGACTCGGTGGAAAAGCGCAAGAACAAGGACGAGAAGGTCGCCCGCTCCGGCGACAACAAGGCGAAGCTTGCCGTGACGGTCTGGGAGAAGGTGTACGCCCGTCTGAACGAAGGCCAGTGCGTGCGCGGCATCGAGCTTTCCGAGGACGAGACCGAGATCCTCAAGGAACTGCAGCTCCTGACGGCCAAGCCCGTGCTGTACGCCTGCAACGTGCATGAGAACGACCTGCCCGACGGCAACGCCTACGTGGACGCCGTGCGCGCCCATGCCGCCACCGAAGGCGCCGGCGTGGTGGTCATCTCCGGCAAGATCGAAGAAGAGATCTCGCAGCTTGAGCCCGCCGAGAAGGTCGAGTTCCTCAAGGACCTGGGTCTGGAGGAATCGGGCCTTGACCAGGTGATCCGCGCCGGTTACGCATTGCTTGGCCTGCAGACCTACTTCACCGCCGGCGTGCAGGAAGTGCGCGCCTGGACCTTCCGCAAGGGCTGGAAAGGCCCGGCCTGCGCCGGCGTCATCCACACCGACTTCGAGCGCGGCTTCATCCGCGCCGAGACCATCGGCTGGAAGGACTTCGAGACCCACGGCACCCAGGCCGCCTGCAAGGAGAAGGGCCTGATGCGCTCCGAAGGCAAGGAATACGTCGTCAACGACGGCGACATCCTGAACTTCCTCTTCAACGTCTAAGACAGATTCTGACAAAAGGTCGGGGCGCAAGTCCCGGCCTTTTCGTTTGGGGCGCCTCCCCGCCTGACGGCGGGGCCGGGCTGCCTGCCAAGCCTCCGCACCCCCAAAACGTGCGGAGCGCGACAATCCGGGGCTGCGGGGGTCTTGGGCCTGACGGCCGGCATCCCTGGCGCGTTGGCGCGAGCGTCGCCGACCGACGCCCCACCGGTCCGTCGGTCAGAGCCCGGCGATCCCCAACGTCTTCCAAGGACGACCGTCGCGCTCCACCAGCACGATGGCCAGGCGCGCACGGTTTGCGGGAACGCGCACCGTCCGGACTCCCGCCGCAAGATCGAAGCGCAAGGGACTCGACAGATTCCGTCCTGAGGGATCGATCACCGTCACCTTCAAGGACGAGGCCTCGGGAAGGTCCACGGTCAGGTCCACGGCTCCGCTTTTCCATAGGACGGATTCTGTCATTTTTCCGGCATCGGCGAGCCCCGTTGTCCCGGGCACAGTCTCGAAGGCACCCAAGTCGGGGGCCACGCCCTGGAAGGGCAGGCCGATGTTGAGGCCCTTGTCGATGAGGTCGCTGCTGGAAACCAGCCTCGCAAACCCGTTGTCCGGCAAGCCACCGCCGGCTTGACGCGCCGCCGCCGCCCCCGCCTCGGTCGTATCCATGAAGTCCGCCGCATTGGCGGTGACGGAAAGCTGCCAACTGTTGTTCTTCAGAATCGCTCCCGGCGAGAACTCGAACCCGGTTCCCGATTTCGGGCTGAACGAGATGTTGTTGGTGAACTCGTTGGTCGAACCGGTGGCGTCGAGCTCGAACATGAAGTTGTAGCCGTTGTTCCAAGCCGCGCTGTTGCGCACGACCACCCCGCCTTTGTGGCTGTTCTGATCGAAGCCCTTGAGCGAACGGAACCGGTTGTTGAAGGCCACGCAGCGCGTCACGACATGCTGCCCCTTGGAATCGCCCCCGGTGCCGTTGCCGCCCAGCTTGATGCCGTTGCCGTTGCCGGAGAAGGAACTCATCTTCGTGCCCTTGAGCGCGAGGTAGATCGAGTCGAAGTGAGTCTGGTCGCCGTTGTGCCAGCTCCAGCAATCGGTGATCTCCACGCCCCAGTCGGTCTCGTAGAGGTCCCAGCCGTCGTCGGAATTGTGCCAGGCTCGGCACCCCCGGAACACGTTCCCCTTGCCGTTGTGCATCTTGCAGGCGAACCCGTCGGCGTTGCCGCCCTTGGTGTCCGGGTCGAAGTTCATGTACGAGTCGCAGTTGACGATCTCGTTGAAGGCGCAGTTCAGCCCGTCGGGATTGACCGTCTCGTGCGCAAAGCCCAACTGGATTCCGCTGTCCTTGTTGTGATGGAGCACGCAGCGCTCGATCCGGTTGTGGCTTCCCTCGATCTTGATGCCGTTGTCCCCGGCGAAGCGGATCTCCAGCCCCTCGATATGCCACCAGTCGCCTTGGAGCAGGATGCCACGACTGCTTGTGGCATAGGGCTGCGTCGAGTAGTCCAAGACGGGCTTGGCACCGGCTGCGGCGACCAGGTGCTTGCGTTTGCCCTCGGCGCCGTTGTTGTTCGAATCGATGGCGATCGTGGTCGCAAGACGGTAGATCCCGTCGGTGACGAGGATCGTATCACCCGCAGCCACCTTGAGGACCGCCGTGGCGATATCCAGCGGCGATGCATTGGTTCCGGCTCCGGCGGATGTCCCGCCAGGGGCCACCACCAGATGCCCGGCATGGGCACCGACCGCAAGCAACATGGCAAGGAGCAACAGATGGAATGCACGCACGGCAGGACCTCGAGGGAAGGAAGGATGCGGATCAGGGAAGATCAGTGCTTTGCCAGGGTCGACCGCAGCCACGGCGCCCCGTCGCGCTCCAGTACGGCAAAGGCCACGCCGCGCGCCGTCCAGGGCAAGGCCAGCGCGTGCTCGCCCGTGCTCAAGGTCCGTTCGATCCTTGACAAAATCTGTCCGTCCACCGCGACCAGACTCAACCGCACCGTCGCATCCCCGTCCAACCGGAACTCCGCCTGCAACTGCCCGTTCCTGAAGCCGACCATGGCTTTGCGCCCCGGCACCTGAACGGTGAGTCCAGTCGTCCCGGGCACCGACTCGAAGGCGCCCAGGTCGGGGGCCTTGCCAAGGAAGGAAAGCCCTGCGTTCGTTCCCGCATCGATCAGCTTGCTGCCGGTCTTCAGGCGCAGGAAGGCGCTGGCCGGGATCGATCCGTCGTCGTTGCGGGCCGGGAGCGCCAGGGAGACGTCGGTGCTCAGGAAGTCGCTCGCCGCGGCACTCAAGCTGTTCCATGTGTTGGTGGTCGAGGTGGCGGTGGTGATCTGGTCGGCGCTGCCCGGCGAGAGCGAGATGTTGTTGGTGAACACGTTCTTCTCACCCGCGGCGAGGGTCGCGGCGAACGAGTAGTTCTGCGTCCCGTTCTTGTAGGAGGTGCAGTTCTTCAGGGTGATCCCGCCGGTATTGCTGTTCTGGTCGAAGCCGCGGGCCTTGTTCCCGAAGGCCACGCAATTGCGCAGCACGTTCCTCTGGATCTGGCCAAGGCCTCCGATCTTGAAGCCGTTGCCGTTCATGGCGGTGTTGGAGCGCGAGTCCTTCGGATCGCCGTGGTACCAGCCGCTGGTGGCCGCCCAGCAGCTGTCGAGAGTCACGAACTCGGGGCTGTCGAACGTGTCGTAGCCGTCGTCCGAGTTGCCCCAGGCGCGGCAGCCGACCAGCTTGTTGCCCGCCCCCATGGTCTGCTTGATGGCAAACCCGTCGGACATCGACCCGGTCTTCTTGGGATCGTAGTTGTCGTACGAGTCCACGTTGCGCAGCAGGGTGTTCGAGCCCCCCTTGTTCACCTCCACCCCCGAGTTGCGGTTGTTGTAGAACTTGCAATTGTCGAAGGTGTTGTGATCGCCCGTCACGTAGGTGCCTTGGTAGCCGGCGCGCGTCACGTCGATGCGCTCGAAGGTCCACCAGCTTCCCGTGAGCGAGATGCCGTAGCTGTCCTGGAAGTAGGTGTCCTCGGGGAACCCGAAGTCAAGGACCGCGCGCCCCACCGGGCTGCGCACCACGATGGGGGCCGCTTGGGTGGCCTTCACCGCACAGACCAGGCTGTTCTTGGCCCCTGCGGTGTAGGGGATCGCATACGTGCCCGGTTTCAAGAGCAGCGAATCGCCCGCCACCAGTTTCTTGATGACCGACACGATGTCCAACGGTGCGGCTTCGGTGCCCGCATTGGCGCTTTTCCCGGTCGGTGCGGCCCACAATGTGGTCGCTTGGGCCGTCGTCGCACCGAAGCAGCCGATTCCGGCCATTCCGATCCAAAGTGCTGTTCCAATCTTCACGAGTCCCCTCCGTACGCTGACATCTTCACGGAAGGTATCGCGGCTCCCGGATCCCCGTGCCGTGATCGCGACGACTCCCGTTGAACTCGAGTCAACGCCCTGATCTAGCGGAGGGTGTCAAACGCCAGATTGGTATCAGGTCGCGACAGGGAGCGGGTCATCAGGCTCAACGAGTGCACCCGACCATCGCGGGTCCAGGCCTCCAGCACGCGGGGCGTGGTGGAATCGGACAGGATCGGCGTCGGGACCTTGAAGAAATTCTCCGCCTCCGTGGCCCAGGTCAGCGTATCCCATGCCCCAAGCGAGGTGGCAGGTCGCAAACGCATCCCCAGCACCGCAGCCGTCGGGTTGCGCACCTGCACCAGCGACCACCAGGCGTTGCTCCCCCCTTTCACATGCAGCGCGGCTGGCCCGTCGAAGACGCCGGTTTCACCGACACAGGACACGAAGCGCCATGATCCGCTGTAGCGCCCCGCTTGAGCCCCCATGAGTTCGGTGGCCGGCGCCCCGCCCAGGTCGATGCCGCAGTTGCCGTCCGGACATTTGTCCACGATGCGGGCGACGGTGCGCTTCCATCCGTCCGCGGTGCGGGCCTTGATCTCCACACACTGCCCACAGATTTTCCCGCCCTGCCACTGGCCCCGGAGGTCTCCCGGCAGCAGGTTCACCTGAATGGCCGCGTAGTGGGTGATGCCCGTCTCCCCGTAATTGCACGCGCCACCGCTGGAAGGCTTGGCGTTGTTCACCCCGCCATAGGTCGTGACATCGCCATGACCTCCGGTATCGGAGACGACAGGCGTGGTGGGTGTCGCGGCATCGCAATGGCCCAGGCACGCACCGGAGGTGTCGAGACTGGCCAAAGGGCTTGGAGCCGGGACCGGGGCAACCGTGGTCGCCTCATGGCCACACCCCGTCAGAAGCCACACGCAGGACACCGCCAAAAATCGTCGCATGTCCAAGAAGGTACCGTCACCACAAGCCAACGCGCCACGCGTTCCTGCCCCGGACCCCACAGCCGTCCTGAAAGGATGGCGAGGAGGCCCGATGAGCACCCTTGGCAGGGCACCATGGACAGCCGGGTGCGAGCAGGGCAGGAAAAGGGCCCCAAGAAAATTCACCCAGTCAGTGGTTGATTCACCGCCAAACCCCTATCTTGGATTTGAGAGTCTTTTTTCATTCAACCTGTGGAGCCAGCCATGAACCTGCCAAAGATCCTGACCGGACGCCCGACCGAACCCGCCTTGGACATCCTCCAAGCGACGTCCATCAACATCCTGGGCACCCTCCAAGGGGAAGGCCTGATTTCCGAAACGCAGTTGGGCTACGGGTACGAGGACCTTCCGCTGATGGACGAACTGGCCGGGCTCATCGCCGGAGCCGCCCGCTTCTGGCATGGGGAATTCCAGATCGCCACCGATTTCGCCGTGCTCTCCCGCGGCTTCGTCCACGCCTTCCTGATGGGTCTGGAGACGGCCTCGCAGATCCATCGGGCCGATGCCGACGGCATCCATCTGGAGACCAGCCTTGCCGGAATCTTTGATGGAAAGCGCCGCGCCACCGTCTCGGAGCCGCTTTCCCAGGCCGGAGTGGACGTGGTCGCTGGCTTGGAAAACACCTTCGTCACCTTCCAGGATCAGATCCTGGTCCCGACCGCAAGCACCCACAATCAGGACCTGTTTTACGACTTCTACGCCTGCGGATGCCTTTGGGCCGCCCTTGCCGGAGTGGATGCCGGACTTGCCCGGCTCGAAGAAGCTTGAAAGCCATTTGGGCCACAGTCCCTGAGTCTTGGCTACCTTGAGAGCCATGTCTGATTCCAGAGCCTACCTGTTGGGCTATCCTGTCTCCCATTCGTTGTCGCCACTGATGCAAAACGCCGCCTTCGCCTGGGCCGGATTTTCCGGCCAATACGAGGCCTTGGAAGTTCTGCCCGAACACCTTGAGACGACCCTGGAACATCTCGAGGCCGAAAGTACCGTGGTCGGATGCAACATCACCGTGCCCCACAAGTTGTCGGTGTACCGATGGCTTGTGGCCAACGGCCGCATCCTGCAACCGGCCGCCGGCATCTTCGAGGCCGTGAACACCCTCGTGCGCGGGCCCGACGGCCTGTGGCAGGGCGATTCCACCGACTACGAAGGCTTCCTGCACAACCTGCGCCGGTCGCTTGCCGAGGAGCTGGAGGACCAGACCTTCGAGGAATGGATCGCCGAGCAGGACATCGCGATCCTGGGATCCGGGGGATCGGCCCAGACCCTGGCCCGCGGCTTTGCAAGCGACACCCGGTTCAAGCCGCACGGAATCGACATCTTTGCACGCTCCCCCCAGAAGGCCACCGGCATGCTCCCCCGCGAGCAGATCCATTCGCTGGGCAAGTTCCCGATCTGGAACCGCGGGCGCCAGAGCCTTGTCATCCAGACCACCACGGTGGGGATGGAAAGCGGCGAAGGAGCAGGTCTTTCCCCCGTTCCAGTGGATGCCATCTGCCCCGGGCAGGTCGCCTGCGACATCGTCTACAAACCGCTGGAAACCCCGTTTCTGGCCCAAGCCCGCGCCCGGGGAGCCATCACGGTCTCGGGCCTTGGCATGCTGGTGGGCCAAGGAGCCCAGTCCTGCCAGAAATGGCTGGCGGCATCCGGGATCACAAAAGACATATTTCCTTTGATGGATACCATGGAACGGGCTCTGGGAGCACCGCGATGAATGTTTTTTTCACCGGATTCATGGCCACCGGCAAAAGTCGCGTGGGTCACAAGGTCGCGGAAATCCTGGGGCTTCCCTTCGAGGACACCGACCATTGGATCGAGGCACGGCATCGCAAGACGATTCCCGAGATCTTCGCCGAACGCGGTGAGGCGGCCTTCCGCGATCTGGAAATCGAGGCGTTGGAGCACCTGGTCGCCGACGGTCCGCGCGTCATCTCCTTGGGAGGCGGAACCCTGCTGCACCCCAAGGCGCTGCCGCTCATCCATCGTCACGGCATCCTGATCGGTCTGCACGCCAAGCCCGAGGTCATCGCCGACCGGGTGTCGCGCAAGGAAAGCCGCCCGCTCCTGGCTGGCCTCTCCTGCGATGCCCGCCTTGAGAAGATCCGCAAGCTCCTCTCCGAACGTGCGCCGCTCTACGCCCAGGCCGACTTCCAGGTGGAATCCCTGGATTCCGTGAGCCGGGAGGAACTGGCCGAGCGCATCGTGACCCAACTCGAACCGTGGCGCTCCAAGGCCCTCACGGTCGACCTCGGGACCCGCAGCTACCCCATCTTCACCGGCACCAACATCGCACGGTTCCTGCCGCAACTGTGCCGCAGCAAGCAGTTGGGAAAGCCCGCCGTGATCGTGGACGCCACCGTCGCCGCCGCCCATCCCCAGGTGCTTGAGGAATGGCGCCACGCGTGGCCCGGCCTTGCGGTGTACGAAGTCCCCTCGGGCGAGGAGCACAAGACCTGGGAACGGGCCGGGGCGATCCTGGGCTGGCTCCTGGAACAGAAGCTGGACCGGAAGTCGTTCCTTGTCGCCTTCGGTGGCGGCGTGGTCGGGGACATGACAGGATTTGTCGCATCGGCCTACCAGCGCGGCATCGACTTCGTGCAGGTGCCCACGACGATGCTTGCCATGGTCGACAGCTCGGTGGGCGGCAAGACCGCCGTGAACCATCCGCTTGGCAAGAACATGATCGGCGCCTTCCACCAGCCGCGCCTGGTGCTGGCCGACATGGAGATCCTGCAGACGCTTCCCGACCGCGAGTACCTCTCGGGCCTTGCCGAGGTGGTGAAGTACGGCGTGATCCTGGATGCCGGCTTCTTCGCCTGGCTTGAGAACAACACCGGCGCGCTGCTTCGCCGCGACCCCTGGGCCATGGCCCACGCGGTGCGCGAGAGCTGCCGCATCAAGGCCTGGGTGGTGGCCAACGACGAGCGCGAGGAGGGGATGCGCGCCCTCCTCAACTACGGCCACACCTTCGGGCACGCCTTGGAAGCCATCACCAAGTACAAGTCGCTCCTGCACGGCGAGGCGATCGCCTTGGGCATGCGTGCGGCCGCGCGGCTCTCGTCCCTTGCCGGACTCTGGGACGCCGCCTGCGAGGCCCGCCAATCGGCGCTTTTCGAGGCTTTCGGCTTCCCCTCCCACTTCGGTCCGGTCCCCCGCGACGAAGCCTGGTCCTTGATGAGCCGCGACAAGAAGGCCCAAGGGGGAACGGCCCGCTTCGTGCTGGCTCGCGCCATCGGACGCTCCGAGGTCCTTTCCGGGTTTGATCGCGGACGCGTCGACCGTGCCTGGGAATCCCTGGAGGAATACCTTTGACGGTGCTTGTCACGGGAGGGACCGACGCCCTCTCCCTCCAGGTCCTGAAGCTCCTGCCCAAAAGCCAAGGGCCTTTCGTCGCGGCCGGCCGTCGCGGCGAGGTCTCGGGGCGCGTCCGCACCGGTGCCGCCTATGTGAAGGCCGACCTGCGCGACCCGCGGCTGGTGGACAACCTGGTGTCGGTCTGGAAGCCCGACCGCATCTACCATCTGGCGGGCCTGCATGCCGTGGGGGAAGGGGACAGCGATCCCCTGGCCACCCTCGACGCCAACCTGGAGATGACCCACAACCTGCTTTCCGCCGCCCGGAAGCACTGCCCCACGGCCCGCATCGTGGCCCTGTCCTCCGGTGAGGTCTACGGACGCGGCCCTTCCCGCGGACGCACCGAAGAGGAGCTCCCCACGCCCATGTCGGTGCTGGGCGTGTCCAAGGTCGCGGTGGAGGCCCTGTGCGGCCAAGCCGCCCGCGCCTTCGGCCAGCACATCGTGATCGCCCGGATGTTCAACCACATCGGGGCCTGGGAAAGCCGTCGCTACCTCTTTCCCCAGATGGCCGCCCAGCTGGCGCGCATCAAGCTCCTGCGCGGCGAACCCGTGGTGTACGCCGGCGACTTGGAACTCCTGCGCGACATCCTGGACGTGCGCGATGCCGCCCGCGGCCTTCAGACCCTGATGGAAAACGGCACCGCCGGTTCCATCGTGAACGTCTGTTCGGGCCAGTCCCTGCCCCTTCGCCAACTGGCCGAGGACCTCGTGTCCCTCACCAACCTCTCCGTCCAGCTGCGACTGGACCCGCGCCGCGAGCGCGCCAACGAAATCCCCTTCCTCTGCGGCTCCAACGTGAAGTTGCGCGCGCTGGGCTGGAAGGTCGAACACAAACTGCGCGATTCCCTGCGCGACCTCTGGTCCGAGATGCTCGACCGCGTCGCCGGGGAATTGAAAGGAAACGGATGATCAGCCACCTGCTCTGGCAATTCACGGGCTACGCCCTCTTCGAAGGGCGCCTCTTCCGCGCCGGCATGGCCACCATCGTGGCCGCGCTCACGGTCTTCTTCACGATGCCCTCCTACATCCGGCTCCTCAAGAAGCTCGACTTCACCTCGGACTTCGACGAGACCCGCAAGTTCCCCACGGCCCCCATCATGGGAGGCCTGCCGCTTGTGATCACAGTGCTTGCGGTGTCGCTTGCCTTCGCCAAGCCCGTCATCCCGGTGTTCGCCATCCTTGCGATCCTGGTGAGCTACGCCACCGTGGGCGCCATCGACGACATCGCCAAGATCCGCTCCAAGCGGGCCATCGCCAAGGGCAAGCTCTCCAAGGCGGACTACATGGCCAAGGCCGACGGCATCTCGGCCCGGCTCCGCCTGTTCCTCTACTTCGCCTTCTCCTTGGTGGTGGCCACCGCGGTGCAGCACTGGGTCCCGCACCTGCGCGAAGGCCATTTGGCCATTCCGTTCGTGAAGCCTTCGCTCTTCACCCTGGACATCCCCGGATGGGCCTTCGTGCTTTTCATGTCGTTCATCGTGACGGCCACCGCCAACGGCGTGAACTTCACCGACGGCCTGGACACCCTGGTCTCGATCCCCATCATCACCTCGGTCTTCTTCGCAGGCCTGGTGGCCTACATCAGCGGCAACGCGATCTGGTCGAAGTACCTCCTGCTTCCGCACCTGCCCCAGGTCGATGAGCTCTTCATCGTCTCGGGCGCCATGATCGGGGCCTTGGGCGCCTATCTCTGGTACAACTCCCCCCCGGCCGAGATCTACATGGGCGACACCGGCTCGATCGGCTTTGGCGGCGCCATCGGCATGATGTTCATCTTCGTGAAGGCGGAGCTTTTCCTTCTGATCGTCGGCGTGGTCTTCTTCGCCGAGGCCCTGTCGGTCGCGCTCCAGATCGGATGGTTCAAGGCAAGCGGCGGCAAGCGCCTGTTCCGCATGGCCCCCATCCACCACCATTTCCAGATCGGCCTCAAGGAGATCTACCGCCGCAAGGGCGACATCAACTCCAAGATCCTGTGGCGCTTCCACCTGGTCTCGCTCTTTGCCCTGATCGTGGCGCTGGTGCTCTTCTTCAAGGTGCGCTGAGTCCACTCCTGACATTTTCCATCACCAGGCCTCCGGGAATCCGGGGGCCTTTTTCGTGCCGCAATGCGTGCATCCATGGGCGCCTCCCTTCGGGCCGGGCTGCCTGCCGGGCCTCCTCGCCTTGCCTTCCTTGCGGGCGGCTCTGAGAGCCGCCCCTCCGAAATGTGCGAAGGCTAGGCTGCGGGGTCCCGGCCCTCCGGGCGGCATCCCTGGCGCGCCGACCGGGAACGTCTCCCGCCAACAATTCCGCCCCTCCAACCGCACTGCGGGAATCCATGGGTTGTTCCCCTCCTGCGGCATTTCTTTTCGATCTTTGCCGGAATGCGTCGTTGGAGCCTTGGCTTTGCCATCACCGGATTCGTCATCGCCACCCTCATGACAGTGACCCTGATCGTGCTCTGGAATGTCTACATCATCCAAGACTACCGTACGATCCACGAACTGACGGTTGCTCTGCAGAACATGCGACAATCGTCCTCCACCACGGCGCACAGCCCCGGCCAGCGCTGGGCCGTGCTGGTCATGGGCTCGATCTTCCTCACCGCGATCCTGGTCGCGCTCTCCCTGTTCTTCGCCGCCTACCTGGGAGCCCGCAGCTTCCGCGCCCGGCAGACGGAATGGCTCAACCAGACCACCCATGAACTCAAGATGCCGCTTGCCAACATCCTGATGTTCACCCAGACCCTTCAGAAGGGACAGACCGATCCGCAGGAGACCCAAGCCTTTCTCGGCCTGGTCCTGCAGGAGACCCGCCGCCTGCAGTCGCTGGTGAACCGCATCCTGCAGGCGCGCCGCGTCGACGCGTTGAACCGCAACTTCGAGACCCTCCCCATCGAGGCCGGTGCCTGGCTCACGGACCTGTGCCAGGCCCAGGCGTTCCCGATCACCTGGAATCGCCCGGAACACGAGATCTGGATCATGGGCGAGCGCACCCTGCTGGACGCGGCGCTTGAGAACATCCTGTCCAACGCAGTGAAGTATGGGGATCGCACCCCTCCTGAACTATTTTTGTCCCCCGAGGGAAATCAGATCCTCATCGAAGTCGCCGACCGCGGGATCGGCATTCCTGTCCGCTATCGCAAGCACATCTTCTCACGTTTCTACCGCGCGCCGCTGCCCGAGCACCGACGCCGCGAGGGCACCGGGCTTGGTTTGCACATCGCACGCACCATCATCCGACATCACAAGGGGGACATCGGCATCCGCTCGCGCGACGACGGCGACGGGTCGGTTTTCTGGATTCGACTGCCTCAAAAGGGAGACTAGACGCAAATGAATCCGAAATTGCTCCTGGTGGAGGATGACACGGCCATGGCCACCGGCATCTCCTTCAATTTGAAGAAGGAAGGCTACGAGGTCACCCACTGCTCCGAGGGCGAATCGGGCCTTGCGGCCGCCCTGCAAGGCGGCTATTCCCTGATCGTCCTGGACATGATGCTTCCGGGCCTTTCCGGCCTTGAGGTCCTTGCCGCGCTGCGTCAGAAGGATCTGCGCACCCCGGTCCTGATCCTCTCGGCTCTTTCCGGGAACGAGAAGATCGTGGAAGGACTCAACGCCGGTGCCGACGACTACCTCGCCAAGCCCTTCGAGCTGGACATATTGCTTGCCCGCGTGCGCAGCCTGATCCGTTCCCGCTCCTGGCTCGCAGGGGGGGCCACTCCCGAAGACCCCGAAAACACCTTGAGCTTCGGCCGGAACGTCGTGGATTTCCAACGCCAGATCCTGCGCACGCCTGACGGGGAGCAGGAGCTTTCCTACAAGGAAGGCATGCTCCTGAGACAGCTTTCGCGCCACAAGGGAAATGTCGTGTCCCGCGACGAGCTGCTGCGCGAGGTCTGGGGATACACGAGCAGCATGCAGACCCGCACCATCGACCAGTTCGTGCTGGCCCTGCGCAAGAAGATCGAACCCGATCCGAAGCACCCCAGGCACCTGCTCACGGTGCCCGGCCAAGGCTATCGCTTCGTGGCCGAATAGCCTCCGGAAAGCCTATGCGCCCGGGGTCGCGATCCGCGCCTTGCGGCCTTCCCCCTGGGGTTCCAGCCACACTTGCAATGCAGGCGTGAAGGCGTCTCCCAGCACCGCGGGCCACTCCACGAGATTGACCGAGGATGGCGCGAACAGCCGGTCGAGGTCGAGGTCCAGGGCCTCCTCCAGGCTTTTCACGCGGTACAGGTCAAGATGATTGACCTTCGGCAGGATCGGGTAGGAATGCACCAGCGCATAACTTGGTGAGCGCACCGGGCCGTCCCAGCCCAAGCCCTCCAGCAGACCGCGCACGAGCGTGGTCTTCCCCGCCCCGAGATCCCCGTGCAGGAACACCAAGCCCCCCGCCATCAGGTCTTTTGACAGATCCTGTCCGAGCCGGCGCGTCGCCTCCTCGTCGGGAAGGAAGAGCTCCCGGATCATCCCGGCGTGAGCAGGCAGACCGGGCAGAGCATCTCGTGCATGGTCAAGCCGCCCGAGACCATGCGGCCCAGGTGACGGGTGCCGTAGTACTGGAACTTGTTGGGCTGCGTGAAGTAATGGTCGCTGCGGGCCAGCACCATCGCCCCGCGCGAGCCGTCGAGCCCGGCCGCCGGGGGATGCTCCATGAAGAAGGCGTGGCGTTCGTCGCAGGAGATGTCCTTGCCGAACTGGATGCGAAAATCGGCGGGCCCCTGCTCGCTGCAGAACACCTCGACCGCCTCGGACACGAGCGTCGTGCCGTGGTCGGAGGCGATCAGGACCGTGCGCCCTTCCTGGGCCAGCTTGCGCATCAGGCTGTAGAACCCGGAGGTCGCAAGGAACTTGCGTGCGAGGTCGCGGAAGGTCTCGATGGGCAGGGCCACCGGATCGTCCCCTCGGCTGGCATCGGCCATGGCCTGCACGATGTTCTGGAACTCCACCACCACGAAGGCCGGGGACCCCAGACCCATCGCGCGCGCCGCGAGCTGCTTGCCCTCCTGGGCCGTGCGGACGCAGCGCACATCGAACTCCTGCGTGATCCCGGCGGCCTTGCAGCCTCGCTCAAGGAGCGGGCGGATGAACTCGGGATCGGACAGGGAAAGGCGTTCGGGCCAGGCCCAATCGGAGTGCTCCCCGGAAAGGATCCGGGGGGATGCACCGCCCAGGAGCGCAAGGCGCGCCGTCTCCGGGACGCCAGGCAGCAAGGACCAATGGTGCTCGAGCTTGGGCTCGAAAAGCCCTTCGAGCAGACCTTGCATCGAAAGCCACTGGTCGGTGCGCAGCCCCGAAAGCACGAAGACCGCGAGGTTCTTGCCTTCCTTCAGGAGCGGCGCCACGCGCTTGGGCAGGAAGTCCCAGACGAAACCCGGCTTGAAGCGATCGCGCCCCATCCACGAGTACCAATTGCTTTCCAGGTAGCGCAGGAAGGTCGCTTCGGTCTCTTCGCGCTGGCCGCGATGGGTGAGGAAGAGCCCCTCCTGACCGGCGGCGGCAAGGTCGAGATCCCAACTGCAAAGCCGGGAATGGATGCGCTCCCAGTCGGCCGGGGTCACCTGCCCGAGCATGCGCGCCTTGTTCTCGGCGTACTGCCGGACATAGCGGCTGGTCAGGTGGTTGGACCGCAACGAACGCGCATTGAAGAGGCTCTTGCACAGCGAGACGATCTGACCGGGATTGACAGGTTTTGTCACGTAGCCGTCGATGTTGCGTCCGATGGCCTCTTCCATCAGGCGCTCCTCCTCGCTCTTGGTCACCATGACCACGAAGAGCCGGGGGTGCTCCGCCTTGAGCTTCTGCAGGGTGGTCAGGCCGTCCAGGCCCGCCATCTGCTCATCGAGCAGCACCACGTCGTAATCGTGCTTGCGCACAAGGCCCAAGGCGTCGTGACCGTTGGTGGCCTTGTCGACGATCCAGTCCTGGTCCTCGAGGAACAGGATGTGGGCTCGAAGGAACTCGATCTCATCGTCCACCCAAAGGATGCGGCGAGTCGTTTCTGGCGTTGTGGTAGGTTCCGCGATCGGCGTCATGGTTGCAAAGGGAGAATAGCAATCCGCAGCGGGGTTTCCGAGGCGGGAACTCACCCTTCGTGCATCACCGGGCATGTGATTCAGATCACTAAGCAAAAGAATGCTCTTGCCTGTTTGAATCCAGTATGGTAGTTTCTCGGCCTAGGGATATCACCCTTTTGCATTAGAACCCCCCTTAAGGAGTCGTCATGATCCGTTCCAAGTACCTCAGCCTCGCCGCCATCGCTCTTGCAGCAGTTTCCCTTTCCGGTTGCTTCGGCGAAGAGGACGCAGCCACGTCCCCGACCACCGGCGACACCACCCCGATCTCCTACAAGAGCACCCAAGAGGCTGGCGCCCAGACTGCCAATCCCGGCAGCTTCATCTCCGTTCGCGGTGACGCCGCCGACCCCGCTGGCTTCATCCTCACCTCCGGTGACAAGACCCTCGAAGAGCAGGCCGCCATGGATCTCTGCTTCTTTGCGATGTCCAACGGCGTGAAGGATCCGACTACCGGCACACCGAGCTTCGTGTCCCCGAACAGCATCAAGGCGACCCTCAACTGGACCACCACGAACAAGACGATCATCGTCAAGGCTAGTGGTACCGAAGCGTCGTTCACTACCGTTCAGACAGTCAAGGACGCCATCGGCTCCTCGACTTCCGAGTCGGCAGTGGCCGTGCAGGGTGGCGTCTACGCTCTCCTCCTGTCCAATGGCAAGTACGCCGTCTTGAGCGTGACCAGCTTGGCTGGCTCGAACGGCGACGCTGTTGTGAAGTTCCGTATCGTCAAGTAATCTTCCGCTTCCAAGCGTGAGGTTTGCCCTCTTGCCTTCACGGGCAGGAGGGTTTCTTTTTGCCCGGAACTCCCGTGACCTACATTTCCCCCAATGACCAAGCGCGTGCCCAAGAAGCGGCCCTGAACCGACACGCCGATTCCCCGATGCCAAAATCCCATCCCCTGATCCCATGGCTCAAGCGCCCCCGACATTGGACCGGCGTCGGCCTGATGGCGCTTGCCACTTCGCTCTGGGCGACACCTTTGCCGACGGATCGTCTTGAACAGGCCTCGTGGTCCCGAAACGAACTGACCTTGGACCTGAACGACGCCAGTACGGTTCGCGTGATCCAGTTCGGTGTGCAGGGAAACCTGATTCATGCTCCGCGCACGTTCCTTGCAAGTGCGGGTCGCAGCGCCTGGTCGATTCCACAAGCCCAAGGCACTCCCACGTGGCTTCGGGTTTCCACTTCGCATTCCACCTTCCTGCTGGGGCGCGGCCTCGCAAGCACACGCGTGACGTCCAACCCGGGCACCTCCTCGACATCGGGAATGAGGCTCGTCCCGCAAGGGCGCTGGTTGATCGGTTCGCCTGAGGATGAACCAGGCCGCTACGGAGACGAAACCCTCCATGAGGTGCAGCTGTCCTCGTTTTGGATGGACACCACGGAAGTCACGCGAACGCACTTCCAAGGACTGATGGGATACGACCCGTCCAGCCTTGAAGGGGCCGCCACCTTCCCCGTGGAAAGCGTTTCATGGTTCGATGCGGTGCTTTTTTGCAATGCCCGCAGCAAAGCCCATTCGCGCGACACGGCTTACCGCTATTCAGCCGTCGTCACCGGTGGGAACGGACGCGTGAAGTCACTGACAAATATCACACTCAACCCGAATGCCGACGGCTTTCGCCTGCCGACCGAAGCCCAATGGGAAGTCGCGGCCCGCGCCGGGAGCTCAAGCATCTGGAATTGGGGCAATGATTCCTCCCAAGCATCCTCCTTTGCATGGCACAAGGAGAACGCAAACGGAACCTCACACCCCGTCGGCACCCTGACTCCCAATGCATGGGGCTTCCATGACATGCACGGCAATGTCGGGGAATGGGTCTGGGACTGGTACGATGGCTACCGTCTGCAAGACACCTTGGACCCGATGGGTGGCCCTTGGGGCGATCAGCGCGCCTTCCGCGGAGGAAGCTGGAGCAGCGGCACCAAGTGGATGCACTGCGCTCTTCGCGATGGCGCTGGGCCAAGCTACCGATCCAACACCCT
>JBDKGV010000006.1:0-35158 GCA_039798005.1 Fibrobacterota bacterium
ATCCATTCATCCACGACCAATTTGCGTCCCTTGGGCAATTGCAGCTCGAGGTCGTCAATCTTGGAACCGGTACGGAAGTACGGGTGCCATCCCCAGCCTGCGGGCATTGCCCTCTTGCCACGGTTGATCAAGCGCGTCTCCATCTGGAAGCCACTCTCGGACAACACCAAGAGGAGTTCGGCTCGCCAAGGAAAGGGGAATCCGGTTTGCCCGTCGGGACAGTCCAGCGAGAGCGAAAGTGATGCCCCTTCACTGGAAAGCTTTTGGTGGTCGACCTTCCAAGGCATCCCCATCGCGAATCCGTGGATGGCATGGCCTCCGTTGGGTCGAAAATTGATGGGCATCTGATGGCGCTTGCCCTCGAATTCATAGCCACCGCGATGGATGCGGTTGGGGAAGGGCAGGAGGTGGGCGCTTTTGGCCCAGCGGTTGCGCTGGATCTCGATTTCGGTGCGCATCGGAACGAGCAGATCATGAGCTTTTCCGTGGGCGGGAAGTTGCAGCCGGTGGATGGCGGCGCCGACTTGAGGCAAAACGGCCAAGGCGCGTCCATCCGGATGGCGAAGCCAAAGAACAGTGGTATTGCCGATGGATTCTTCGCTGGAGCTGAATCGGGAGGTCATGATGAAACGAAATGGAGCTATTTCGCAGGACTTTCCAAGTGTTTCAAGGCGAGAAGTCTGGATCTGTCTCGGAGTGTGGCGTTTCAAACGTGTCAAAACGAGTGATTCTATCATTTTCACCAACACAGTGCAAGTCCCTGCGGGTATCTTCCAATAGATCATGAGGTTTCCCGAAGGCACATCGGATACTCCGGAATGGAAACCGGAGAGCAAGGTCTTGGGGCTGAGCGAGTCCCAAGCACTTTCGCGTGCCTCCTACCAGGAAGAGGGTCAGGGCAATGCCTCCGGAGGTGGAGGGCTTGCAAAATTCGCCCTTGAGCCTCGTGGCAAGGGCGATGTTGGAACCAAGCCTCTGGATCCGGACAAGGACTCTTGGGTGACCCAAGTGATCCCGTCCAAGATCCATTGGACCTACGGGCCCAGTGGCAAGCGGATCGCCTTCCTGAAAAGCCACGACAACGGCTCGAATCCCGGACCGCTCTGAAGCCTACTCGAAGGCGAGCGACAGGGCTTCGGACAGGGTGCGGGCCCCCAGGTGCGCCAGGCCATTGGGGAGCTTGGTGCGGCTGATGGGAGCCAAAAGCGTGGAGCCGCCCAAGTGCGCGACCTCGCGGGCACGGGTCTCGAATTGGCTGGTGGTGCGGGTTTCCCCACCAAGTCCAAGCTCACCCAGCACCGCCATGCGAGGCGGGAGCGGGCGGTCGCGCACGGAACTGGCTACGGCCAAGGCGACCGCGAGTTCTGCGCCGGGGTCGTCCAAGCGCAGGCCACCGGCGACGGACACGAAGATGTCGAGGCCCCCCAACTGCATTCCGGCGTGACGCTCCAAGAGCGCAAGCAGGATGGTCAGGCGCTTCATGTCGAAACCCGTAGCGACGCGCTGGGGCATGCTGTAATGGGTCGGGACGACGAGGGCTTGTACTTCACACAGGAGGGCGCGGGAGCCTTCGACCACGGCTGTCCATGCGCTGCCGGGGCGCGGATGGCTCCAGTCGCCTGAAAAGAGACCCGAAGCGTTCGAGACGCCCTGCAGGCCATCAGCGCACATTTCAAAGACACCGACCTCACCGGTGGCACCGAAGCGGTTCTTGGCCGAACGCAGCAGGCGATATTGTTGGTGGCGGTCGCCTTCGAAGGAAAGGACCGTGTCGACCATGTGCTCCAGCACGCGAGGGCCGGCGATCTGTCCGTCTTTGGTCACATGGCCCACGAGGAACATCGCCGATTGACTGGTCTTGGCCCAGGTCAGTAGGGCTGCCGCGCATTCGCGCAACTGGGTGACCGAACCGGGAGCGCTGTCGAGGTCTTCCCGATAGATGGTCTGGATGGAATCCAGTACGCACACGCGCGGCTTGAGGCGGTTGAGTTCCTCAAGCACCGCTTCCAAGCGAGTCTCGCACAGGAGCCAAGCCGTCTCGGCGCCTTGACCCACACGGCTGGCGCGCAGGGCGATCTGGGAGAGCGACTCTTCGCCGGACACGTAGAGCAGGGTTTCCTGCTTTTCCATGCGCGCGGCCATTTGCAGGAGCAGAGTGGACTTGCCGATGCCGGGGTCGCCACCGACCAGGATCATGGAGCCGGGGACGATGCCGCCGCCCAGCACGCGATCGAACTCGGCGATGCCGGTGGTGATGCGTTGGACATTGTCCAAGGAAATCTCGCCCAGCCGCTTGGCGCGGGCACCCGTGCTGTCCATGCTGGATGCCGGGCCGCGACGGAACATCGGGGCGGCCTCGACCTCCTCGACCAGGCAGTTGTACTTCCGGCAGGCAGGGCAGAATCCGGCGGCGCGGGGTTCGCGATGGCCGCACTCCTGGCAGACCCACCAGGTCTTGCTCTTGCCGCCGAGCTTAGCCAAGGAGACGGGCGGCGTCCGCGGCACCGTAGGTCAGGACGAAGTCGGCACCGGCACGGCGGATGGACAGGAGGCTTTCCATCAGGGTGCGGTCGTAGTCGAGCCAGCCATTCTGGGCGGCTGCCTTGAGCATGGCGTACTCGCCGGAGACATGGTAGGCGCACAGGGGGAGGTCGGTGACCTGGCGCAGATCCGCAAGGATGTCCAGGTAGGCCAAGGCGGGCTTCACCATCAGCAGATCAGCGCCCTCGGCCTCGTCCAGAAGTGCCTCCCGGCGGGCTTCGCGGCGGTTGGCCGGGTCCATCTGGTAGGTTTTCTTGTCGCCGGCCTTCGGGCGGCTTGAGAGCGCATCGCGGAAGGGGCCGTAGAAGGCTGAGGCGTACTTGGCGCTGTAGGCGAGGATTCCGGTGTCCTGGAAGCCTTCGGCGTCCAAGGCGGCACGGATGGCGCCCACACGGCCGTCCATCATGTCGCTGGGGGCCACGAAGTCCGCTCCGGCACGCGCTTGGGCGACGGCCATGCGGCAAAGGACCTCGACGGTCTCGTCGTTGAGGATGCGGCCGTCCGCGGAGAGGAGGCCGTCGTGGCCGTGGTCGGTGTAGGGGTCGAGCGCGACATCGGTAAAGATCTGGAGTCCGGGGACGGCATCCTTCACGGCGCGAATGGCCGTGTGGAAGAGGTTGTCGTCCTTGTCGGCAAGCGATGCCGTGGCGTCCTTCTGGGACTCGGTGGTCACGGGGAAGGGGGCGATTCCCTGGATGCCCAAGGAATGCCAAGTGCGGGCCTCCTCGACCAGACGATCGATGCTGTGGCGGGAGATGCCGGGCATGGAGAGAATGGGCTCGGAGATCCCGTTGCCTTCCCGTACGAAGCAGGGCATGACGAGCTGATCGGGGCGCAGGGTGGTTTCGCGGATCAGGGCGCGGATCGCGGGATTCTTGCGGTTGCGGCGAGGGCGAGAGAAGAGATCGAGAGCCATGCTTCAAAGGTAGCAGGATGGATGGGGACGGGGCAAGAAGAAAGTGAACGATTGAGCAAGTCTTGAGCGCAGGACTGAAGGATGAGACCCTGATGAATTCGATGCAGAGTGGCTACTTTCGGAGCCATGAATCACCTCGCAGCAAGCTGCGAGGGTTCCTCTGGCCAGCAATTCCGGGAATGAGGCCACGAAGCAAGCTTCGGGGAATCAGACCCGGAGAGATTGAACGGAATTTTCTCTCAATCTCAGCATCAGCACATCAATCTGTGAGGCTTGACTCGAGGGATCTGACTCGACGATGGTCAATTGAAAGAGCAAACCATGCGATTTTCCAAATATTTGACGGTGTTGGTTGCGCTCCCCTTGGGAATGGCTCATGCCGTGGCTTTTGGCTCGGTGGATGGCGATTCATCGAAGGTTTCCGTGGTAGGCGGGGTTCGCCACACCTCCTTGGCGCAGGTTGATTCCACCTCGAAAATCGGGGCAGCGCAGAGCGCTACGGATCTTTATGCGCAAGGAGCTTCCAGGCAACGGATGGGGCGTGCAATGAGCTGGGGAGGGATCGGTGTGATGGTCCTTGCTGGTGTTGCCCGCCAGCCAGTGCTGACCTTAGGAGGATTTCTGGCCATGATGGCAGGTATTCCGGTGAATGGATCCGGTGCCAGTGACATGGTGGATGGCGTGAACCAGATGAACGACCGGGTCAAGATCGACATGACCGGGTGGGGAACCTACATCGCCAGTTGGGGTACGATTGCGGGAGGCACGGTCTTGGCTTTTTCGTCCCAGGGAAGTGAGCAATCCAAGGTGATTGCGAGCATTCTCTTGAGTGGGGGATCGGCGCTGCAGTTCGTTGCCTGGGAACAATTCAGCAACAGTGCGGACCAGGCAAAGGTCGCCCGGAGGTTCAGTCCGGTTGCCTTGACGGTGCGGCCAGCTGTGTTCGGCAATGACCGTGGGGGAGTGGTTCCGGGAGTGAGCTTGGCAATGAGGTTTTGAGTCGAGTCGTTGCGGAGTGATTGCGCCAGGGATGCCGGCCGATAGGCCCAAGACCCCGCAGGCCACAGGGTTTCGTTCCCGCAAACGCAGACGGAGGGGCGGACCTTAGGTCCGCCCTTCCAACGTTGTGCACCAAGGCGATTGCGGGAGGGCAGGCCGAGGAGGCTTGGCAGGCAGCCCGACCGCCAGAAACAAAAGAGACGCACCGTGTGGTGCGTCTCCAGGAGTGGTGTCGGGGGCGCTCTGATCGCTTAGCCGAAGAGCTCCTGCACGATGTCCGGGGTCAGGGCCGTGCCACCCGATTCGCCGGAGTCGAAAAGCTCGCTGGCAAGTTGAGCCTTGTTGCGGGAGAGCGCAAAGACGCGTTCCTCGATCGTGCCCTTGGCAACCATGCGGTAGAGCGTGACGGGGCGCTCCTGGCCGATGCGGTGGGCGCGTGCGGCGGCCTGTTCCTCGATGGCGGGGTTCCACCACGGATCCAGCAGGAACACGTAGTCGGCGGCCGTGAGGTTGATGCCCGCGCCGCCTGCCTTGAGACTCACGAGGAAGACGGATGGTCCGGTCCCTTCCTGGAACTGCTTGATCAGGCGGGTGCGCTCGGCGGCCGGGGTCGAGCCGTCCAGACGCAGGAAGTCCATGCCCGCATTTTTCATGCGCTCACCCACAAGGTCCAGAAGCGAAGTGAAGCTTGAGAAGACCAAGGCCTTGTGGCCTTCGGCGAGATCCTCCTCGAGCTTTTCCAAGAGCAGGTCGAGCTTGGCGGAGGGGCCCTTGTGGCCCGCCAGCTCCGGAGCGCAGGCGATTTGGCGCAGGCGCAACAGCGCGGTGAGGACTTGGAAGCGCGCTCCGTTGTCCAGTCCCGCCTTGCGGATCTGCGGCACCAGGTTCTTCTGGTACTCCTTGAGCTGGCGCTGGTAGAGGGCGTCCTGCTTGGGGTCCATCTCCACGTTCAGGATGACGTCTTGGCGCGGTGGCAGGTCGCTTGCCACCAGTTCCTTGGTGCGGCGCAGCCAGAACGGCGCGGTCAACAGGCGCAGCCGAGAGAGGTCGGGCTTCTCGTCGCCCATGGGGCCGAACTGGTGGAGGAACTCGTCACGCGGCCCGAGCAGTCCGGGATTGAGGAACGAGAACTGGGACCACAGGTCCGAGAGCGAATTTTCCACCGGCGTGCCGGTGAGACAGAGCTTCTGGGCGGCCCGCATCTGCAGGCAGCACTGGTGGGTGACCGTGCCGGGATTGCGGATGGCCTGCGACTCGTCCAGCACCAGGATGGAGAATTCCTGGGAGATGGCCCAGTCGAGTTCGCGGGTGAGCGTGCCGTAGGTGGTGACAAAAATTGTCGGACCCACGATCGGCTCGTCGCGCAGGGTCTCGCGCTCGTTGCCATGCAGCAGGCGCGTGTGCAGGTGCGGCGCGAAGCGGGCGATTTCCGAGATCCAGTTGCCGGCCACCGAGGCGGGACCCACCACCATGGCGGGAGGCAGGGAGGGGTTGTCCTCGTAGAGCCGGCAGAGGTGGGCGATGACCTGGATGGTCTTGCCCAAGCCCATGTCGTCGGCCAGGATTCCGCCGATGCCGCGACGGCGCAGCGAGGAAAGCCAGCGCAGGCCTTCCTGCTGGTAAGGACGCAGTGTAGCCAGCATCGAGGCGGGGACGTCGATGCCGTCCTCGGGCACCTGCAGGGCACTCATCAGCGACTTGGTCCAAGAAGGCATGTCGTCGGTGACAGCGTGTCCCGACTCCAGGAGTTCCTGCGCGAGCACGGTGTGGAAGCCATTCAAGCGCACGCCGTCTTCAGTGCGCTCGCCCAGACGGCCGATCCACTGCAGGCGCTTGAGGAGCGACTGGGACAGCTCGGCGATTGAGCCGTCGGGAAGGCGGAAGTCGCCTTTTTGGGTGATCAGGGTGGAGAGCGGGATCTCGAAGCCGTCGTAGTCCACCACGCCCGAGAGCTCGAACCAGTCTTGGCCCGAGGCCTTGGCCACGGCCTTGAAGGTGCCGGAGCGGCGCTTCCAGTGGTCGACGGCTTGGGCCTCGCGGATTTCCCACCCAGCCTCTTTCAGGCGAGGCAGGGTGACCAAGGCGAAGCGGGAAAGGGATTGGGGGTCGGTGACGATCCAGCCCGAATCGGTGGGCCGGAAATTCAGGTTCGTTTCGACCAAGTGGTTGCCCAGCTCGTCGAACAGCGTGATCTCGGCGACCCGGTCGCGTTTGAGTTCGGCAAGCGAACCGTCCGCACAGGTGAAGGCGATCAGGGTCTGCGTCTCGTCGGAGGCGACTTCCATGCTCGGGTAGACGATGAGGTACTTCAGGACCAGTCCATCGTCGCGCAGCTCGATGCCGGCGTGGCGGATCGGGTCTTCGATCAGGCGCGGGGGCAGGAACTGGAGCGGGATCTCGACGCCGACGCGGGAGAGCAGGTGAAGAGCGGAACGCACTTCGTTCAGGGCTTCGACCGGGAGAGCGGGCATTTCCTCGGTCAGGGAAAGGATCGCCTCGGGGGTGCGCGGGTCCAGACGATGCAAGACGGAATCTGTCAAAACCGTCCAGGCACCCTCTTCGCCGAAGTAGAGCCAGTCGCCTCCAAGCGTGCGCTGGGCCTGGGGATTGTCAAGCGAAGTGATCGAGAAGGCAAAGCGGCCGAGTCCTTCCTCGGTTTCCAGCTGCGAGGCAAGGGTCCAGAGGGACGGATCGAGCTTGAGAGGTGTCTCGTCCTCCAGCACGAGGCGTCCGGTGGTGGCGGCCTTGGCAAGCAGCGGATGGTTCGAGAGCGGGCGGTTGCTCTTGGCGTTCCAGCTCAGGCCGGGGGCGTCGCCGCAGCCGGTGATGATCTCCAGATCGGTCGGGCTGAGGTAGGACGGCGGGCTGAAGCCGAAGCGCCCTTGCAGGCGGCGCAGGTCCGAGACGGGATCGAGCTTCCAGCCGGTCGACTTGGCGAAGTTGCGGGTGCGGGGCACCAGTTCGTGGATGCGGCGGCGGCTGTCACCTTCCAGCTCCAGGACGTAGACGGCTTGCTTCTTGGTGAGTTCCGCGGCGGGCTCCGGGGCCTTGAGCGCCTCGCCGATCCGGCGCAGTTCCTCGAGTCCTTTGGTGACCAAGGAATCGTGGCGGGCGACCGGGGTTGGCTCCGTCTCGATGCCCAAGCGAAGATTGCGGAATTCCTCCAGAAGGCGCATCCGCAGGGCGGCGGTGTGCTTGCACTGGCCCTTGCCCTGAAAGTGCGGGCAGGAGCAATCCTCGATGCCGCTGCGACTCAGCGACACGCCGTACCAAGTGGTGCCCTTGACGTTGGCGACCCAGCGCTTGCGCGCGGCGTACCAGCCCAGATCGTTGAAAAGCGGGATGTAGGGCTTGCCCTGCTCAAGCAAGGCGCGCGACATCGAACGCAAGTCGCGCTCGATGGTGGCGGTGGCTTCGGTGTCGAGCTCCAAGGAGTTTTCCGGGACCTCGGGATTGTGCTCAAGCATGAGCCGTTCCATCACCGAGGCAGGGATCTTGGGAAGCACCGCTTCGAAGGTGCCGTTGGATTTGAGCCAGACATGGGGATCGGAGCTGAGCTTGATCTCCCGGGTCCGGTCGGGGTACGCTTCCATGGCAAGCATGAGCACTTCGATGTGGCTCATGCCATCGAGAAGGTCCGAAAGTTTCAGTGTGGGCATCCTTTGGGCTTCAGAGCCCGAATCGCGTCAGTTGAGGATCCTTGAGACCGGCTGCTGCAAACCCCGCAAGGCGCAGCTTGCAGGAGTCGCAGGTCAAGCAGGGCTTGCCGGTCGGATCGGGATCGTAGCAGGAATGGGTCAGGCCGTAGTCGACTCCAAGCTCAAGGCCCAGGCGGATGATGTCGGCCTTCGAGAGAAGCTCGAGCGGGGCATGGATGGACAGTTTCTGTCCTTCCACACCGGCCTTGGTGGCGAGGTCCGCGAGATGGCGGAAGGCCTCCAAGTACTCGGGGCGGCAGTCGGGATAGCCCGAGTAGTCCACCGCGTTGATTCCGAGGTAGATGTCGTTGGCGCCCAGGACCTCGGCCCACCCGAGGGCGAACGAGAGGAAGATGGTGTTGCGCGCCGGCACGTAGGTCGAGGGGATCGAGGACGACATGGTCGCCTCGTCGCGGTCCTTGGGCACTTCGCCGTCGCCCACCAAGCTTGAACCGCCGAAGGCGGCCAAGTCGATGTTGGCGATGTGGTGCTTGAGCGCGCCGCCGGCCTGGGCCACCCGCTTGGAAGCCTCCAGCTCGACGCTGTGGCGCTGGCCGTAGGCGAAGGACAGGCAGTACGGGTCGAAGCCGTCGCGCTGGGCGCAGGCCAAGACCGTGGCGGAATCGAGACCCCCGGAAAGCAGGACGACGGCAGGCTTGCGGGCGCTCATGCCTTCTCCGCCGTCCATTCGTCCAGCAGGTCCCCGATGCGCCCAAAGACATCGCGCAGGGTGTCGGCGTCCGGAAGCAAGGTGGTGCGGAAGCGGTCGTTGTAGGGCACGTTGAAGCTCGTCCCCGGTGCGATCAGGACGTGCTTGCGCTCCAAGAGCTGCAGGGCGAACTCCTGGTCATCAAAGTTGGGCACGTCCTTGATCTTCACGAACCCGTACATGGCGCCGCCCGGCGTGACCATCTCCAGGCGCGGGTCGGCCGCGACGCATTCGATCAGGGCCTGGCGGGTCTGGTACAGACGGCCACCGGGTTTGGTGAGGTCCAGGATGGACTGGCGTCCGCCCAAGGCGGTCTGCACGGCCCACTGTCCCGGCACGTTGGAGCAAAGGCGCAGCGAGGCCAAGAGGTCCAGGCCCAGCAGGTAGTCCTTGGCGGCCTCCTTCTCGCCCGAGAACACCAGCCACCCGACGCGAAATCCGCAGGCGCGGTAGACCTTGGAGAGCCCTCCGAAGCTGGCGCACAGGGTCTTCTTGACCACGGTGGCCATGGGGGTGAACTCGGCCCCGTCGTAGAGGATCTGGTCGTAGATCTCGTCGGAGAAGACCACCAAGTGGTGCTTCTCGGCGATGCGAGCGAGCTTCTCGATCACGGCCTTGGGGTAGACCACGCCGGTGGGGTTGTTGGGAGAGATGACCACCAGGGCGCGGGTCTTGGGCGTGATCAGCGCCTCGACCTCGTCCGGATCGGGCACGAAGCCATTTTCTGGACTGCACGGGTAGTGGACGGCCTTGCCGCCGTTGAGGACTGTCGCGGCGGTCCAGAGTGGGTAGTCGGGGCTGGGCAGCAGCACCTCGTCGCCGTCGTTGAGGAGGGCGCGCAGGGCGAGCAGAATGAGCTCCGAGACGCCGTTGCCCATGAACACGTCTTCCACCGAGACGTCCATCACGCCGCGGGTCTGGTACTGCATGACCACGGCCTCGCGGGCCGGGAAGATGCCCTTCTGGTGGCTGTAGCCGTCGGCCTCGCGCATGTTCTCGATCATGGCAAGGCGCATGGTCTCGGGGGCGCGGAAGCCGAAGTTGCCGGGATTGCCGATGTTCAACTTGATGATCTCGTAGCCGGCCTTCTCAAGCTCTTGGGCGCGGCGCGCGAGAGGCCCGCGGATCTCGTACTTGACTCCGTCCAGTTGCTTGCTTGCCTTGATCGATGGCATCGGCATGATTCGCTCTCCCGTTGTGATTCCCAAAAATGCGTAAAAACCAGTCCTTGCGACCGGTTCCTTTGGGAAGAGAGCGGTCGCGGACCTCTAGGCTGCGGCGCGGGCGGCCACGGCGGCGGCCGAGGCTGCGTTGGCAGCGGCGGCGGCGGTGCTGTGGAACCCGTGCATCATGGTCTTTTCAAGATACGTCGAAGTGGCCTCGAAAGGCAATGGCCAATCTCTTCGGGTCTGATTCCTGAAGCTTGCTTCGTAGACCCGAAATCGCTGGCCAAAGAAATACCTCGCAGCTTGCTGCGGGGTGGTTTATTTCGAATCAGGGCGCCTCCCCTGCGGGGGCGGGCTGCCTGCCAAGCCTCCGCCAATCGTGGGGGCTCCTGGATGTGGCGGGGGTCTTGGGCCTCTCGGCCGGCATCCCTGGCGCGGTGGCGTGGGACGTTGTTCTGCGCTCACGGCAATCTTCCTCTCTCGGTCCAATGAGCCGATATCATCATGTTCCCAAAGAGCCATGCCTCGGCTCGATAGCATGGGTGCGCCTTGAGCGGTTCAAGGAATGCCCGGCATGCGATGTCTCGTGTGGGTATATTCCATGGATTCTGGCATTGGTCGGAACTGACTTGAGCGCGTTGCGCCCATTGGCGGCTCCTTGTCGATTGGCCCGGTTTTGGGAATTCGCATTCTACCCTCCCGTCATAAGGACTCCTTTTCATGATTTCACGTCTTTGTCTTGCTCTTGCGGCCTTGAGCATCGCTCCTTTCGCCCAACCTTACCTCACAGGCAAGGTTCTCAACCCGGACAGCACCGGGAAGGCCGGGGTCACCGTGGCTTTGTCGGGCACCCAACTCACAACCACGACCGATGCCCAAGGCGCATGGATGTTGGGGAGCTCGGTTGGTTTGTCCCGTTCCAATGGGGTCGTGAAACCCGTCGCGGGAAATCTGACCGTTGAGCAAGGGCGCCTTCAGGTCTCGTTTTCCGGTCGTGACCTTTCCGGTCGTCGCAACGGGGTGACCTCCGGCTCCATCGCGGCTTCGACTCCCGCAACCCTTGCCGCCCGGGCCCAGGCGAGTACCGATACGCTGGTCTATTCGCTCGGCGAAAAGGTGTTCCTTCGCGACACTCTGGGAAGCTTGGTGCAAACCGACATGGTCCGCCTGTTCGACACCACTTGGAATTCCTCGATCGTCTACGGCTACCTCAAGGATGTCCGCGATGGCCAGACCTACCGTACGGTGGGCATCGGTTCGCAAGTCTGGATGGCGCAGAACCTGAACTTCAAGAGCGACAGTTCTTGGGTCTATGAGAACGATGCCGATACCGCGGCGAAGTACGGGCGCCTGTACCAGTGGCCCGTTGCGCTGGGTTTGGATTATGAGGCCTGCAAGAGCAGCAATTGCGGTGCGCAGCTCTTGGGCAAGAAGCAGGGCGTCTGTCCCACGGGTTGGCATGTGCCTTCCGATTCCGAAGTGACGGTGATGGTCAATGTCGTCGAAGCCAATCCGGCGGTGGGTACGGACAAGGCTGCCACGGGATTGCGCGCTGCCGGCTGGAAATACAGCACCACGCAGGATCTGTTCGGATTCCGGTTCCTGCCGGGAGGTTTGCGCGATCCCTATTTCAGCAACTTGGGCAGCAATGGCTATATCTGGACCAAGACCGAAGCATCGGGCACTGCGATCAGCGTTCGCTACATGACCTATTCGGAGCCCAAGGTGAGAACGAGCAGCATTTCGAAGAAAAATGCCGTTGCGGTCCGTTGCTTGAAGAACTGATCCGAGAGCGAAGTTCGACCTCAGAAGGGCGGCGCATTGCGCTGCCCTTTTTGTTGTGTGCCATCGGTTGAGCCTTGTCCTTGCGCCAGCCATACGCAGGGCCCGCGCAGCGGGGTGCCTTGGCACCGACCGGAGGGCAGCCCGAAGTCACGGCGACCCCATTCGGCTTCCGGCTGTGGGGTGGCGCCCGAATTCTAGGTTCTGGGCATGCTCACCAACGCCCATGTCCTGATTGTCGGCAGTGAAATCCTCGAAGGGCGTCGGCGCGATGCGAATCTTGCCTTTCTGGCGCCTCGATTGGCGCGGCTGGGCATTCCCGTGGAAGGATGCCGTATCGTCCCGGATGTCCCGGGCGTCCTTCCTGCGGCCTTGAGGGAATTGGCAGCACCAGGGCGGTTGATCCTCACAACGGGCGGCTTGGGGCCGACCCGTGATGATCTCACGCGCTTTGAGGTGGCGGAGGCCTTCGGGCGTAGGACGGCCTTCTCCGAGGCTGCCAAGGAACACTTGCAGGCGTGGGCGGTACGGGCCGGTCGGGAGATTTCCGATACGGGCTTGATCCAGTGCGAACTGCCGGTGGGTGCGGTGCCCTTGGACAATCCGCGCGGCACGGCCATGGGGATTTGGCTTGAGCATGAGAACGGCATCGTGGTTTCGCTTCCGGGCGTTCCTGCGGAGGTGGTCTCCATTTGGGATGCGGGCCTTTCGGAGCGCCTTCAGCAGGGTGGAGTGGAGGCGCAAACCGTCTCGTTTTTCACCTCGGGGTTGGGCGAGGGAATCCAGGAAAAGCGGATGGGCGCCATCGATTGGCCGGAAGGGGTGGATTTCTGTTCCCTGCCCGGCGCGTGGGGCGTGGAGATCCAGCTCTCCTGTCGACTGGACGATGTCACCGAGGCGCGACATCGGGTGGGGCTTGCGCGTGAGCGGCTTCTGCCGGTGCTGGTTCCGCATGTCATCGAGCCGTTGGGACTCAACCCCGCGCAGGCCTTGGTCGCGACCCTGAAGGAGCGCGGCCAGAAGGTCGCCTTCGCCGAAAGTTGCACGGCGGGTCTCGGGGCGGGAACCTTGGCTTCGGTGCCGGGAAGTTCCGCGGTGCTGGAAGGATCGATCGTGGCCTACGCCAACCGCGTCAAGACGCGATACCTTGAGGTCTCCGAGGCTGTCCTCGCCGCGCATGGTGCCGTCAGTCAGCCGGTGGTGGAGGCGATGTCCGAAGGGGTATGCTCCTTGTTCGGGGCCGATCTTGGCCTTTCCGCCAGTGGTGTCGCGGGGCCTGACGGGGGGACTCCGGAAAAGCCGGTGGGCACTGTTTGGTTGGGTGCCTCCTTCCAAGGGCGAACCGTCTCCGAGAAGCTCACCACGTTCGGTTCCCGTGACGAGATCCGTCATCGGGCCGCTTGGCGCCTCATCGTCCTGGGACTTCGACTGGTGCAGGGGCGAATCTGATTCCGGTGGTCCTTTCCGTGGCCGGTTCCGATCCGTCGGGCGGTGCGGGGTTGCAAGCCGATCTCAAGGTCTTTCACCGGCACGGGGTGTACGGTGCCGCCGCCGCGACCTTGCTGACGGTGCAGAATTCTCGAGGCGTACAGGATGTGCATCTGGTGCCTCCTTCCGTCGTAGAGGCCCAAGTCCGGGCGGTCTTGGATGACTTTCCCGTGACGGTGGTGAAGACGGGCGCCTTGGGTTCCTTGGCGATTGCCCAAGCCTTGGTGGCGGCGCTTGGAGCCCAACGGCCCAAGCTGGTGATCGACCCCGTGATGGTTTCCACAAGCGGAAGGGCCTTGCTTGCAGGGGCCGATGCCTTGGCAGTCGCCGATCTCCTGTTTCCACGCGCGGCGTTGATCACCCCGAATCTCGACGAAGCGGCGCTCCTCCTGGGTTGGCGGCCTGTGCGTGACAAATTCTGTCGAGCCTCCAAGGAGCTTTCGGTCCGCTACGGGTGCGCAGTGCTGCTCAAGGGAGGCCACCTAGAGGGAGACCCGATGGATGTGCTCGCCGAAGGTGGGCGGGCGACGACCTTCCGTTCCGAGCGCATCGAAACGCGGCACACCCACGGGACGGGTTGCGTGCTGGCCTCCGCGATCGCCTCCAATCTGGCGCTGGGGCATGATTTGACGAAATCTGTCCAATTGGCGCGCGCCTTCCTGGGTCGGGCCTTGGCCAGTGCGCCGGGCTTGGGGGCAGGCCACGGTCCGATGGATCTTTTCGCCATGCCCTGAAGCGTACTCCGGCAGGGTACGGCTTCGTTGCCGTGGGTCATTGGAGCTGCGGCATTTTCGAGGACTTGAAGGTATCCTTGGAAGAGCCGCTTCCAAAGGATTCCCAAATGCGCCTTCAATCCTATTTCCTGCCGTTTCTCTGTCTTGTCGCCTCCGCTTGGTCGGGTTCCTCGCAGCCTCTCGTAGTGGTGGTTCCTCCCGCCGCCGCGGCAGTGGCTCCCGGCGACACCGCGAAGGTCAGCTTCACGACCATCCACTCTGCTGGCCGGAATTGGCTCCAGACCCAGATCGCGCCGGTGGGCGCTTGCCAGGAGATCGTGGTGGACTCGATCCGCGCCAGCGACACGGTTCGCGTCGATTCCCTCGGCCGAAAGGAGGACTACTTCGATGGGATCCATCGCGCGGCGCATGTCTGGTGGCATCTGCAGGAAATCGTCCCCAGCCACAATTGCGGGAGCGTGAAGGCGTCGCGTCGCTTGGATTCCGTGGCTCATCCACGCAAACATCCGAGGACGGATACCCTGCTCACCCGTTGGATCTTGGACAAGGTCGTGGCCCATGGACCGTCCGGAAGGCTGGATACGGCAACCGCGAACTTGGTGGATCAGGCAGGGGAAAAATTGTGCCCGACGGTCAGCATCTGGTGTCCTGGGCCATTCAACATGGATGATTCCACCAGACCGGTGCCGGACTACCTCGATTCCTTGAAACGCCGCATCGCGATGGGCCTTCCTGTCGTTGTCGTAGGGCCCATGGGGGACAACAAGGCGGTGGAGATCAAGGGAAACGTCCTGGATACGAATCTCGTGCACGGGTTGGGGATCCCGTCCTTCTGGGCGACGGGCAACGAGGTTTCGACCTTCCGGCACGACTTCAAGCCGCTGCGCGCCTGGGGGACGGAGTTGCCGAAGTCGCTTTCGAAATTCTCGGCACGCAAGGTGTACCAGTGGCGCAACACCCGCCCCGCTTGCTGCCAAAATTGCGATACCGTATGTGGAGAATGGCCCGCAAACGAGATATCCACCTCGGGATTGGACCTGACCCTGAGCAACGCGACCACCGAGCGGTGTGAACAGTTCGAATGGGTGGATCAGGATCTGGCTCCGGCTTTGGAAGGCAACCAGTGGTTGCTGTTGCCCGATACCTCCGAGATTCGCACCGGACGACTTTGGAGCACCTTCAACGGGCAATTTTGCGGTGGACGACGCAATGCCATTCAAGTGGTAAACGATACTGTGCGTTGGAATGGCGCGGAACTTTCCCTGTTGGCCTTGGAGCAAGCCCTTGGGGTCGCTGCCAAACGCCAGGCCCCGAAGGTGGTGATTTCCGCAACGTCCTCAGGCTTGCGTGTGATTGCCGATCCCGCTTCGAGCGGACTTGCCCAAGTTCTCGTGCGCTCCGTCTCCGGCCGGGTCCTGACGCAATCGCCGATGACCACGGCAGAGTTGAACGTACCCCTTTCCGGGCACGGCATTTTCCTTGTTGAAGTCCGCGGTCGCCAAGGCGTGACACACCTGCGCTTGGCTCGTTGAACCCCGTTGAAACAGACTGGCGAACCCATGCAATCTCTCAAACATCTTCTCATGCCTGCGCTCTTCCTTGCATCGGCCATGGCGCATGCGGCGATCAATGCCCCGGCACGGATCCAGGCGGAGTCCACCAAAGTCAGCATCACCGCGATCCATTCCCAACACCGCAACTGGCTTCAGGTTCAGGTGAGCCCGGTGGGCGCCTGCCAAGAGGTGGTGGTCGATTCCTTCCGGGTTCTGGATGAAAGGATTCGGACCTTCCAACGGTGTGGCGATACCACAAGTGACATCGTTCGACTCTGTGAGGATTTCACCTTTGAGTTGGGCGGTGTGCCACATCGGGATCTCCAGGTCGCATGGCATCTGGCTGCCATGGATTCCTCCCGCCGTTGCGGTGCGGTCAAGGCCTCCCGGCATCTTCTGGAGATTCCTGCTCCTCGCAAGAGTCCTGCTACGGATACGTTGCTGGTTCCATGGGTGATCGGGCGGATCGATGCGATCGGCCCCAACGGGCAACGGGATACCCTCGACGCATTCCGCGTCGATCAATCGGGAAGTCTTTTGGGTCTTCCCTGTCCGGCCTACAGCGTCATGTGTCCGAGCGAAATCGGATTCATCGGTCCAGATTCTCTGATGGCCTTTCGTCGCGATTCCGTTCTTGAAACGCTGCGTCAGCGTGTGGTGGCGGGCCAGACCTTGGTACGGGTCGGGGCGACGGTCGTCAACCAAGGCATCCGCAAGGAAGTGCCCTTTGGCGGCTTGGTCTTGCTCATTCCATGGAATGCCGGGAATCAGGCGTATACGGTGTCTCACCCGTTTCAGGTGCGCCGCAGTTGGGGGCCAGTCCAGATGCGCGAGACCTTGGCGCGGGAAACCGGGGAACGCATCGAGCTCTGGCGGAATTCCATGCGAGAACCGATCGGCGACACGCTCTCGAGTTCAGGGATGGATCTCGAACTTTCCAACGATTCGACGCACCTGTGCGACTGGCTCAAGATGCCCGATCAAAAGCTCGCTTCCGACCTTGCCAAGAACGATTGGCTTCTCTTCCTGGACACCGCGGAGGCCCGGACCGGAATGTTGACCGCGACCTTCAAGAGAGATCGTTGTGGCTTCCGGGCGAATGCCTTGGAGATCCTGAACGATTCCGTGTGGATGGGTGGCGTCAGGATCCCGATGGCCCTGCTTGATCAGGCGCTGGGCGTCTCCCCTTCGAGCCGTCGGGCCCCGACTCTCAAGGTCTCGACGGTCGCATCGGGAGTGCGCGTGGCTAGGCTCTCCAATTTGACGGAACCTGTCGCCGTGCGCGTTCGGACGATCTCAGGGAGGCTCGTGACGCAGGCGACCATGCTCTCGTCTGATCTGGTCATTCCCCTGTCCGGGCATGGCGTGTTCCTGGTGGAGGCGGAAAGCCCTGAAGGGATCGCCCGCGTTCGCGTGGTGCGCTGATCCTTCCGGGTGGCGGCAGATGGTAGATTGACGGATTCCGTCACCGTCTTCGAAAGGCTGCCCATGTCAGAATCCGTCAAACTCCGTCCTCTCGTGGTCGTCACCGGCGGGTCGCGCGGCTTGGGCAAGTCGCTGTGCGCCCAATGGCGTGGCAAGGGCGCCGAGGTGGTGGAGTTCTCCCGCTCGGCCCCGTACCCCTTCTCGGTGGCTGCCGACCTTTCGCTTCCCGAGGCCGCGCTCAAGGCGATCGAGTCGAAGCTGCGCGAGCTCTCGAAACTGGAATGGTCCGAGATCGTGGTGATTCACAACGCCGGCGTGCTCGATCCCATCGGTCCGGCCAAGAACAAGCGCGCGTCGGCCCTGATGGCCAACATGAACGCCAACTTCGCCGGAGCCATCCTTTTTCTGACGCAAGTGCAGGTCGCCTTCGAGGATCACGCGTGCCGCAAGGTGATGGTGAACATCTCCTCGGGCGCCGCGCTCAAGGGCTATCCCGGCTGGTCGCTCTACTGCGCCGCCAAGGCCGGTGTCGAAAATTACGTGCGCACCGTGGCCGCCGAGCAGAACGGCGCGGAGCGTCCGTGGCTGGCCCTCAATGTCGATCCCGACGTGATGGACACGGCCATGCAAGAGACCATCCGGGCCAGTTCCGAAGCCGACTTCCCGGCGGTGGGCTACTTCATCCAGCGCAAGGAAACCGGCAAGCTGCGTGCGCCCGCAGACGTGGCCGAGGTGGTGATCCGCATCATCGAGACCGTCACCGAAACGGACCAAGGCACCCGCATCCGCATTGTGGATCGCCTGGAAGCCTGATCGGGCGCCTCCCTCGCAGGCTCGGGCCGGGCTGCCTGCCGGGCCTCCGCGACGCGGGGTCCCGGGCCTGTCGGCCGGCATCCCTGGCGCGCACAAGCGCGCTTGAAAGCTCCCTCCCGGATGGGAGGACCCTCGCGTTACAATCCTATGCGTGAGGCGCAGGGGGGACCTACCTTTGCGTCTCTCATGGAACCGTCACGCAAGCTTCGAAACCTCGGCATCATCGCGCACGTCGATGCCGGCAAGACCACCCTCTCCGAGGCTCTGCTCCTGCGAAGCGGGGCGATCCATTCCGCCGGCACGGTCGATGAAGGCCAGGCCACCATGGACTACTTGCGCGAAGAACAGCGCCGAGGCATCACCATTCGGTCGGCGGTGGCAAGCTTTGGCTGGAAGGGCTTGCGCATCAATCTGGTGGACACTCCCGGCCATGTGGATTTCGGTCTCGAGGTGGTGCGCTCCCTGCGCGTGCTGGACGGCGCCATTGCGGTGTTCTGCGGCGTGCGTGGCGTGGAGCCGCGCAGTCTTGCGGTGTGGCAGGAGGCCGATCGCTACAACCTGCCTCGCATCGCCTTTGCCAACAAGCTGGATGTGCCGGGCGCCGACTTTGAACGCTTGATCCGCCAGATGCGCGAGAATTTCACGCAAACGCCGGTGCCTCTCTACTGGCCCATTCTGGGGAATGATGGTCTGGATGGCTGGGTGGATTTGATTGCATGGAGCGCTGTCCGGTTGCGGGGCAAGACCCTCCTGCCTCTTCCCGAGATTCCCAAGCTGTGGGCCGAGGCCGCATTGCCGTGGCGAGAGGTTCTCACGGACGGCGCATCCATGCACGATGACGAGCTGACGGAACTGCTCTTCAACGAAGGAAGCCCGACGGTCGAGATGCTGCGACGGGGCTTGCGGGCCGGATGTCGGTCCGGAAAGCTCGTTCCGGTCTGCGTCGGCAGTGCGCTAATGTCTGTGGGAATCGAGCAGGTGTTGGACGCTGTGGGACATTATCTGCCTCCCCCGGTGGTCCCTGAGGCATGGCAGGAGCATCCCGGCCTGGGGTTTGTGGTCAAGAGCAGCGAGCAGGACGACGGCACGCATGTGGCCTTGGTGCGCAATTGGAGCGGGGCCTTCTCTCGAGGAATGCTGGTGCGCAAGCCGGGTGGGGCCACCGGGACGGTCCGGGAAATCTGGTCCGTCTTTGCCGATGATCTGCGCCCCATCGAAACGTTGGCTCCCGGAGACATCGGGGCGGTGGAACTCGATGGCGATTGGCGTGCGGGGGACACGATGCTTGCCGGGGGGCCGGAGGTGGTGCTGGAAACCAGCCAAAGCCACTTGCCGGTGCTGGAAGTCCTGCTGGAACCGGAAAACATCGAAGCGGCCCCCGCCTTGGAAAAGGCGCTCAACCGCATTGTGCATGAGGATGGCGCCCTGCAAGGCGATCGTGACCCGCAGACCGGTGCGATTCGTCTGCAAGGCGTAGGGGAATTGCAGCTGGAGGTCGCTGTCATCCGTCTGCGTGAGGAATTCGGCTGCCAGTTCCAGTCAAGGCCTCCACGAGTGGTGAAGCGAGAACGCATTCGACAGGAGTCTGGGCGGATCGAAAATCGCCTGGAGATCGATGGGGTCGTCATCCATGCGGCTTGCTTGCTTGCCCCGATTGCCCAAGGCATGGAGCTCCGGTATGAAGGCCCCCAAGGAGAGGCCTTCGGCAATGTGGTGCGGGCGGCGATCGAGGAAGCCTGCATTGTCGGCGTGTGTGGCATGGGGAGCATTGACGGCACTCAATGGGCCCTTGAGATCAAGATGGACGCCCCTGAGCCCTTGCGTGCCTTGCATCTGCTCAAACGGTGCCTCGATCACCTGTGCCATCAAGCTTTGCAGGCGGCTGGAGCGCATATTGAGGAGCCTCGCTTCAAAGTTGTCGTTCTGACACCACATGATTTTGTGGGCAACATCCTTCACGAGCTCCAAGGGAGGGGGGCAAAAGTGCTGGAAATCGAGGGAAGATCGGATGTTACGCGGATTGTTGCATTTTCCCTCTTGTGTTCGTTGCTAGGCCTATGTATATTGCTACGCTCTCTCTCCAAGGGCCGAGCAGAAACAACTCTCGAGCCTTTGGATTGGGTGGACGCGTCGGAGGCCTGCTAGCGCAGGATCCGAAACCCCACTCAGCATGACATCTCAGGCAGATATCCACCGGACAAAGGTTCAAGACCATGGCCAAGGAAAAGTTCAATCGCAGCAAGCCGCACATGAACATCGGCACGATCGGGCATGTGGATCACGGCAAGACCACTCTTACCGCCGCGATCACCACGTCGATGGCCAAGAAGTTCGGTGGCGTTGCCAAAGGTTACGACCAGATCGACAATGCACCGGAGGAAAAGGCTCGTGGAATCACGATCAATACCTCCCACGTCGAGTACGAGTCGGACGCTCGTCACTACGCTCACGTGGATTGCCCCGGGCACGCTGACTACGTCAAGAACATGATCACCGGCGCAGCCCAGATGGACGGAGCGATCCTCGTCTGTGCAGCCACCGACGGCCCGATGCCCCAGACCCGCGAGCACATCCTGCTTGCTCGTCAGGTCGGCGTTCCGGGTATCGTGGTGTACATGAACAAGTGCGACATGGTCGACGACGCCGAGCTTCTCGATCTCGTTGAGATGGAAGTTCGCGAGTTGCTCTCGAAGTACAACTTCCCGGGCGACGACACCCCGATCATCCGTGGCTCTGCCCTCAAGTCCCTCGAAGGCGATACCGGCGTGTACGGTGTGCCCTCGATCGAGGCTCTGATGACCGCTGTGGACAGCTTCATCGAGATGCCTCCCCGTGCCGTGGACAAGCCCTTCCTGATGCCCATCGAAGACGTCTTCTCGATCACTGGCCGCGGCACCGTGGTGACCGGTCGCGTGGAGTCCGGTATCGTCAAGGTGCAGGAAGAAATCGAGCGCGTGGGTCTTACCGAAGACACCAAGAAGTTCATCGTCACTGGCGTGGAAATGTTCCGCAAGTTGCTGGATCAGGGCCAAGCTGGTGACAATGTCGGTCTTCTGCTGCGTGGTTGCGACAAGTCGGACATCGAGCGCGGTCAGGTTCTGGCCAAGCCCGGTTCGATCAAGCCCCACGTCGGCTTCAAGGCTGAAATTTACGTTCTCTCGAAGGAAGAGGGTGGTCGCCACACTCCGTTCTTCAAGGGTTACCGCCCCCAGTTCTACTTCCGTACCACCGACGTGACCGGCTCCATCGAGCTTCCCGAAGGTGTTGAGATGGTGATGCCCGGTGACACGATTTCGATCAGTGCCGAGCTCATTGTCCCGGTTGCCATGGACAAGGGACTGAAGTTCGCAATCCGTGAGGGTGGCCGCACTATTGGTGCCGGTACCGTCACCGAAATCGTCAAGTAAGAGCAGGAAAATGTCCGGAGAAACCATTCGCATTCGCCTGAAGTCGTTCGACCACCGCATGATTGACAAATCTGCGGCGGACATCGTTCGCACGGCAAAGAACACCGGCGCTCGTATCTCGGGCCCGGTTCCTCTTCCGACCAATCGCAGCGTGTATACCGTTCTGCGTTCGCCGCACGTCGACAAGAAGTCGCGCGAACAGTTCGAGGTCCGCGTTCACAAGCGTTTGATCGATATTCTCGACTCCACTCCTCAGACCATCGAGTCGCTGATGAAGCTTGATCTTCCGGCCGGCGTCGAAGTCGAAATCAAGGTGTAATCGCATGAAGGGTCTCATTGGAAAGAAGCTGGGCATGACCCAGGTCTTCCTCGAAGACGGTACTTGCGTGGGTGTGACAGTGGTCGAAGCCGGCCCCTGCCGCGTGACGCAGATCCGCACAGAGGAAACTGACGGATACGTTGCTGCTCAGATTGGCTTTGGAGCCAAGAACGAGAAGCGCGCTTCCAAGGCCGAAGTTGGCCATTTCGCCAAGGCCAACGCTGTCGTTCCGACCGTTGTCTGCGAATTCGAGATCATCGGTGACGCTCCTGCCACTGGCAGCGACATCACCGTGTCGATCTTCGAAGGTGTGAAGGAAGTGAATGTGCAGGGCACGACCAAGGGTCGCGGCTTTGCCGGCACGATCAAGCGCCACAACTTCCAGCGTGGTCGCGAAACGCACGGTAACGTCAATCACCGCGCCCCTGGTTCGGTCGGTTCGCACACCTACCCTGCTCGTACTTTCCCAGGCAAGAAGATGGCTGGACAGTACGGCAACCAGACGCGCACTGTTCGTAATCTCTCTCTGGTGAAGGTCGATGCCGAGCGCAACCTCCTTTTCATCAAGGGTGCCATTCCGGGTCCGATCAACGGAACCGTGTTCGTGGAGAAAAACTGATGGCCAAGGCTGCTCTTTTCAGCGCCGAAGGCGTGCGCAAGGGCGAGTTCGACCTGCCGGACGCAGTTTTCGGTCAGACTGTGAACGAAGCTCTCCTGCACGAGGCTGTCGTGGTCCACCTGGGCAACCAGCGTCAGGGTACCGCGATGGGCAAGAACCGCGCTCTTGTTTCGGGAACGAATCACAAGCCGTTCAAGCAGAAGGGAACCGGACATGCTCGTCAGGGCCGTTCCACTTCTCCGCTCAGTGCTCGTGGTGGCAAGGCTTTCGCGCCGGTCCCCCGCGACTACACTCGCAAGCTCAACAAGAAGGCCAAGAGCGTCGCTCTGGCTTCCGCCTTCAGCCTTCGGGTTGCTGGCAATCAAGTCTTGGTGTTCGAGGATGTGGCTGCTGCCACTCCCAAGACCAAGGTCTTCGTTTCCGTCCTCCAGACCGCTGGCGTTGTGGGCAAGACCCTCGTCATCGTCGGAGAGGCAAACGCCAATCTGGTTCTGGCCTCGCGCAACATTCCCAACGTGGAACTGCGTCGCGTCCAGGACGTGAACGTCTATGACATCATGAAGGCCAAGACCGTCATCCTCGCTCAGGATGCAGTCGAGGCTCTGGTCAATCGAGGTGCAGCATGAAGCACGTGGGTGAAATCATCCGTCGTCCTCTGATCACCGAGAAGTCCACGATGCAGCGCTATGAGGGTAGTCTCTACACCTTCGAAGTGGCAACGGATGCAAGCAAGATCGAGATCGCTGGTGCCGTGGCCAAGGCCTTCGGCGTCAAGGTGATCGACGTGCGCACCGCCAACTTCTCGGGCAAGCTCAAGCGCGTTCGCAAGGGCCTCGGGTATCGCTCCGACTGGAAAAAGGCGTTCGTTCGCCTTGAAGAAGGCCAGACCATCGAACGTCTGGAAGGAGTCTGATCCATGCCTGTTAAGAGCTTCAATCCACTGACTCCGGTCCTGCGCTACAAGACCGTATCGGACTTTGCGGAAATCACCGCATCGGAGCCGTACAAGCCTCTGACGTTCGGCAAGCGCGTCACCGGTGGCCGCAACGCCCACGGTCGCATCACTTGCCGCCATCGTGGCGGCGGTGTCAAGCGCCTGCTCCGCAAGGTCGATTTCAAGCGTGATCGCATTGGAATCTCGGCCACCATCGAGACCATCGAGTACGATCCGAACCGTTCGGCTCGCATCGCACTGGTCAAGTACATCGATGGTCAGCGTCGTTACATCCTGGCTCCCAAGGACCTCAAGGTCGGCCAGAAAATCATCAGCGGTCCGATGGCTTCGATCGAAGTGGGCAATGCGCTCCCTCTCGAGAAGATGCCCCTCGGCACCATGATCCATTGCGTCGAGCTTCAGCCCGGTCGCGGCGCCCAGATGGTGCGCTCGGCAGGTGCTTTGGCCGAAGTCGTGGCTCGCGACGAGAAATACGTCACGGTCAAGCTGCCCTCCGGTGAGTTCCGCAAGGTCCTCGCCGTGTGCTACGCAGTGGTCGGCCAGGTCGGCAATCTCGAGCACGAGAATATCACGCTTGGTTCGGCTGGCCGCAAGCGCCACATGGGCTGGCGTCCCTCGGTTCGTGGCGTTGCCATGAACCCGGTGGATCACCCCATGGGTGGTGGTGAAGGCAAGACCTCCGGCGGTCGTCAACCGGTTTCTCCTTGGGGCAAAAAAGCCAAGGGTGGCCGCACTCGAAACAACAAGAGGACGGACAAGTTCATCGTCCGCTCGCGCCACCTGAAGTAAGGGAAAGAAACAATGTCTCGTTCCTTGAAGAAAGGCGCCTTCGTTGATACCCATGTGATCGCCAAGGTCACAGCGGCTAACGCCTCGGGCAAGAAGGCTCCCATCAAGACTTGGTCGCGTCGTTCGATGGTCACTCCTGATTTCGTCGGCACGACCTTCGCCATCCACAACGGCAAGCAGTTCATTCCGGTGTACATCTCCGAGAACATGGTTGGACACAAGCTCGGAGAGTTTGCACCTACCCGTACGTTCAAGGGGCATACCGCCGCCAAGAACGAAAAGGGCAAGAAGTAATGGAAGCTCTCGCCAAATCCACTTTCGTTCGCTCGGGCACCCAGAAGCTCCGCATTGTTGCAAAGCACATTCGCAACAAGTCGGTCAATGAAGCCTTGGTGACACTCGGTGCAATCCGCAACCGCAACAAGGGCGCCTACCTGCTTGAGAAGACTCTCAAGTCGGCACTGGCAAACTTCCAGGTGAAGGATGCCGAACAGCTGCACGACGTCGAAGCTCTGAAGGTCAAGACCGTCATGATTGACGAGGGCCCGATGATGAAGCGAATCCAGCCGCACGCCCAAGGGCGCGCGTTCCGGATTCTTAAGAAGATGTCCCACATCACCATCGTGGTCTCGGACTAAGGGGTAAAGACGAATGGGTCACAAAGTCATTCCTACCGGCCTCCGACTGGGCATCATCCGCACCTGGAACAGCCGCTGGTACGCTGAGGGCAAGGTCTACGGAGATCTCATTTATGAGGATCTTCTGTTGCGCCGCTACCTCAAGAAGCGCATGCAGCATGCTTCGATCTCTTCGGTGGGCATTGAGCGCACTGTCAAGAAGGTCACGGTCAACATCTTCACCGCTCGCCCTGGCATTGTCATCGGCAAGAAGGGTGAGGAAGTCGAACGTCTCAAGGGCGAACTGCAGCATCTCACGGGCAAGGACATCTACATCAACATCCGGGAAATCAAACGCCCCGAAGTCGATGCAGCCTTGGTCGCCGAGAACATTGCCAAGCAGCTTGAGAAGCGCGTCGCATTCCGCCGCACCATGAAGAAGGCCATCTCCACCGCCATGCGCCTCGGCGTCGAGGGCATCAAGGTGCAGTGCAGCGGTCGTCTTGGTGGTGCCGAAATCGCACGCCTTGAGAAATATCGCGAGGGTCGCATTCCATTGCACACCCTGCGCGCCGACATCGATTACGCCACTTCGACCGCGCACACCCCGTCCGGCACCATCGGTGTCAAGGTCTGGATCTGCAAGGGCGAGATCATCCGCCGCAATCGCGCGCTGGATGAGGACGGAAGGGAATAAGCCATGCTGAGCCCGAAGAGAGTCAAGCATCGCAAGATGCAACGAGGCAACATGAAGGGCGAGACGACTCGCGGCGCCAATGTGGCGTTCGGCGAGTACGGTCTCCAGGCCCTTGAGCCTTGTTGGATCACCAACCGCCAGATTGAGGCGGCTCGTATTACCATGACGCGCCACATGAAGCGTGGCGGCAAGGTCTGGATCCGGATTTTTCCGGACAAGACCTTCACGAAGAAGCCTGCTGAGACCCGTCAGGGTTCCGGTAAGGGTAACGTTGAAGGCTGGGTCGCCGTAGTGCACCCCGGCCGCGTGATGTTCGAAGTCGCTGGTGTGTCACCGGAAGTGGCCAAGGAGGCTCTCCGTCTGGCCGCTCAGAAGTTGCCCATCACGGCCAAGATTGTCGGAGTGGACATCCTATGAAGCAGCAGAAGGCCGGTGACGTCCGGTCGATGGACATCAATGCTCTCACCGAGAAGCTTACGGAACTCAAGGACAACTTGTTCCAGAAGAATCTCGACCGGGCTCTCAACAAGCTGGAAGACCCCTCGTCGATCTCTGCAATTCGCAAAGACATCGCTCGGGTCAACACCATCATCACCGAAAAGCAGCGGGGGATTCGATGACGGAAGTTGTCAAAGAGCAAGAGACCACCGCCGCGCGCAACTCGCGCAAGGTGGTGGTTGGCAAGGTTGTCAGCGCCAAGATGCAAAAAAGCATCTCCGTAGTCGTGGAACGCAAGAAGCGTCACCCAAAGTACGGTCGTGTTGTTACCTTGAGCACCAAATTCATGGCTCATGACGAGGCAGGCGAAGCGGGCGAAGGTGATGTGGTCGAAATCATGGAGACCCGTCCGCTTTCCAAGTTGAAGCGCTGGCGCCTGGTCCGTGTGGTCGAGAAGGCCAAGTAAGGCTAAGGGGACCAAGGAATGATTCAGCAGCAAAGCCGCTTGACGGTTGCAGACAACTCCGGTGCCAAAGAAGTGATGTGCATCAAGGTGCTGGGCGGCTCTAAGCGCCGCTACGCATCTGTCGGTGACATCATCGTGGTTTCGGTCAAAGAATCTTCTCCGGGAGCACCGGTGAAGAAGGGTTCGGTCCAGAAGGCCGTGATCGTCCGTACTCGCGCTTCGGTGCGACGCAAGGACGGCACCTACGTTCGCTTCGGTGACAACGCCGCAGTGATCGTGAATGCCGAAGGCGAACCGCGCGCCACCCGCATCTTCGGGCCTGTTGCCCGCGAGCTGCGTGAGCGCCAGTTCATGAAGATCGTTTCGCTCGCTCCGGAGGTGATCTGATATGGCACTGAAGATCAAGAAGGGCGATCGCGTCAAAGTGATCTCGGGCAAGGACAAGGGAACAGAGGGCGTCGTCCTTCGCAGCATCCCTTCCGAATCCAAGATCGTTGTTGAAGGCGTCAACTTCGTCAAGAAGCATGTTCGCCCCAGCATGAACGATCCCAAGGGCGGGATCAAGCAGATGGAAGCACCTCTCCACGTCTCGAACGTGATGGTCATCTCTGCCAAGGATAGCCGCCCTGTCCGAGTCGCTCGACGTGTGAACGCTGATGGCGTCCGCGTGCGGGTATCCAAGAAGTCCGGCCAGGCGATCTGAGGTAGGATATGAACCTTCTTAAGGACAAATACGTAGCTACGGTTCTTCCGGAATTGCGTCAGAAGTTCGAACTCAAGAACATCATGCAGGTGCCCAAGCTCGAGAAGATCGTGCTTAACATGGGCGTCGGCAAGGCAACCCAGAATCCCAAGCTGATTGAAGAAGCGGTCAAGACTCTTGGCGCGATCACAGGCCAAAAGCCGGTGATCACTCGCGCCAAGAAGGCGATCTCGAACTTCAAGCTGCGTGAAGGACAGGCCATCGGCGCCAAGGTCACTTTGCACGGCGAGCGCATGTGGGAATTCCTGGAGCGCCTGATTCACATCAGCCTTCCGCGTGTACGTGACTTCCGTGGCGTTTCCCGCAAGGGATTCGACGGACGTGGTTCCTACACCCTGGGCGTCAAGGAGCATATCATCTTCTTGGAAATCGACTTCGACAAGGTCGAATCGATTCTCGGAATGAATATCACCTTCGTCACCAGTGCCCCCAATGACGAGCAGGCCTACTCTCTCCTCGAGAGCCTCGGCATGCCGTTCCGGAAGAACTGAGGAGCAAGCTCATGGCAAGACGGGCAATGATTGAGAAGCAGCGCAAGACACCGAAGTTCACGGTGCGTCGCTATAACCGCTGCCGCCGCTGCGGACGCCCTCGTGCGTTCCTGCGGGATTTCGGCCTGTGCAGAATTTGCTTCCGCGAGATGGCTCTCGCGGGAGATCTGCCTGGCGTCACAAAGTCTAGTTGGTAACCACCCACCGGGAGTTCTGAAGAAATGGCCAGCAGCGATCAGATCGGCGATTTCCTGACCCGCATACGAAATGCGGTAAGCGCAGGACACCGGACGGTGGAAATTCCCGCGTCCAACCTCAAGCGCGACATTGCACGCGTCTTGCAGGAGACAGGGTTTATCCGCAAGTTCGTCGTAGTAGACGACAACCGTCAGGGAATCATCAAGATTCTTCTCAAGTACAATGGACGCGATCCCGTGATTCACGGACTCGAACGCGTCTCGACTCCAGGACGCCGTCGTTACGCCGGCGCCAAGGAGATCCCTCAGGTCATCAATGGCTTGGGGTATGCGATCCTCTCGACACCGCAAGGTGTATTGACGGACGTACAGTCCCGCGCTGCCAATGTTGGCGGCGAGATCCTCTGCAAGGTGTGGTGAAGCCATGTCTCGTATCGGCAAAAATCCGATTGCAATCGGCAAAGTAAAAGTGACCCTCACGGGCCGCGAACTGACCGTCGAAGGCTCCAAGGGCAAGCTCAGCTACTCCGTCCATCCTGTGATCGAAGTCTCGATCGAGGAAGACAACATCCTTTTCAAGCGCGGCTCCGACGAACCGAAGGTCCGCGCTCTCCATGGCACCCAGCGTGCCGTGGTCGCCAACATGGTGAAGGGTGTGTCCGAGGGATACAAGAAGGAGCTGGACATTGTTGGCGTGGGCTATCGCGGCGAGCAGAAGGGCAAGGGCCTTACCTTGTTCCTCGGCTATTCGCACCCCATCAACTTCGAGCCGCCCGCTGGCGTCTCGGTGAAGATGGAAACCCAGACCAAGATCGTTGTTGAAGGAATCGACAAGCAGCTCGTCGGCCAAGTCGCCGCCGAATTGCGTGGATTCAAGGAGCCGGAACCTTACAAGGGCAAGGGCATCAAGTACAGCAACGAGATCATCCGCCGCAAGGCCGGCAAGAAGTCCGGATAACGGAGGGATAAGAAATGTCTAAGATTGCCAGCCAAAGAATCGCGTCTCGCAAGGCGCGTCACAACCGAGTTCGCCGGAAGCTCTCCGGCACTGCCGAGCGCCCGCGTCTTTGCGTGCGTCGCAGCCTCAACAACGTGTTCGCCCAGGTCGTCGACGATGTCACCGGTCGTTCGCTCGTCCAGCTGGTCACTTCCGCCAAGGAAGTGGAAGCCAAGGCTGGTTCCGAAGCCACGAAGACTGACAAGTCCCGTGCCCTCGGTGAGCTGATTGCCGAAAAGGCCAAGGCTCTTGGGATCACCGCAATCGTTTTCGATCGCGGTGGCTACCTCTATCACGGTCGCATCAAGGCAGTAGCCGACGGCGCCCGCGCAGCCGGACTGGAGTTCTGATATGTCGGTGAACGAGAAAGAGCTTACTCCTACGGCCGAGCCTGAGTTCCAGGACAAGGTCGTATCGATCAACCGTGTTGCCAAGGTGGTCAAGGGCGGTCGTCGTTTCGGCTTCAATGCTCTGGTCGTCGTCGGAAACGGTGCCGGCAAGGTCGGCATCGGAACCGGCAAGGCCAATGACGTCGCTGAAGCGATCCGCAAGGGTACCGAGAACGCACGTAAGCATGTGTTCGAGGTCCCCTTGTTCAAGCACACCATTCCTCACGAGACCTACACCAAGTACGGTGCAGCGAAAATCGTGATGAAGCCTGCTTCGGCAGGTACCGGTGTGATCGCTGGTGGTGCCGCTCGTGCGGTCCTTGAGCTTGCAGGTGTCCATGACATCCTGACCAAGCAGCTTGGTTCCACCAACCCCCACAACGTGGTGAAAGCCACTCTTCAGGGACTTCGCTCCTTGAAGACCAAGGCTGAATACCAGAAGCTTCGGGCTTGAGGAAAATATGGCCAAGATTCTAGAAATCACCCAGGTCCGCAGCACCGCTCGCTGCACCCAGCCCCAGATCCGTACGATTGAGGCGATTGGGTTGCGCAAGATCCGCCACTCCGTCAAGCAGGTGGATACCCCCCAGCTTCGCGGTCAGTTGCGTGTGGTCGCCCACCTCGTCGCAGTGAAGGAAGTGGAAGCGTGAATCTCAATCAGCTCAAGCCCCAGCCTGGGGCGAAGAAAGAAACCAAGCGTCGCGGTCGCGGCGAGGGTTCGGGCAACGGCTCCACGGCTGGCCGAGGCAACAATGGCGCTCGTGCACGCTCCGGCTACAAGGCCAAGCGTGACTTCGAAGGCGGCCAGATGCCTTTGGCTCGTCGCTTGCCCAAGCGCGGTTTCAATTCGCACATCGAAGGTGCCCAGGAAGTCGCTCTCAAGCGTCTTGCTGGCTTCGATGCCGAGGTGATCGATGCCGCTTCTTTGAAAGCTGCCGGACTCATTCGCTCCATCTCCAAGCGCATCAAGATCATCGGTGACGCCGAACTGAAGGTTGCCAAGACTTTCGTCGTGCACGCCGTGAGCGCTGGTGCCCGCAAGTCCATCGAGGCTGCTGGTGGTAAGGTCGAGTTGATCTCCGAGAGCACCGGAGAAGCCTGATGCGCTTTCTGAGCAGTCTCGTCAATGTCTGGAAGATTCCTGATCTGCGTGGACGCATTTTGTTCACCATGGGACTTTTGGTCATCTACCGGTTTGGTGGTCTGATCCCCGTTCCGGGCGTCGATACCGTTGCTCTACGCGCATTTTTTTCCCAGTCGTCAAACAACCTGTTTGACCTGTACAACTTGTTCGTGGGTGGGGCATTTTCTCATGCGGCGGTTTTCGCTCTTGGGATCATGCCTTACATCTCCGCTTCCATCGTCATCCAGTTGATGGGAAGCATTGTTCCTTCGATCGCCCAACTCCAAAAGGAAGGCCAAGAAGGAAAGACCAAGTTGACGCAGTGGACTCGCTACCTCACGGTCGCAGTGGCTGCATTGCAGGCATCTGGTGTTGCGATCTTCCTCTTGAATGTTTCGACCTCCGATGGTGGATCGATTGTTCTTGAGGCGTTCCGCACCGGGGCAGGACGCGTGGGCTTCATTGCCCTCACGGTTCTGACCTTGACGACAGGCACCCTTTTCGTGATGTATCTCGGTGAGCAGATCACCGCTCGCGGATTGGGCAACGGAACTTCTCTGATCATTTTCATGGGCATTGTGGGTAGCATCCCGACTGGGATTGTGACCGAGTACAAGCTCTGGATGGCTGGAGAGCACTCCATCTTCAACCTCTTGCTCATCATTGCGATGATCTGGGCCATTGTCGCCTTCATCATCTTGGTGGATCAAGGGATTCGTCGAATTCCTCTGCAGAGCCCAAGACGCGTTGTCGGACGTCGCGAGATGGGTGGAGCCAGCAGCTTCCTTCCTTTGAAGGTCAATACTGCCGGCGTGATCCCCGTGATCTTTGCCTCTTCCATCGTGTTCGTTCCCAGCACCCTTGCGAGTTTCTTTCCTGAAGTGCCTGCGATCCAGGACTTCGCTCGACTCTTCCTGCCGGGTAATTGGGCATATAGCGTATTCTTTGCTACCTTGGTCATCTTTTTCGCGTACTTCTATACCGCGATCCAGTACAATCCGAATGACATCGCCGACAACCTCAAGAAGTCTGGCGCGTTCATCCCCGGCATTCGTCCTGGCAAGAAGACCAGTGAATTCATCGACTATGTCCTCACTAGGATCACTCTGCCTGGCGCCATCTTCTTGGCTCTGATCTCTGTAGGTCCCCAGTATCTCAAGGATTATTTCCATACCAGCTTCTACATCGGCGGCACAAGTGTCCTGATCTGTGTGGGTGTTGCGTTGGAGACCTTGCGTCAGCTGGAAAGTCATCTGATGACTCGCAATTACGAGGGTTTCCTTTCTAAAGGTCGCCTGCGTGGACGGAGAGGCTTCTAAATGGCCAAGGAAGAGGGAATTTCGGTCGAGGGCAAGGTGGTTGAACCCCTGCCCAACGCCATGTTCCGCGTTGAATTGGAAAACGGACATGTCATCTTGGCCCATATCAGCGGCAAAATGCGAAAGCATTACATTCGCATCTTGCCAGGTGACAGGGTTTTGCTAGAATTGTCCCCCTACGACTTGTCGCGGGGTCGAATCGTTTATCGTCACAAGTAACCGTAAGGCACCGGAATGAAAGTCAGGGCTTCCATCAAAGTTCGTTGTACAGAATGCAAGATCATCCGCCGCAAAGGTGTTGTCCGGATCATCTGCAAGAAGAACCCACGTCACACGCAGAAGCAAGGGTAAGGAATGGCACGCATCATTGGCGTCGAGATCCCGAATCACAAGCGTACCGAGTTCGGGCTCACCAATGTCTTTGGCATCGGTCGGACCCTTGCCAAGCGCATCATGGAAGCTACCGGAATTCCGGAAGGCAAAAAAATCGGTGAATTGACCGATGACGAGATCGGTAAGATCCGTGCCTTCGTGGAAGCCAACTACTTGGTTGAAGGCAACCTGCGTTCGTCGAATGGCATCGCCATCAAGCGCCTCCAGGACATTGGTTGCTATCGTGGGCTGCGTCACCGCAGGGGTCTTCCCTGCCGTGGTCAGCGCACCCGGACCAATGCTCGTACCCGCAAGGGGCCGCGCAAGACCGTTGCCAACAAGAAGAAGTAAACCTTTTTAAGCAAGCGAAATCAAGCACATGGCCGAGAATTCCGAGATCCAGAATTCGGCAGAGACTGCCGAAGTTCAGGAGCAGTCGACCGAAAAGCGCCGCAAGGGCAAGAAGCGTGCTGATGTGAGCGGAATCGTTCACGTGCTCGCTACCTTCAACAATACGATCGTAACGATCGCCGACCAGGGTGGCAACACCCTTTCCTGGAGCACTCCGGGCAAGGTTGGTTTCAAGGGTTCACGCAAGAGCACGCCGTTCGCGGCGCAGGTCGCTGCTGAGGCTGCTGCCAAAGTTGCACTCGACCTTGGTGTTCGTCGCGTCGATGTCCAAGTCAAGGGTGCAGGTGCCGGCCGCGAAGCTGCCGTGCGCTCCCTGAAGGCTGCTGGACTGGAAGTGACCTCGATCAAGGACGTGACGGGCACGCCGCACAACGGCTGCCGTCCCCCCAAGCGCAGGAGGATTTGATCCGTGGCTGTCTATCGTGGACCTGTGTGCCGGCTCTGCCGTCGCGAAAAAGAGAAGCTCTTCCTCAAGGGTGAGCGTTGTTTCACGGAAAAGTGCGCTATTGAGCGTCGCAATGTCGTCCCCGGCCAGCATGGTATGCTGCGTCGTCGTGCGGCTTCCGAGTACGGCACCCAGTTGCGTGAGAAGCAGAAGGTCAAGCGCGTCTATGGCATGCTTGAAAAGCAGTTCCGTCGCACCTTCAAGGAAGCTGCTCATGCCACTGGCGTGACTGGTCAGACCTTGTTGAAGCTGCTCGAACTGCGCCTTGACAACATGGTATACCGCATGGGATTCACTCCCAATCGCAATACCGCTCGTCAGCTGGTTCGTCATGGTCACTTCATGCTCAACGGCAAGCTTGCCTCGATTCCCTCCATCCGCCTCAAGGTGGGTGATGTGGTCGAAGTGATGGAAGAGTCGCGTAATCTGGATATCATCCAGAAGTCGCTCGCCGCTTCCAGCCGCCGCAATGATCTGGAGTACGTGTCGGTGGACAAGGTGAAGCTCTCCGGACGCGTTCTCGCGCTCCCCGAGCGTTCGCAGATCCCGACGCCGACCAACGAGCAGCTCATCGTCGAGCTCTACTCCAAGTAAGGGAGCCTCCGCATGAAGTGGAAAGCGTTGCAGATGCCCAAGGGCGTCGTCAAGGAAAACGAAACCGGCGCATCTTTTGGCCGGTTCGTTGTCGAGCCCTTGGAGCGTGGTTGGGGTGTCACCGTTGGCAACGCCCTCCGTCGCGTCCTGCTGTCCTCTCTCCAGGGTGCCCGTGTCACGGCCATCCGGATTGAGGGTGCCCAGCATGAGTTCGGTACGCTCGGCGGTGTCAAGGAAGACATCACTGATATCGTATTGAATGTGAAGCAGCTTCGCGTCAAGTTGCTGTCCGATCGCGAGGCCAAGTTGCGCCTCGACGTGTCGGGTGAAGGAAAGATTCTTGCATCCGCCATCGAGGGCAACCCCGATGTCGAGATCTTGAATCCGGATCTTCACATCGCGACCTTGGACCGCAATGGAAGCCTTTCCATGGAGCTTCGCATCCAGTCGGGACGTGGTTACACGCTCTCTGACGAGATGAAGAAGCCGGAAGATCCAATCGGCTGGATCTATCTCGACTCGTATTTCTCACCGGTTACCCGAGTGAACATGCGCGTTGAGGACACTCGTGTCGGTCAAAAGACCGACTTCAACCGCTTGATCCTCGAGATCTGGACGGACGGCTCGATCACTCCTGAAGATGCGTTGGCTTATGCCGCGAAGCTTCTCGTGGATCACTTCGAGCAGTTCATCAACTTCGAGGGTGACCTCGAAGCTGCTGACGTCGAAGTCCGCGACGACGAGAAGGAGCGTATCCGTCAGGTGCTCAAGATGCGTGTGGATGAGCTCGAACTCTCCGTGCGCTCCAGCAATTGCCTGCGTATGGCCAGCATCCACACGATCGCTGACCTGGTTCGCAACACTGAAGCGGACATGCTCAAGTACAAGAATTTCGGTCGCAAGTCGTTGGTCGAACTCAATGAAGTTTTGGCCGGGCTTGGTTTGGCCTTCGGCTTTGATGTCGAGAAGTATCTCGGCGACTGATTGGAGCAACTAGAAAATGCGTCACGGTGTTAAGCACAATCGTCTGAATCGTCCCTCGGGTCACCGCAAGGCTCTTCTGAGCAACTTGGCGACCTCCATCATTCTGCAGGGCCTCAAGCCCGAGCAGATGGATCGCAAGATCCGTACGACCTTGGCTCGCGCCAAGACCGTTCGTGGTGTCGTTGAGCGTCTGGTGACCTTCGCGAAGAAGGGTGACCTCTCCGCTCGTCGTGAAGCCGCTCGCGTGATCCATGACCACGCAGCTCTTCAGGGCCTGTTTGAAGTCCTCGGTCCTCGTTACAAGGAGCGCAATGGTGGATACACCCGCGTGCTCAAGCTCAGCACCGAGCGTGCTGGTGACGCTGCCGAGATGGCTTTGATCGAACTCGTGGAAGACGAGGTCCAGCCCTCCAAGAAGCCCAAGAAGGCCAAGCCTGTGGCTTCCAAGAAGGTTGACATCTCCGAACCTGCAGTCGAGGCCTGATCATGTCGTTCACCAAGACTCACGCAATTCTGCTCACGGTTTGCATTGCGCTTGAGGTTTTGGGGTTCTGGATGCTGTCGCGTGCGCCTTGGGACAATGTCGTGTCCCTGACGTACGCGCCGCTCCTGCTCTCGTTCGTCTTTTTTGTCGGGATTCCTGTAGCCATCTTCTGGCCAACAAAAAACTCAAAAAAGACCCTAGACTAAACGAGAGATTTTGCGCATTATTTGATTCTACTCACGGGGCGTTTAGCTCAGCGGTTTAGAGCATCTGCTTTACACGCAGAGGGCCATAGGTTCAAATCCTATAACGCCCATTTCGCAATGGATCGTATCGTGAGAGTGACAGTTATGGGGTGGTAGCTCAGTTGGTTAGAGCGACGGCCTGTCACGCCGTAGGCCGCGGGTTCAAGTCCCGTCCGTCCCGTCAAAAAGACTCCTGGTCAATCGGCCAGGAGT
>JBDKGV010000007.1:0-31055 GCA_039798005.1 Fibrobacterota bacterium
GGCCGGGCCGTTGGTCATGAGCACGATCCTGTCGGAGAGGAACACCGCCTCGTCGACGTCGTGGGTGATCATGATCACGGTCTTGCGGTCGGACTCCCAGAGCTTGGTGAGCTCGTCCTGCATGATACCGCGGGTGAGCGCGTCCAGGGCGCCGAAGGGCTCGTCCAGGAGCAGGACGGTGGGATCCACCGCGAACGCCCGCGCGATGCCGGCGCGCTGCTTCATGCCGCCCGAGATCTCGGAGGGCTTCTTCTTGGCATGCGCTCCCAGGCCCACCATCTCGACGTAGTGACGGGCGCGCTCGATGCGCCATTGCCGGTCCTTCTCAGGGAAGCGGCTGTCGATGCCCAGGCGCACGTTGTCCTCCACCGAGAGCCACGGCAGCAGGGCGTGCTGCTGGAAGACCACGGCGCGATCCAGGCCCGGACCGGTGACGTGCTTGCCCGCCACGATGGTCGACCCCGAGGAGGGCTTGGCAAGGCCGGCCACCAGGTTCAGGAGGGTTGACTTGCCGCAGCCGGAGTGGCCGATGATGGAGACGAACTGCCCCTTGGCGATGTGGAGGTCGATGTTGGAGAGCGCATGGTAGCTCTTCTTGCCGGTCCCGAAGACCTGCTCCACCCGGGAGAACTCGACGAATCTTTCCTCGTGCATGGTTGGTTCCTTCTTTGCTGCCCGTCCCGAGGAGCGGGCCGTGCCTGCGTCCCGGAGGACCGCGGCCGGAGTTGCGCGTCCACGGACAGGATTTGTCAGTGGACAGGATTTGTCAGTGACGGCTTCACGGGATCAGGCGGGCCGGGCGCCCACCAGGTTCCCGATCGCGGCGACGGCGCGGTCCAAGACCAGGCCCACCAGGCCGATGCTGGCCACCGCGACGAAGATGTCGGAGAGGCGTCCGGCGTTCCAGCAGTCCCAGAGGAAGAAGCCGATCCCCACGCCGCCGGTCAGCATCTCGGCCGCCACGATGGCAAGCCACGCCAAGCCGATGCCGATGCGAAGGCCGGTGAAGAGGAACGGCGCCGTTGCAGGCAGAAGGATCAGGCGGAAGTAGCGGAAGCCCCGCACCCGGTAGACCTGCGCGACCTGCACGTAGTCCTTGGGGATGTTCTGGACGCCGGCGGCGGTGTTCAGGAGGATCGGCCAGATCGCGGTCACGAAGATCACGAAGATGGCCGACGGGGTGGCCTGGTTGAAGGTCGCCAGGGCGATCGGCAGCCAAGCCAGCGGCGGAATGGTGCGCAGCACCTGGAAGATCGGATCGAAGGCCTTGTGGAGGGTCTTGACCGATCCGATCATAAGCCCCAAGCCCACGCCGAAGACCACCGCCAGGCCGTAGCCCATGGCCACCCGCTTGAGCGAGGAGGCCAGCTGCCAGCCGATGCCCACGTCGATATCCCCGTTGTCGTAGAACGGCTCGAGGATGAGCTGCTTCGACTCGGTGAGGACGCGGTCGGGACCGGGCAGGCTCACTCCCTCCACGCGGGAGTAGAGGAACCACAGGCAGCAAAGGAATGCGGTGGCAAGCACCGGGAGCAGCACCGTAGCGATGCGCTCGCGGGCCGCCTCGGAGGGAAAGCTCCCCCGCGAGGCGGGGGCGATGGGGGCGCTGGCTGCGGCCTTGGCCGGGGCCGGTTCTGTCAGAGTCACGTGAGCCTCCATGGGCAGGTTCGTCTCGAGCATGGGTACCTCTTCGGTTGGGAGGGACGGTGCCGTGTTACTTGACGAGGCGCTTGATCTTGAGCGAGGCGAGGTAGGCCTCGGGATTGGCCGGGTCGAACTTGACGCCGTCGAAGAAGGTCTCCACGCCGCGGCTGTCGGAGGCCGGAGCCTTCTGGCCGATCTCGGCGGCGGCCTTGCGCCAGAGGTCGGAGCGGTTCACGGCGTTCACGACCTTGTCGTACTCGACGCCCTTGGGGAAGAAGCCCCAGCGGCGCATCTCGGCCAGGAACCACTTGTCGTGCGACTTGTAGGGGAAGGAGGCGTTCTTGGCCCAGAAGAGCATCGGGTCGTTGGAACGGCCGGGACGGGCGTCGCCGTAGACGATGTCACCCTTGAGGCGCGGGAGGAGGTCGGTGGCCGGTGCATTGATCCAGCTGCGGGCCGAGATGATCTGGGCGAGCTCGGCCTTGTTCTGCGGCTTGTCGGCCCAGATCTGCGCCTCCATCACGGCCTTCAACAGCGCCTTGGCGGCCTCGGGGTGCTTGTCGACCCATTCCTTGCGCAGCGTCAGGCTCTTCTCGGGGTGGTCCCTCCAGATCTCCTGGGTGGTGGTCACCGTGTAGCCCTGCTTCTGGTTGATCAGCTGCTGGCCCCACGGTTCGCCCACGCAGAAGGCGTCCATGTTGCCGGTCTTCATGTTGGCGACCATCTGCGGAGGCGGCACGGTCATCAGGGAGACGTCCTTGTCCGGGTCCAGTCCGTTGCCCGCCAGCCAGTAGCGGATCCAAAGGTCGTGGGTACCGCCGGGGAAGGTCATGGCCAGCTTCTGGCGGGTGCCGACCAGCTTGGAGGCGTTGCGGACGTTCATGCCGGAGAGGCTCATCTCGGCGCTGATCGCCTGGGCGTTGAGGTTCAAGCGCGCCAGGATGTTCATGGGGACGGGACCTGCCTTGGTGCCGATGCCCAGGCTCATCTGGTAGGCCATCGGGGTGAGCAGATGGGCTCCATCGATGCCGCCGCGGTCGGCGCCCAGCTCGAGGTTGTCGCGGGTGGCGGCCCAGGAGGCCTGCTTGGTCACCTCCGTCTCAGGCATGCCGTGCTTGGCAAAAAAGCCCTTTTCCTTGGCCACGACCAGCGGGGCGCAGTCGGTGAGGGCGATGAAGCCGAGCTTCACTCCCTTGACTTCCGGCGTCCCTGCCGATACGGCTGAGGCGAGAGCGGTGACGGCTGCAAGCACGGTGGCGATACGGTTCTTGTGGGAACACTGCATTGGGAGACCTCGATCCGAAGACGGTTCGATTTTCACCCAAGTGGACCGGACGGACCGAAAGCCCTGGCTGACTCCCCATTGATTATCAAAGACAGTGCCAATCATTCCTGCGGCGACATTCCCACTTGTGGATGAAAATATCCACTGACAATCGCCGCCATTTGACAAGATCCGTCCAATTGACAATGCAGTGTCAATGCTTGACTTCCCGCAACTGACATGCTAGGCTCATTGTTGTCCACACCATCCAAGGAGCGTTTGCCATGAAGAAGATCAAGACCCTGCTTGTCGCCACCCTCGCCTTCGCCGCCACCGGATTTGCCGGCGAGGCGCTTTCCCCCGAAGTCAAGGCCAAGGTGGAAGCCAAGATCGCAAGCCTGAAGGCATGGGGCAGTGAAGCCGTCATCGTCAAGGCCACCAAGGAAAGCGCCGCCAACCCGGCCGCCAAGGACATGACCCAGGACAAGTGGAAGGGCCTCACCGTCATCGATCCCACCGTGCGCGGCTTCACCCAGAACCCGGCAGCGGTGTGGGTCAAGGGCCACAAGGACCCGGCCGTCTCGGAGATGTTCATCAGCAATGCCGCAGGCACCAAGGTCGCCTTTTTGGCCAAGCCCTCCGGCTGGAGCCACAAGGGCAAGCCCAAGCACGATGTCCCGATGACCGGCAAGACCTGGATCGGAGATGCCGAGATGGACGAATCCACCGGACAGAAGCAGGTGCAGGTCGCCTTCCCCGTCCTTGACGCCGGCAAGCCCATCGGCTCGATCGTCGTCGGCCTTGCGATCTCCAAGCTCTGAGGCCTCCTGCATGGGCGGCGACCACCACGGGAGCCGTCCGTTCCGTTCTCGCATCCATCCTCAGCTGAAGCGCACCTCCCGATGAAGAGCATATCCAAACGCATTCGAGCCCTGCTGTTTCTTGCCAACCTCATGGGCCTTGCCGCCGTCCTGCTGCTGGGAAGCCTCTCGCTGTGGATCCAATCCAGCGACGAGAGTTCGCGCCAAGCCACTCAATCCCAGGACAGCCTGCTTTTCGCCTTTTCCAATTCCACCTCGCAGCGACAGGGCATCGTCCAACGCATCCTTCGCGAGAAGGATCCGGACAGCCTTCTGGCCCTGGTCCAGCGCGATTCCATCGTCACGGCCCGGATCGATCGTCAATTCCACCTGACCCAAACCTCCGGCCCCTTGGCCCAGCGTCTTGCCGCGTTCGATTCGGCCAACCTCAAGATCGTGGAGCAAGTGCTTCGCGGGGACAATTCCGGAGCCCAGGAGATCTTCCTTGAAAGATCGGCCCCGGCCCATGAATCGGTCCTGGAAAGCATCGCCTCGCTCCAGACCGCCAAAGCCCGGCAACATACCGAGGATGCCGAATCCAATTCCCGGAGCGTCCTCACCATTCTCACCACCGTCGTCCTTTGCTTCTTCGCCGGCTCCCTGACGCTTTTCCTGATCGGACTGCGCCTGTCGCGCAACATCGCCAGCGCCATGAAGGACACGATTTCCCGCATGGAGGACATCGCCCAAGGCGACGGCGACCTCACCCAACGGCTGAACGAATCGGCGCTGGGCGAAATGGGGCAATTGGCCATGGCCTTCAACCGCTTCGCCGGCAAGATCCAGCAAAGCTTGCGCATCGTCTCCCAAGGCGTACAGACGCTGAACAGCTCCTCGCATGCCATGACGAGCACGGCCCATGAACTCGGGCACAAGACGAGCTCGATGGCCGCCGCCGCCGAAAAGGTCACCCACGACTCCGGGCAGGCCTCCATGCAGGTCGAAGCCGTCTACTCGGCGACCGGCTCCCTTTCCGACGGCGTGAATTCCGTCGCCGCCGCCTTCGAGCAGATGGGCGCCACGATCCTGGAGATCTCGCGCACCTGCCAGGAACAGGCCAACATGGCCAATGACGTCAATCGCGATGCCAGCCAAAGCCGCGAGCGGATGGAGGCGCTGGACCGCTCCTCCGAGGAGATGGGCAAGGTCCTGGCCACCATCGAGGCCATCGCCACGCAGACCAAGCTTCTGGCGCTGAACGCGACCATCGAAGCGGCGCGCGCCGGGGAGGCGGGCAAGGGCTTTGCCGTGGTCGCCGGAGAAGTCAAGGAACTCGCCGCCCAGACCTCCCTCGCGACGCAGCGCATTTCCGAGGGCATCCGTGGCATGCGGGCCAGCGTGCAGCTCTCCGTCGAATCGATCCAAGGCATCTCGGAAGGGATCGAAGCGCTCAAGGGCCAGTCCATGACGGTCGCCGCCGCGGTCGAGGAACAAGAGGCCACCATCAAGGAACTTTCCCGGACCGTCAGCGACACGGGCCGCAACGCAAGCGAGATCGCCGATTCCGCCGGCCGCGCCACCATGGATCTCAACGGCGCCGTGGATGGCTTGGGAAGCCTTTCCAACGATGTCGCCTCGGTGGCGGGAAGCATGGAGCAGGTCCGCAGCAGCGCCCACGAGCTTGCCCAGGTGGCGGACCAGATGTCGGCCATCGTCGCCCAGTTCCGCACCTGACGCATCTTTGAGTCCATGGACCTCCCCTTCAAGCAGCGCGTGCTCACCGCCTTTCGCCAGGCTCTCCTTGCTCGCCGGGAAGAAGCCCTGCGTGAACTTGCCTTGCTTGACGAGGCGGCGGCCGCCGAGACCAAGAGTTCGGCAGGAGACAAGTACGAGACGGCGCGCGAGATGATCGCCCAAAGCCGCTCGTTGCAGGAGCGCGGGCGAGCCGAGGCCCAAGCGGGTCTGGATTGGCTGGATGCCCTGGATCACACGCGCCTGCGGGAATGTGCCGGAGCCGGCGCGCTGGTCGAAAGCGATCTTGGGATGCATCTGCTCGGACTCCTCACGGCCAGCGTGCAAATCGATGCCATGAGCATCCAAGGGATCACCCCGCTCAGCCCCCTCGGACAGGTGCTCAAGGGCAAGCGAGCGGGTGATTCGTTCGACTGGCGCAACCGTCGCGTCACGGTCCTGGGCATCGCCTAGACTCCACCGCCCCTGACATTGACACTTACAGGACAATTTCATCCTGTAAGTGTCCGCGTCGAATGTCAATTCTTGTCACGTGACAGATCCTGTCATGCCTGCGACATCGCATTGGCACAGGACCTGCTTATCCAGAAGCCGGATCTCCCACCGCTTCCGGTCTGTCCGAGCGATTGGGTCTTCGACCAGCCGTCGTCCCCGTGGATGACGAAGGGGAGACTCCATGGCCTTCGAGGACGGGAAGAACTTCGCAGCGCGGCGCACGGCCACCATGGCGGACTTGGGTCCGGCCTTCGAGGCAGTGCTCGCGCAGTCGCTTTCCGCCGTCCCGACCGCCATCGAGCGCTTCTCCCGCTGGCACGAGGAACAGGCAGCCCCTCCTGCGACCTGGTCCGAGCAGATCCCTCTCTCCGCACCGGGTGCCGGTGAGCAGTACGCCTTCGAGGTGGACCTCGACAAGTGCTCCTCCTGCAAGGCCTGCGTGGCCGCCTGCCACTCGCTCAACGGTCTCTCCGAGGACGAGAGCTGGCGCGCGGTGGGCGTGGCCACGGCCTCGGCGACGGCCCAGACCGTCACCGTCACCAGCTCCTGCCACCACTGCGAGGATCCGGGCTGCGCCGCCGGCTGCCCGGTGCTTGCCTATGAAAAGGACGAAGCGACAGGAATTGTCAAACATCTGGACGACCAGTGCATCGGCTGCCAGTACTGCCTCTGGACCTGCCCCTACGACGCCCCCAAGTACCGGCCTGACCTGGGCATCGTGCGCAAGTGCGACCTCTGCCACGGACGCCTTGCCGAGGGGGAGGCTCCCGCCTGCGTGCAGTCCTGCCCCAGCCAGGCCATCAAGATCGTGACGGTGGCGCGCACGTCCGGAAAGACCAATCCCGACTTCGCGATCCCCGGCACCGTCCCGCCCGAACACACCGGCCCGACCACCCGCTACCTGACTTCGCGCACCTTGGCACCGGATCTTTCCAGCCCGGAGATCACCGACCCGAAGCCCGAGCCGGCCCATACCCCGCTTGCCACCCTGCTTGTGCTCACCCAGTGGGCGGGCGGCGCTTGGATCTTGGAGAACCTGCTGACCCTTGGCGGGGCGACCGGTCGCACCTGGTCATTCGTCGTGGCCGCAGCGATGCTGCTTGCCGGGTTGGGAATCGGTTCGGCCCACCTCGGGCGTCCACTGCGGGCCTGGAAGGTCTTCCTGGGATGGCGCCGCTCCTGGTTCTCCCGCGAGGCTGTCCTGCTTGGCGTTGCTGCCAAATTCTGTCTGATGACCGTGACGCTGCCCTGGGCACTCTCGAAGGGACTGGTCCCGAGCTTCGCGCTCCCCATGCTCCAGCCGGCCTTGCATCTCCTTCCCTGGATCGCCGCAGGGACGCTTGTCGCCGGACTCTTCTGCTCCGCGATGCTCTACGTCGCCACGCCGCGCCCGACCTGGTCGCGACCTGCTACGATCTGGCGCTTTGCCCTGACTGCCCTCGGGGGTGGCGCGGTGGTGCTGGGCGCGATGGGCGGCGAGCATCTTCGCCTGCTCGGTGCGGTCAGCATCCTGACGGGACTTCTCAAGGCCGCCCTGGTGCTGCGCGACAAGAAGCCTGCCGCCGACGTCCACGAGAGCTTCCGCGTTCAGGCCCGTCTGCTGCGCGGACCGCTCGCGGGCCATGCCAAGGCCCAGCTCTTCCTCTTCCTTGCCGCCATGGCCGCCGCCCTCGTCGGGACGGCGCTTGAAGCCTGGCCCTGCTTTGCGCTTGCCGTGTTCCTACGCCTGGGGTCCGACCTCGTGGAACGCCGCCTGTTCTTCATGGCCTGTCCCGCGACCCGCATGCCCGGCATGCGTGCGACAAGCCACTAGACAAATTCTGACAAATCCGGAGGTTCTCATGAAAGTCATCGTCATCGGCAACGGCATGGTCGGACACCGCTTCTGCGAGGAGATGCGCGAAGCCGCACCCGAAGCGGACATCCTGGTCTTCGGCGAGGAGAAGCATCCCGCCTACGACCGCGTGCATCTCTCGGAGGCCTTTGCAGGCAAGACCGCCGAGGACCTCTCTCTGGGTGGAATGGAGTGGTACACCACCCGCGGCATCGGCCTGGTGCTGGCAGATGCCGTGGTTACCATCGACACCATCGAGAAGACCGTCACATCGGCGTCCGGGCGCATCGAGAGCTGGGACCGCCTGGTGCTGGCCACCGGCTCCATCCCCTTCGTGCCGCCGCTGCCAGGTATCGAATTGGATGGAGTCTACACCTATCGAACCCTCGAGGACCTCGATCTGATCCGCGAGCAGGCCAAGCATTCCAAGCGCGGCATCGTGGTGGGCGGAGGTCTCTTGGGGCTGGAGGCCGCCAAGGCCTTGCGCGACCTGGGTCTGGAAGCCACCGTACTCGAGTTCGCCCCGCGCCTGATGCCACGTCAGTTGGACGACACCGCCTCCCTCTTCCTCAAGCGTTCCATCGAGTCGATGGGCGTGAAGGTGCGCACGGGCGTGGCTTCCAAGCGCATCCTGGGCTGCGACTTCGTGCGCGGCATCGAGCTCACCGACGGCGAGGAGATCCCCGCCGAGATGGTGGTCTTCTCGGCCGGCATCCGGCCTCGCGACGACTTGGCAAAGAGGAGCGGAATCAAGGTCCACGAACGCGGTGGCATTGAAGTGGACGATCTGCTGCGCACCTCCGTGGAAGGGGTGTACGCCATCGGCGAATGCGCTCTGCACAAGGGCATGATCCACGGACTGGTGGCTCCCGGCTACCGCATGGCACAGACCGTCGCCAAGCACATCGCAGACGGTGAGGAAGCCCCCTTTGCCGGCGGCTTTGCCCCGACCAAGTTGAAGCTCATGGGCGTGGACGTGGGCAGCATCGGCGATCCGTTCCTGGCTGGCGACGACTACGAGGAGGTCGTGGTGCAAAGCCGCTGCCGTGGCGTCTACAAGAAGCTGGTGATCCACACGCCTTCCAACACCCTCAAGGGCGCGATCCTGGTGGGCGACAACGAGCCGTTCAATGCGCTTGCGGGGCTGGTGCAGTCGGGCGCCTTCCTGCCCGAGATCCCGGAGACTCTGCTGGTTCCGATGACAGAATCTGTCGGAGGCGGCGATGCCGATTCCATGCCCATCTGCAACTGCGAGAACATCACCCGCGGTACCCTGCATGCGGCCATCGACGCGGGCTGCGACACCATCGCCGCCTTGAAGAAGGCCACCCGCGCCGGCACTGGCTGCGGCAGCTGCGTGCCTCTAATGGAGCAGACCCTCAAGAAACGCCTGGCTTCCCAGGGCGTGGCGGTTCACAACCATCTCTGCGAACACTTCAAGTACAGTCGCACCGAGCTGCATGACCTGATCAAGGCCGCCAACATCCATTCCTTCCCTGAGCTGTTGGAGCGCTATGGAAACGGCCACGGCTGCGAGATCTGCAAACCGACCGCCGCCAATATCTTTGCCTCGGTCTGGAACGGGCACGTGCTGGACAAGGGGCGTTTCAGCCTCCAGGATTCCAACGACAAGTTCCTGGCCAATATCCAAAAGAATGGAACCTATTCCGTGGTGCCCCGTATCCCGGGTGGCGAAATCACTCCCCAGAAGCTCAAGATCATTGCCGAAGTGGGGATCAAGTACGACCTCTATACCAAGGTGACAGGTGGTCAGCGCATTGATCTCTTCGGAGCCCGCCTGGACGATCTTCCCGCCATCTGGACCGAACTGATTCATGCCGGGTTCGAGAGCGGGCATGCCTACGCCAAGTCGGTGCGCACCGTGAAGTCCTGCGTGGGCAATACCTGGTGCCGCTTCGGTGTGCAGGATTCGGTGGGCCTTGCGATCGTGTTGGAGGAGCGTTACAAGGGTATCCGCGCCCCGCACAAGATCAAGATGGCCGTCTCCGGTTGTGCTCGCGAATGCGCCGAGGCCCAGAGCAAGGATGTCGGCGTGATCGCCACCGAAAATGGCTACAACCTGTTCGTGTGCGGCAATGGCGGCATGACTCCGCGCCACGCCTCGCTACTTGCGACCGACCTTTCCTCCAGTGAAGTGCTCAAGATCGTCGACCGCTTCATGATGTACTACATCCGTACCGCCGACCGTCTGGTGCGCACCTCGCGCTGGATCGAGGAACTGCCTGGAGGCCTGGAGCATCTGAAGGATGTCCTGCTCAACGATTCTCTGGGTCTGTGCAGTGAATTCGAGTCGGAGATGGAAGGTCTGGTCTCGTCGTACCAGTGCGAATGGAAGACGGCACTCGAGACGCCCGAACTCCTGAAGAGCTTCCGAACCTTCGCCAACAGTGATGTTCCCGATCCCTCGATCGTGACTCGTACCGTGCGCGATCAGCGCGTCCCCGCTTAGATATTGCCGAAAGGAATTCCGATGAACTGGACCAAAGTTTGCACCGTTTCCGATGTCCCCGCCGAAGGCGGAATCGCTGTTCTGCTAGGCGATGTACAAGTCGCACTCTTTCACTTCGCTTCGCGAGGGGAGTGGTACGCCATCGACAATGCCTGCCCGCACAAAGGAGAACATGGAGGAGCCAATGTTCTGGCGCGGGGCATCCTGGGTGATGCCGATGGTGAACTCAAGGTGACCTGCCCGATGCACAAGAGATCCTATTGCCTGCACGATGGGCGCGAACTCTGTGGTGAAGTTGGTGTGCAAACCTGGGAGGTCAAGATCGAAGGCGAGGATGTCTTCTTGGGTGCGGCATGAACCCCGCGGACCTGCTGCGAAGCTTCGACGGACCGCTCACTCATGAGTTGGTCCGAGCCCCGCGCCGTTTCGGGCTCGGGCAGGTCCCTCTGAAGCAGGCGCCCGATGCGCTCCTGCCCACCATCTGCGGATTCTGCTCCACCGGCTGCGGCTTGGTGGCGCACATGAAGGACGGCAAGGCGGTAAACCTCACGCCCGATCCGACCTACCCCGTCAACCGCGGCGTCGCCTGCCCGAAGGGCTGGGAGGCGCTCACGCCCACCGAGGCGACCGACCGTGGCACCGTGCCGTTGGTGCGCGGCCAGGACGGTGCGATGCGTCCCGTCACTTGGCACGAAGCGATCGGGCGCTTCGTAGAGGTCTTCGGAACCCTGAGAGACGTGCACGGGCCCGAGTCCGCGGCATTCCTATCCACCGGACAGATCCCGACCGAGGAGATGGCCTTCCTGGGCGCTCTCTTCAAGATGGGGCTTGGCTTCTGGGATGCCGATTCCAACACCCGCCAGTGCATGGCCACGGCGCACGTGGCCTACAAGCAGGCCCTGGGATTCGACGCCCCGCCGTTCTCCTACGAGGACTTCGAGGAGTCCGATGTGCTCGTGTTCGTGGGGGCCAATCCTTGCATCGCCCACCCCATCCTGTGGGAGCGGGTGATCCGCAACAAGCGCAATCCCGAGATCCTGGTGCTGGACCCGCGCCGCACCGAGACCGCCGAGGCCGCCACGCGGCATTTCCCGATCGCGCCCAAGTCGGACCTTGTGCTGCTCTACGCGGTGGCGCGCGAGGTGATCGCACGGAATTGGACAGATCCTGTCTTTCTTGCCGAGCACACCGACGGGTACGAGGCCTTCCAGGCCTTCGTGCAGGAGTTCACCCCCGAGGTGGCGCTCCAGGAATCCGGACTTTCCCTGCAGGAGTTCGAGGCCCTGGTGCAGGGCTTCCGTCCGGGGCGTCGCGTCTCGGTGTGGTTCACCATGGGCGTGAACCAGAGCCACCAGGCGGTGCGCACCGCCCAGGCCATCGTGAACCTGTGCCTGGTCACCGGGAACATCGGCAAAGCCGGCACCGGTCCCAACTCGATCACCGGCCAGATGAACGCCATGGGCTCGCGCGTCTACGCCAACGTCACCTCGATGTACGGGGGGCGCGAGTTCGGCAACCCCGAGCACCGCCGCGAGGTGGCCACGATCCTGGGGATCGAGGAGGAACGCATCCCTCCGCGCCCGAGCCTTGCCTACGACCAGATCCTGGACCGCGTCGAGAGCGGGGAGATCAAGGCCCTGTGGGTGATCGCCACAAATCCCGTCCATTCCTGGATCGACAGCGGACGCTGGGAGCGCCTGAGGAAGAAGCTCGAGTTCCTGGTGGTGCAGGACATGTACCCGACCACCGAGACGGCCCGGATCGCGGACCTCTACCTTCCGGCCGCCGGCTGGGGCGAGAAGGAAGGGACCCAGATCAACTCCGAGCGCCGCATCGGCTTCAGCGCTGCGGTGCGCAAGGCGCCGGGACAGGCTCTGACAGATTTTGACATCTTCCGCCTGATCGCCGCGGCGTCCGGGAACGCCGAGCGCTTCTCGAAGTGGTCCTCGCCGGAAGCCGCCTTCCGCCTGCTGCAGGAGCTGTCCAAGGGGCGTCCCTGCGACATCTCCGGGATCGAAGGCTACGACCAGATCGTGCGGGAGGGGGGAGTGCAGTGGCCCTGCCCTCCCGGAACATCACCGAAGGGCACCAAGCGCCTCTTTGAAGACGGCAAGTTCTTCACCCCGGATGGCAAGGCCAAGCTCCTCTTCGATCCGCCGCGTCCGGTGGCGGAGCCGACCGATGAAGAATATCCGCTTGTGCTGCTGACGGGGCGCGGCTCCAGCTCCCAATGGCACACCGGTTCCCGCACCGACAAGTCGGCCGTGCTGCGCAACCTCTCGCCCGACCGTTTGAGCCTTGAGATGCATCCGGAGGACGCGATGGCCAAGGGCCTTGTCGCTGGACAGTCGGTGGAGGTGCGCTCGCGCCGAGGGGTGCTGGAAGCGACGCTTGCGATCGCCCCGGCGGTGGGGAAGGGCCGCGTTTATCTGCCCATGCACGATGGACGGGTGAACCGACTGACCTTCCCTTCCTACGACCCCCATTCACGCCAGCCTTCGTTCAAGCACTGCGCCGTCGCCGTGGATGCCTAACTTGGAGCAGATGATCAAGATCGGCTTCATCCCGTTGGCAGATTGCGCTCCGCTGGTGGTGGCTCAGGAACTGGGCTATTTCCTGGATGAGGGCTTGGAGGTCCATCTGGCCAAGGCCCAGAGCTGGGACCAGTTGCGCTCCCGCCTGGAGTCGGGGGACGTGCAGGCCGCGCACCTGCTGGCCACATTGCCCCTCCTGTCCGCCTTCGGCATCGGCGGCGGCGCATGCCCCGTCGTCACTGCCTGGACCCTTTCACAGTGCGGAAACGCGATCACCCTGTCGAACCGGCTGTGCCGCGAGGGAGTGCGGACCGGAGTGGACCTGCGACAATTCCTGTCAAAAGAGGGCGCACCCCGCTCCCTTCGCTTCGGCGTGGTCCATCCCCGCAGCACCCACGAGCTGATGCTGCGCGAGTGGCTCTCGGCCGGGGGTCAGGAGATCGGAAACCGTGTGGAACTGGTGACCTCCCCGCCGCAGGAGATGGTCCGCCGCCTGCGCGAAGGCGAGATCGACGGCTTCTGCGCCGGCGAGCCCTGGAACCAGCGGGCCACCACCTCCAAGCTCGGCGGCATCGTGGCCTTCGGCGAGGAGATCATGCCGGCCTCCACCGAGAAGGTGCTGGCGGTGCGCCAGGACTGGCACGAGGCCAACAAACCGGTCCACGCAGCCCTGCTGCGGGCGCTCTCCAAGGCCTCCGCGTGGCTGGGCATCGAGGAGAACCTTCCCCAAGCGGCCAGGTGGCTGTGCGACAAGAAGAACGTCAACACCCAAGAAGGCATCCTTCTCTCGGCCCTGCGCCGTGAGCTGCAGGCGGGATGGGGCAAGGTCGCCACCGGCCGGCGCTTCCTGCGCTTCACCGGACCGGGAGTCAACCGCCCCGACGTTGCGGACTTCCGCTGGTATCTGGAACGTCTGGTGCTGTGGGGACACCTGCAGCCGCAGGACCTGGAGCTGGATCTGGAAAGGATCTGCCTTTCCGACTTCCACCGCGAGGTCTTCCCGTTGGGCGACGGCTCGGAGCGCCTGCTGCCCGACGAGCTCGACCTGGAGGAGAGCCTGGAGCGGATTCCGTGTGCCGTGCGCCGCAAGCTTTCCTTGTCGGGGAGCCGGATCTCCACCGATGTCTGGTGCGACATCCCGCTTTCCCTGCGTCGCCAGCTCTTCCTGCTGCCGGCCGACACCCAGGCCGAGATCGCCGAGTGGGCTGGACATTTGAAGGCCGCCTGCCCGCAGGTGTCCGGATCCGAAGGCGCCTTGACCCACGCCTCCTGGCGCCAAAAGGACCACCTTCCCTTCACCACCCTGCCCGACGGCACGGCGCTCGATCTTCCGCAGTGGCGCTCGTTGGACGAGTTGGTGCGCTTTCGCCTGTGGGAGGCGGTCGAAGCTGGCCATCTCGATCCTGCCGTGGCGGAACTGGTGCGCTGACCATTGGTTCCGGGGGGTCATCGTCGAGGTAATTGTCGGACTGATTGAGTTTGTTGACCATTGTCAACATTCCCGCATGCATTCCTTGACACTCTCGGCAAAGTGGTGAATTCAGATCCGGAAGCGTGAATTGGCCCGGAAATTGCTTTATCTCCTGATGAAACCTTGGAGAGAGCGGTCAGCCCGCGCTCGTAAGGAGACGACCGCCGCCGTTCCGCCGGAACGGGCATCGATCCCGAGGTTTCCATGTCTTCCGAAACTCCTTCCCACGCCTTCGATAAGACGCAGCGCGATTGGCTCGAGGGGTTCTTGGCTGCGGCCGGGCGCCAGTTGACCGGAGCGGGGGAAGAGCCTTGCCCGTACCCCGCGGAGGCATCGGCCGGCTACCGGGCCCAGACGCGCTGGCTGGCTTCGGGCAAGCGCCTGGCGCGCGAGGAGCAGATCAAGCGCCGTCGCAATCCGCTTCTGTTCCGTGCCCGTCTCCAGGAGCTGGACGCCCAGGGGCAGTTTCCGGAAGGGGAGGAGAATTTCCTCGCGCGCTTCCACGGGATCTTCAACGTGGCCCCGACCCAGGCCCGGCCCATGTGCCGCCTGCGGATTCCCGGCGGCATCGTCACCGCCCCGCAGGCCCAGGCCATCGCCTCTGCCGCCCGCGATTGCGGGGACGGCTTGGTCTGGCTCACCACCCGCTCCAACGTGCAGATCCGGGAGATCCGGGAAGGCCAGATGGACGAGCTGCTGGTGCGGCTGGAGGAGGTTGGCCTGGGAGCCCGTGGATCGGGCGCGGACAACCTGCGCAATATCGTCGGGAATCCCACCGCCGGGATCGACCCGACCGAGATCCTGGACGTGCGTCCTCTGGTGCGTCGCTGGAACCACCATGTCCTGAACCAGCCCGACCTCTTCGGTCTGCCACGCAAGTTCAACGTGGCCTTCGAGGGCGGGGGCCGGATCACCTCGTTTGCCCAGACCAACGACATCAGCCTGCGGGCTGTGCGCATCCGGGGTGTCGTCAAGCTCTCACTGGGGTTGGGCGGCATCACGGGACATGGCGACTACGCCCGCGAGACCGGGGTGCTGCTGCCGCTGGACGGCTGGCTCTGGCCTTTGCACCGGATGCTGACGGTCTATCTGGAGAACGGCAACCGGGGCCAGCGCGGCCGTTCCCGCCTGAAGTACCTGCTGGAGGACTGGGGCGTGGAGCGCTTCCTTTCCGAGGTCCAGGATGGACTCCCCACCGCGCTCGAGCGGGTGGATCCGGCCTCCTTGCCTGCCTTCGTCGCCGCCGACCGCACCGCGCATTTTGGGCCTCAGCCCCAGAAGCAGAGGGGGCGCTCGTGGCTGGGTGTCCATGTGCCGGTGGGCAAGCTGACGGCGGCACAGTTCGAGGGACTGGCCCGGATCGCCGCAGGGCACGGCGATGGCGACCTGCGCCTGACCGTATGGCAGAACCTGCTCCTGTCGGGCCTGCGCACCCAGGAGCTGGATGGGGTGACCCGCGAGGTCGAGGCGCTGGGGCTCTCGTGCCGCCCCGACGGGCTCTTGCAGGGACTTATCGCCTGCACCGGTTCGGAGGGCTGCAAGCACGGACAGGCCGCCACCAAGGCCACGGCGCTTGCCATCGAGACCTTGCTTGCCGGCAAGGTTCCCGGTGACAGCCCGGTGAACGTCCACATCACGGGCTGCCCGCATTCCTGCGCTCAGCACCTCACCGCCGACATCGGCCTGATCGGCACCGGCCTCGAGCTGGACGGAATCCGTCACGACGCCTTCCACATCGCTCTGGGCGGCGTCACTGAAGGGGAACACGGCATCGCCGAGATCGTGGCCCGCTCCATCCCCGCCCAGGAGGTCCCCAAGCGGCTTGAGACGCTCCTGGACCATTGGCTCGGAAACCGCACACCGGGCGAAGGCTTCGAGGCATTCGTGCGCCGCGTCGGCCTCACCACCTTGGCTTCCCTTCTCGCCTGAGGTCATTCGCCATGAACGCTCCTCTCCTTCCCGAATCCGCCCCCTTTACGACCGAGCAGCGCGGCTGGCTCAACGGCTACCTCGCGGGGCTCCTGCACCACGGCAACCTGGAGGCCGCTCGCGGCGGCTCCGTGGGCGCCTCGACCCCCAAGCCCTCGGTGCCCACGCGCACCCTGCGCGTCCTGTATGCCTCGCAATCGGGCAATGCTGAGACTGCTGCCCATGCGCTGGGCGAGCGCCTGCGCGGGGCCGATGCCGGCGAGGGTCACGTGTGGGCGGTGGCGGTGGACTCCATGGACTCCTTCGCCTCGCTGGACTGGTCGGCCGAGACCCACTTGGCCCTGGTCAGCTCCACTTGGGGCGACGGCGAACTGCCCGACAACGGCAAGACCTTCGGAGCCTTCCTGGACTCCGAGGCGGCCGCGTCCCTTTCGGGACTGCGCTTCGCGGTGCTGGGCCTGGGCGACCGCAACTACGCCCGTTTCTGCGCCGCCGCCGTGCGGCTGGATGCGCGACTGGAGGCCGTCGGGGCCAAGCGCTTCCTCCCCCTGGAAACGCTGGACACCGACTGGGAGGCCGGGGCCAAGGCCTGGCGCGAAGCGCTGGCGTCCGGTCTCGGAGCGGGGGGCGGGACGCCGGCGACAGATTCCGTCAACGCGGGGGTCCCTCCCAAGGAGGAGGCCAAGGCCGGCTGGAGCCGCACCAACCCCTTCCCCGCACCGCTTCTGGAGAACCGCCGGCTCAACGCTCCGGGTTCGGGCAAGGACACCCGCCACATCGCGCTTTCGCTCGCGGGCTCGGGCCTTGCCTACCGCGCGGGCGATGCCCTGGGCGTGTGGCCCATCAATCCCTATGAGCTGGTGGACAGCCTGGTGATCGCCTGCGACGCCACGGGCAGCGAACTGGTCCGGCTTCCTGACGGCACCGAATCGACCTTCCGCGCTGCGCTGTTGTCGCGCTTCGACCTGAACCGTCCCGGCAAGGATCTGCTGGGTGCCTTGCGGGAGCATGCTCGCGGCCAAGGGGATCGTCGCCGCCTCCAGGCCCTGCTCTCCCCGGAAGGCGAGGCCGAACGCGCCGAACTGATGGCCGCCTCCGACGTGCTGGATCTGCTGCGGGCCTTTCCCACGGCGGTGCTGCAGCCCCAGGAACTCCTCTCGCACCTGCGCAAGCTGATGCCGCGCCTCTACTCGATCTCGAGTTCGCCTCTTGCCCATCCCGGCGAGGTCCATCTCACCGTTGGCGTGCATCGCACCGAGGTGGGGGGGCGGCTGCGCTTGGGCGTGGCCAGCACCTTCCTCTCCGACCGGCTCCCGTTGGGCCTTGCTGCCGGGGTCTTCGTGCAGCCCTCGGGCCACTTCCATCCGCCCGAGGATCCCTCCAGGGACCTGATCATGGTCGGGCCGGGCACCGGCATCGCGCCCTTCAGGGCCTTCCTCCACGAGCGCGAGGCCTCCGGGGCCACGGGCCGCAACTGGCTTTTCTTCGGCGACCGGCACGTCTCCAGCGACTTCCTCTACCGCGAGGAGATCGAGGGCATGCGCGCCCGGGGAACCTTGCACCAGCTGGACCTGGCCTTCAGTCGGGACGGCGCGGAGAAGCTCTACGTGCAGGACCTGATGCGCCGGCGGGCCAAGGAACTCTGGGCATGGCTCGAGGGCGGCGCCTGCTTCTGCGTGTGCGGTGACGCCAAGCGCATGGCCAAGGACGTGGACGCGGCCCTGCAGGAGGTGGTGGTGCTGGGCGGCGGGAAGAGCTCCGAGGAGGCCAAGGCCTACGTCGATTCGATGCGCAAGGAGCACCGCTACCTGCGCGACGTGTACTGACAAAATTTTCAGGCCGGCTGTCGCCCCGGATCGCGGTCAGGATGTGATGCCGCTCACAAGGATCCTCTTTTGCCGCATTTGAGGCTGTGTCTCAATATCGACATGGATTACTTTCGAATTTCGACTTCTTGATCCATATGTCGCCGCTTAGAGGTTCCGATGCGCTTTGAGCGCCCTTTCCATCCAGCCTTGCTTGCTTCGCTCCTGACCAGGCTTGCGAAGCTGGCCATCCTTTGATGGTGACATCCAGGACGGACAGGGCGCGGGGACCGTGAAGACACCTGACGTTCACACGTTTCCCTGATCCGCGCGATCAGGGGACCTTCCTCCCGGGGGCGCACGGCGATGGCGCTTCAGGGAATCATTTCATTTCATGCGAGGAACTTCCATGTCGATCTTGAACCGCTGCCGAGGCCCGCTTGCAAGCCTTGCGATCGCAGCCATGACCCTTGCCGCCCCCGGGCACGCCTTGTCCGCTTCGGGCCGCGTCCTCTCACCTGCAGGCATAGCGCTCCCGGGCGTGAAGATCCGCCTGGCACTTGCCGGCCTGTCCACCAGTTCGGATGCCTCGGGCAACTGGAGCCTGGCCGCGGGACCGTCCTCCATCGAGGCAACTTCGCAAAGGATCGGGGGCGCCGACCATCTGTTTCTTTCCAAGGGACATCTCCAGGTGCGCTGGAACGGAGTGGACGCCTCCGGTCGAGGCCTTTTCCAGGGGACGCGATCCGCGGGCTTCCGGGCAATGGCGCCGAGGTCCCAGGAGATCCCCGACACCCTCCTCTTCATGCAGGACGACACGCTGCTCCTGAAGGATACGATCTCGGCTTCGAGGACGGGAATCGTCAGCGTCTTGGATTCGACCTTCAATCCCCATATCGTGTACGGCAGCCTGACCGATTCCCGCGACGGGCAGGTGTACCGCACGGTGAAGATCGGTGACCAGACCTGGATGGCCCGGAACCTGAATTTCAAGACGGACAGTTCGTTCTGCTACGAGGACGACTCCTCGGCCTGTACGACGAAAGGCCGACTCTACACCTGGTCCGCAGCAATGGGCCTCGACGATTCCTGCGATGTGAATGCCTGCTCCACGCAGGTGGCGGCCAGACACAAAGGAGTCTGCCCGACCGGTTGGCATGTGCCGGGCAAGGTGGCATGGGAAACCTTCATGAACGCGGTCGGAGGCAATCCCGCCCAGCCCAAGCTCAAGGCCGCGAGCCTGTGGCCGGTCGCGGGGACCGATGAGTTCGGGTTCCGTGCCGTTCCCAGCGGCTATCGCAGCGAGCTGGGGAACTACTTCCGCGGCAAGGAATACACCGCGCTGTGGTCTGCAAGCGAAGTGGCACGGGTCGTGGCATCGGCCCAGGAATTCTACCTCGGCACCGATGTGGACTTCGTGACCTCGTACAAGGTCGAAGGGAATCCGCTGCGCTGCCTTCTGGACGATTGATGAAGGATGCCTATTTAGGGGGACGATACGCGTCTTCCTTCGCACTGGGAATCCTGATTCTGCCTGTCGTTTTCCTGACCGCCTGCGGGGCAGAATCGGTCACAACCGCAGACGTCAGCACAGCAGTGCGGCCCAGCATCGTCTACGACTTCACCAAGGGCGCGAGCCTCGCCCCCCGGGGCGGATGGCACTTTGCAGACACATCCTGGAAGCTCGACACCGTTCCCGGCACCAGCGGCACCGTGACCGGCCTGCCGTTTCGTTATCCTGGAGTGACCCCGGGGAATTACGGAATGACCGAGATGCGCTTTGGCATGCCGCGGGGCGAGGAATTCTGGATCTCATTGCGGTGGCATGTCCCGGCGAACTATCACCATCGGCACGACACTTGGCTCACCATCCCGCAGGGCGAACGCACAGGTTGGGCCTTGGGTGACACCGTGGTTGGAACCGACAGCGTTTCGTGGGGCGTGATCTCCAAGCTGGATTCCAACGGGATCTACCTGCGCTTTGCGCTCAAATCAGCCTACAACGAAATCTGGACCGGGAAGGTTCGCAACCATACCCGCAAGCAAATTGCGACGGCAAGTGGCCGTAACCAATGGGCCGCGAACAACAAGCTCATGGCCGTTTGGGCGGACGGCTATTCCTCGCAGGGAACCGGCTCAAGCATCATCTGGGGGACCGACCTGGATTGGATTTCCGGCGAGAAGGGATCGCAGCTTGCCGTTGGGTATTCGACGGGAGGAAAGAACGTGTCCGGGGCTCCGGCTTCGGGGGGCGTCCTGATTCGCGCCCAAGACTCCGGCAAGTGGATCGACCTGGTGTTCCATGCCCGCTTTGCCTCTGCGGCAGGTGCGAAGGATGGGGTGATCGAGACGTGGTTTCAAAGACGAGGCGAGGCTGTCTGGACCAAGGCCCACGACATCCGCGATGCCGATCTCAATCGCGCCACCGTGGGTGCAGACTCGCTGCGCACCTGGGGATCAGGCTACCTGATGGGCTGGTCCAATTCGGGCTTCGATTCGATGACAACCTTCAGCATCTCGAGGCTGGAATACAGCTACGGCAAGCCTGCGATGCTCAGGAACACGCCGTAAAGAGGTTTGCTTGATCTTGCCATTCCTTCCCCGTTTTTCCCTCCTCCTTTCCAGAGGCATCCTTGGAGTCGTCCTCATGGCCTTGACATTGCCTCGCTTGACCGACGCCTCCGTTCCCTATGTGCAGGATGGCGCGCGTTCCGAACACTGGGAACTGGTGAAGCTGGTGGAGGGCGAGATCGACGGCATCTTCTCGGTTACCGGGAGGCCGGGCTTCTTCGTGAAGACAACGAACCGCTTCTGGCAGTTCGATGAAGAGGGGCGGGTTCTGGGAATGAGCTTCTCGACCGATGTCGGGCCGCACGGCGTGGGCTTCGACCTGATCCATCCCGACAGCCCTGCGGTCGCCTGGAAGGCCTTCCGCCGCGACTGGCTGATGACAGGAAACGACAAACCCGCTGCGATCCCCATCGAGACGGCTCCCAAGGACGACGTTGCGGCCTTGCTGGCGCGCCTCGATTCGGCCGAGGAGATCCAGGAGGTCAGCGGCTACTCTCCCGACCACAACGGCTTCCGTGGCTTTGCCGTGAAGGAGGGAAAGGACTGGAAGGTCCTGGATGTCATGGCTTGGGACGATTCGGCCCGTTACCGGATTTCCGTGACCCGGAAGGAGGTCAAGGACCGGGAGCAGGAACTGTGGACAGCCCATGAGCTGGACCATGGCAAGCGACAGCGCCAATGCCTTCTGAAGCAAGGCAACTCGCCGATCCGGGACGAGAATTCCCGCGAGCTGGTGGCCACGAACTTCTCGATCCGCAGCATCGAGTTCGACGAAGGTTTCGGGGCCTGGGTCTTCTGGAAGACCGTCGGCTGGTGGCTGGCAGCCCTTTTTGCTCCGAACTTGCATGGGAGTGTCCCGTATGCCTATTGGGGTGGAGCGGGAACCTTTGCGCTCAAGCACCAGGGGGAGACGCTGCGCTTTCGGGCCACGGCATCCTCGGGGGAGGACCATACCGACGGAGTCGTGGCGTACGCCCCCAATCTGGATCTGTTGGAAATGTCGGGTGGTCTTCGCGTGCTGCGGGTGGTCACGCCAGGCAAGGAACACAATCTCCATTACGAGAAGGGGCTTGGAAGCACGGCTCATGACGAGGTAGGACTCTATCTGGTGCGTAGGCGTGCTCCCGACGTGAGCGAGCTCAAGGGGCAATGGCTCCCCGAGGTCAAGGGGCTGACCTGGGGAACCTGGCAGTTTCCGTCCGGGCAGGTGGACTTTTCCGCGGGGCCATCCCGGGCCTTCGCGCAGGTGCCGGAGTCCGAGAGCGAAAGCCGGGACGACCTGCCCCGCGGAGGGCGCGTGCTGCCGCAGTCCTTTGGACAGATTCCGTCAAAATTGCGATTGCGCCTGCCACTTTGCTTCGGCGAGTACCCGGCTTCCGTGGCCGTCGACCTTGGCGGCAAGGAGTGGCTCTTCCTTTCCCACGAGCACGAGCCGCCCGAGCTGCAGGCCGATATCGACAGGGCCGAATTCGCCAAGGCCTGGGAGTCGCTCGGCGGCGGCGAGATGCGGCTGGTGGCGGAGTTCACCGAACGCAAGGAAAAGCTCCTGGAGGATAGGGACAAGCCAGATCGCTGGGTGGTACCCTCCCTGAAGCTTGTGAAAGGCTGGAAATCCGCAGCGTTGGCGAATACCCGTTGGAGCGATCCCGAGGCGCAATGGCCTCGTTCCGACGAGGACCGCAAGCGTTTTCTCCGATCCCGGTCCTATCAGGCAGGAGGTCTGGCCCAGGCGGGGAGGCTCTCGGCAGCGGGGTGGATCGGGGTGACCCGTGATCTGCTGCGCGACTCGGGGCTTGCGAAGCAGTACGGCTCCTGGCTGATCCAGGAAGCCAACGAGCTCCTGAACGCATCCACGCTGGCCAAGGATCCCGCCGCAGGTCGCGCGGTGGTGAGGTTCTGGACGGAGGCACTGTTCCCGATCCTGCGCAACGATGCGGATGAGGAATTCGTCAAGGGAAGCTCCGTCCTGACCAGCAACAGCTTGGGAAACGCCATCGAGTGGCGTGACACGGCCATGTGCGAACGCATCCTCGAGGTGCTGGTGGATGCCCGGCAGGACTCCATCGAGCACCACACGCTCCATTACAACCTGGCCTGCTACCATGCCTGGCGCAAGGACGTGCCCGGGATGCTCGCCTCGGTCCGACGTGCGCGAGCGCGCGGCAAGCCTGCGGAGCAGTTCCGCGCCGACCCTGATTTCGCGCCCTGGTTGCAGGACCCGGATTTCCAGAAGGCGTTGGACGGAAACGGAGCGGTCAGCCCTTGAACCTCCGCCTTCCCTTCCTCCTATCTGGCACGGCCCTCGGAGCCCTTCTCATGACATTTGCCCTTCCCCGCCTTTCCTTCGGTTCTCCCCCGTATGTGCAGAAGGGCGCACGTTCCGCGCACTACGAGCTCGTGAAGCTGGTGGACGGCGAGATCTATGGGGTCTTTGCCGTCGAGGGGCTGTCCGGCTTCGTGGTCGCTGCCCATTACAACTTCTGGCGCTTCGATGCACAAGGGCGGTTGGTGGACTTCAGCAGCCGCACCGATGTGGGCCCCCACGGCGAGAGCTTCAAGATCTTGCAGAAGGACTCCGCTGCTCCATGGCAGGCCTTCCGTAGCGATTGGCTCCTCACGGGCGATCCTGCGCTCAAGGAAATTCCTATCGAGCCGCTGCCGCCGGAAGACAGCGCAAGGCTGTTGCAGGAACTGGGCAAGGCCGAGCATTTCTTCGAAGTGGTCGGAGGGGGCATCGAGAAAGGCTGGTGCCACGGCTTCGCCGTGAAGAACGACGGGCGTTGGCGGGTTCTCGACCTGAGCCGCTGGGAAGAGAAGAAGCGCATCAACCTCCCGTACACCAAGAAGAAAACCGAGGATCGTGGGAACAGGCTGTGGACGACCTGCAGCTGGGATCGCTTGAAAACCGAGCCCCCGTGCGTCCTGGACCGCGGCACCGCCTTCTGGGCCGGCGATTCCCTCTCGCCGCTGTCGCTCACGGGCTTCTCGCGCCGCAGCATCGGCTACGACGAAGGCTTCGGGGCGTGGCTCTTCTGGAATACCTTCGGCTGGATCCTGTTCGCAGGGTACGGTGGTCGCCCTCCTTCGGCCTACTGGAACGGCGTTTCGACCTTCTCGCTGCACCAGGGCAACGAAGAGCTTCGTTTTCGGGCCAGCGCGTTCAAGGCGATGTGGACCCTGAATCCACCCAATGCCGCCAACCTGAGGGTCCTGGATTTTCCTGGCGGCGTGCGTCTTTTGCGGGTGGTGGAGCCTGGCAAGGAGCACGACATCTTCAATGAACGCTACGCGGGTTCGGGCGATCGGGCCCACGACGAAGTGGGTCTCTACATGGTGCGGGAGATCCCCGCACCCCCAGCCAATGCTCTCCAAGGCCACTGGCTTCCTGCCGTGCGCGGCCTCTCCTGGACGCACAGCGGTTACCCGAAGTGCCAGGTGGACTTCGAGGACGGTTCCCGCCAGCTCTTTGCCGACGTGCCCGATTCGGTCTCGGAAAGCCAGTTCGACATGCCCCGTGGCGGTCGGGTGTTGCCCCAGCCCTTTCGACAGATTCCGTCCCGATTGCGGCTGCACCTGCCCTTGAGCTACGACAGCTTCGCTCCTTCGATCCCCGTGGCCATCGGAGGGAAGCGCTGGCTGTTCCTTGCGCGCGAGGCGGATCCCGTGCTGGATGTGGCGCTGGATACGACAGAATTTGTCAAGGCATGGAAGGAACTGGGAGGCGGCGACCTGAAGCTGGTGGCGGACTTCATCGACCACAAGGAGAGGGTGATCGACGAGGGGGAGAAGCCCGACCATTGGGTGGAGCCCCGACTCCTGCTGGCCAAGGGAACAAGGACCGTGGTGCTGAAACGCTGCCGATGGTCGGACCCGAAGCTTGATGGCTTGATGGAAACCAAGCGGCATCATCGATACCTCGACTTCCGCCATTATCAGGCGGGGAGGCTTGCGCGCGCCGGCAAGCTGGCCCCCGAGGACTGGATCGAATCGACCCGCGGGCTGATCCGCGAGAATGTGTCCAAAGAGTATGGCCCGTGGCTGATCCAGCAGGCAAACGACCTCCTGAACGGCCTTTCCAAGTCGAACGACGCGAAGACGGGCCATCACCTGATCGACTTCTGGATGGATGAATTGTTTCCAGTGCTCCACGACGATGCGAATGCGGAATTCCTCAAGGCAAGCGAGATCCTGACCAGCAACAGTTTGGGGAACTCGCTGAACTGGAACGACACGGCCCTGACCGCACGCATCCTTGCCAAGCTCGTGAACCCGAACCAGGAAGCGATCCGGCACGGGACCTTGCACTTCAACCTGGCCTGCCACCACTCGCGCCAGAAGGACAAGCCCGCGATGCTCGCCTCGATCCGCCGAGGTCTCCAGCGCGGCAAGCACGCTTACGAATACCGCAACGATCCCGACTTCGCGCCGTGGCTCAAGGATCCGGACTTCCTGAAGGTCTTGGAGGGGAAGTGAGGTGCCTGACCTGGCATTGTCGGATGCCGAGCCTGACAACACACTTGAAAGCAAGGAATCGTCATGACACCCGTGTCGCTTGTCGATGCCTTCGTCGGCTAATCCCCGATGCAAGCTTGTGTACCGCAATCCCGAGGATACAACCCTTTGCCACGCCGTCTTCGCGCCGACCACGCAGGGCTGGACCTGCTTCGAGACGGCCTCCGGCTACCTTGCCGCGATCGACATGGACCATGATGTGCTCAATCCTGAGAGCCTCATCCCTTGCTTGGAGGAAATCATGGGCGCAGAGACGCTGAGGTCTCGAACAAACCACCCACCGCAAGCTGCGAGGAATCAGATCCGAAGAGATTGAACCTATCTGGCAATGCGTCTGAAGCTCCATTGCACCGCGCCTCCACGGATCATGGAAGCGAATCTTGTCGCGCAAAAACGACATTGACTTTGAGACTTAATATCGATACGTTTGTCACATACCGTCCAATTCGGCAACGCGTTCAAACTGAACGGATAAATCCAACAAACGAAAGCAAAGGGCAACAATGCACCCTTGGAAGCCAACGATGGCCAAACTGATGAGCGGAATCGCCTTGGCCGTGGCATGCCTGTGCAAGGGTTCCCATGCGCTCTCGGTGCCTGTGGATCCATGGCCCCTATACTACCCATACCAGGCATTTACCGACTCCTTGCCCATCCATACCTACACGGACTGGATCAATTCATCCTCGACCTCGATGGCTCTTGGGGAAGAACGCGACGTCCATGTGGTCCTGGTCGTGGCCACGGACTCCCTGCATCCGAAAATGCGGCTGGAATACATCCGGTATTTTCCCGACAAGGACAGTCTCGCCCAACGGCAGATTCTTTACACGGCAACGGATTCGCAAGAGATCTATTCCCCGGACATCGCAATCGGGAAGGGCAACAAGCCCATGGTCACGTTCCTCCTGGACCGGGGATGCACCAACTGCTCCTTCTTGGCGACCGGCGGAATCGCTGTCATGAGCGTGGATCCCGCGACCGGTGCCGTCCTGCAGGTCTCGACGAATCCTTTGGATCCGCGCAGCACGACTCGCACGCCATTCAACATGGAGGGATCCCGACCCAAGGTCGCCTGGATCGGGAACGTCCCTACGATCCTGTATGACGCAAGAGGGGTGACAGGAAGCAACTTCCTTGCCGCCGCCGTGCCTGGATCCGGAGGCTGGACGCTTCGCAAGGCTTTTGACTTCAGTCCGGATGGAAGCCTGTACTCATCGTTCACCGTGGTGCGAAACGCGAAAACGCTCAGCGTCGGGGCGAAAATGAACAGCTCAGCCAATGCCCAGTGCATATTCCAGGAAGGAGGCAAGCGGTTCTGCACGCCCACGGAATACAACGGGTTCCTTCGCAACGACGATCCGTCCATCGCTGAGGATTCCAACGGAGTCGTCCATCTGTTCTGGCAGGACGACAAGGTGGTGGCGGCTTCCGGAAGCGCCAAGGATTCCGGGGGAATGCGGGAGCTGCTTTGGAATCCAGCCGACAATTCGACTCGAGTCCTGACCTACGGCCGGTGGTCGGGCTCATTCTTTCCCATGGTGACCGGCTACGATCGCAAGACGGGCTTGACGTCCTTCCTGCATCAAGCATTAGGTGGTACCGGGGCGACGTTGTACACCAAAAAAATCGGGAACGACACGCTATTCACCCACTACGTCCCGAGGCTCGGCTATGCGGAGGGCGATGTGGCCTTGGAGATCCGGGACAGCTTGGTTGTCTTGGCGACGATCAGGGCTTCTCGACTTTTCATCACATCGATCACGGACAGCGTGCGGTTCGTCCCGCCAACAGCGATCAAGCAGGTCGCTGGAGAGGGACGGCAGCTTCAAGCCATGGGTCGCAACCTGAAGATTCCCCAGCTTGAGCACGGTGCCGAACTGTCGATCCAGGACACTCAAGGCAAGATCGTGTGGAAGAGGACGCTTGACGCAGGGAATGCGCGACATGTTGCCATCCCATCCCAGGCGCGCGGCTTCCTGGTCGCAAGCTTGCGCGACGCATCGGGCCTCCATTTCACAACCAAGCTCCTGATCCCTTGATTCCGATGGTTGACTCCCATTCCATTCACCTTCGAGGTATTCACATGCGTTCAATCCAATACAGCGCACTGACCCTGGTTGCAATTTGTTCCGGTGTCGCGGCTGCGCAGAGCATTGTCGCCTCGGGCAAGCTGCTGGACACGAAAAACAAGGGCATTCCCAATGTGATCGTCCAGCTCAAAGGCACTGATGTTCGAGACACCACCGATGCACTTGGTGCTTGGGCACTGATCAGTCAGACCCCGACGAGAATCGCCGATGGCTCGACCGGTCAACGAGTGACGAGAGCACTGCTCGACGCATCCTCCTTGCGTCTTCAACTTGCCCGGCCGGGGATGGTCGATGCATGGATCGTGGGGCTGGACGGTGCCCGGCTTTGGTCCGTGACAAAGTCGTTGCCCTCTGGTGAGACGCGCCTCTCGCACCCGCCGATTACGGTCTTGGGTGTGCTTTACGTCCGCAGTGGCGACCAGGAAATCCGCCAGGACTGGAACCCCGTCTCGGGGAGCAACGGCTTCTCGAGCGCGAGCGCGCTCCGGAGTGCCGCACGAGGCTCTGCGACGGGAACCATCCAATTCCTGACGCTTTCAGGCGAGCTGATCTCGGAAAGCCCCGCACCGGCTCCGGGCGGGACCCTGAACAAGTCCTTCGCGACCTTTCCCGTTTACGGAAGGTTCCACAACGGGGACTCGGCTTACGTGATCGACTCGAGCAAGGGCACGATCAAGTACGTCGCCCCCAAGGTCATGGTGGATTGGGTACCCGTAGCAGTCAAAGGACGCATGCATTCCGGATCGACGACCGTCGCGGTGGATCTTGCCTACGATCCGAAGACATTGTCGTATTCGGGTACGTTCCTCAATCCCGCACCGGCCACGAAGAGCTGGACCAGTCAGGTCCTGGTGCTGGACAAGTCCGGGCATGTGACGGGAATCGACAGCTTGGAGTGGAACGCTTCGTTCGTGAGCGCCGTCGCCATGGAAGGCATCAACTATTGGAACGCGATGCCGGTCATCACGAAGTCCGCATGGTTCAACGGATACATGGGGGTCTCAAACCCTGCAATGACGATCCGGGACGACTATCGCATGTATCCATTCTGCTCGGACACCCGCTCCTCCCATTTTCGTGGCGGTCTTTCCGCGGCCCAGTACATTCCCTACCTGAAATACGAGATGTCCTTCGCGGGCGGTCCATGGACCCCGTTCGAGAAGCTCCCTGCCGACAGCGGCACGCCATCCTTCAAGCTGTTCCACATCCGGATGCCCGATACCGCGGGGTCCTACGTCTTCGCCACGCGCTGCACCGATGACGACTCCAACGTGGTGAGTGCAATCGACACCTTGCGCCCGATCAAGGACCCACCGAACATCAGCCTCGACTTCGACCACAGCCGGGTCTACACGGTCAAGGATGCCATTCCATTGTCGGGAAGCTGCTCCGATGCGAATGGTGGGATCATCCATTCCGAGTGGAGGCTGGACGGCGGGGTTTGGAACGCGATTCCTCAGGGAATTTCCTCGTTTGCTGACATTCGTGTCCTTGCGCCCAAGATCGGCGGTACAGCGAACATCGAAGTCCGCTGTACGGATGACGATTCCAACCAGGTCTCGGCGATCGCATCGGTACCCGTACTTCAGGACGCTCCGGTCGCGCGGCTGTATGGCGTGTCGGGGTGGTCGCCGCTCCTGGATTCCACTGCGGCCCCGATCACAAAGAGGAACATCCTGGGAGGTTGCCACGATTCGCTGGGTCGCATCACCCGGTCATGGATCGTGTACAACGGGGATACCGGCACCATCCACAGCGGCTACAGTCCCGACGGGACCTATGATCGATACGACCCGGAGCGCAAGTTGTCCGCTGGATTCTACATCCTTCGCGCCAACAGGACGGTGCTGGGACATCCTTGGGGAAGGGCGTATGCAGGGGATTCCACGATCGAGTTGACCGCGACGGAATATTCCGAGAGCTTCAACGCACAGATCGACAATCCGGTCGAATTGATCCAAGTCCAGGGCGGCAGCGTCTGGGCCCCGGATGAAGTGCGCGCGATGGAGGTGGGTTGCGAGGACGATGACGGGAACATCACCCGGGCTCATATGGTGATGAACGCCTCGAAGGGATACGATCCCAACGTCAATCCATATCCGTGGAGCACCGTCCTGACGCCCAAATAGCCGGGAATAGTCCAGGCACAGGGCCGCCATGCGGATTCGATGCGTTCTGCATGGCGGGATCCCGGCACGGATGCCGGACACCACGAACATCCACATCACCCGGCCCCCTCCGGACACCGTTCCCGCACCTCCCGGCATCCCTTGCCCCGGGTGCCTGATCCCGGATAATCCGCTCCCCGGATCGAAAATGAACGGACAAAGGACAAAATCTGTCTAAATTGCCGTTGCGCACCATCCCCTCCCCCGAGGAGGGGGACGGCTCGCGCGTACCGCAACCCGCAAGGATCCGCCAATGGCCAATCGAACCGATTATCACGGTGACGACGCATGGGAAGGTTTCGTGAACCGTTCCCGCGACCTCCCCACGCCTCACCTGCTCGTGAACCTCGACATCGTCCGCGACAACCACCGCAAGCTCGGAGAGAACTTCCCGTTCGCAAGGATCTACTACGCGGTCAAGGCGAACCCCGCGACCCAGGTCATCCGCCTGATCGACCGGCTCGGGTCCTGCTTCGACATCGCCTCCATCCACGAGCTGGACCGCGTCCTGGAGCAGGGAGTCGACCCGGGGCGGGTCTCGTTCGGGAACACGATCAAGAAGGCCTCCGACATCGCCCTTGCGTGGAGCAAGGGGGTGCGCATGTTCGCCACCGACTGCCTTTCCGACCTGGAGAACATCGCCCGCCACGCTCCCGGATCCAAGGTGTACGTGAGGATCCTGGTCGACGGCTCGGACACCGCCGACTGGCCCCTTTCCCGCAAGTTCGGATGCCACCCCGACAAGGCCGTCCAACTGCATGTCAAGGCCGTCGAGCTCGGCCTCGACCCCTACGGGATCTCGTTCCATGTCGGCTCGCAGCAGCGCGACATCTCCCAGTGGATGAGCGCCATCTGGAAGGTGCGCGACGTCTTCGACGAGCTGGCGGCCAAGGGCATCCGGCTGCGGATGATCAACATGGGCGGCGGGTTCCCCGCACGCTACTGCGGCAAGACGCCGCCGCTCTCCGTCTACGCGTTCCGCATCCGGGGCTACCTGGAGCACGCCTTCGGCGTCGGCTCCATTCCCGAGATCATCCTGGAACCCGGGCGCAGCATGGTCGCCGAGTCGGGGATCCTGGCCAGCGAAGTCATCATGGTGGCGCGCAAGAACGTCGACGACCCGCACCGCTGGGCCTACATCGACGCCGGCAAGTTCAACGGACTCATCGAGACCCTCGATGAATCGATCAAGTACCCGATCGTCGCCGGCTCCTCCCCGGAACAGGAGAGCGAGGTCGAACCCTTCATCCTGGCCGGTCCCACCTGCGACAGCATGGACGTGCTCTACGAGAAGCAACCGTACTCCCTGCCGCGCGGACTCGCCTCGGGGGACCGGCTGTACTGGCTTTCGACCGGCGCCTACACGACCTCCTACGCCTCGGTGGAGTTCAACGGATTCCCACCCATTCCGGCCCACTTCTTCGGGGAGGAGATCGCATGAACGCCTGGCTCTACCTTGTCGGCACCATCGCCATGGAATCCACCGGGATCGCGCTCCTCAACAAGGCCGGAGGCTTTTCCAAGCCGCAGTGGCTGGCCCTGGGGCTCCTCTTCCTGAACCTGGGGATGCTGTCCTTCTCCATGGCGTTGAAAACCCTGGACATGACGATCGCCAACACCACCTGGGCGGGCCTGAGCATCCTGCTCGTGGCCGCGATCGGCTTCATCGGGTTCGGCGAACGCTACAGCCTCGTGCAGTATTCCTTCATCGCC
>JBDKGV010000008.1:0-28404 GCA_039798005.1 Fibrobacterota bacterium
AGACGGCTGCGTGGCTGCACAAGCAGGGCGTTCCGGCCCTGGCCTACCACGCGGGGTTGCCGGCGGCGGAGCGCACCAAGAACCAGACGCGCTTTCTCAAGGAGGAAGGTCTGGTGATGGTGGCGACCATCGCCTTCGGCATGGGCATCGACAAGCCCGACGTGCGCTTTGTCGCGCATCTGGATCTCCCGAAGTCGATGGAGTCGTACTACCAGGAAACCGGGCGTGCGGGCCGTGATGGACTGCCTTCGCAAGCATGGATGGTCTACGGATTGCAGGACGTGGCGCGACAACGTTCGATGCTCCAGTCCTCCGAGCTTCCGGAGGAGCGCAAGCTTCTGGAAGGCCAAAAGCTCAATGCCCTCTTGGGACTGTGCGAGACGGCCGAATGCCGCCGCGTGGCCTTGCTGTCGTATTTCGACGAGGTGATGGCCGAGCCGTGCGGCAATTGCGACACCTGTACCGATCCGGTGAAGACCTGGGACGGGACGGTCGCGGCGCAGAAGGCCATGTCGGCGATCGTGCGCACGGGAGAACGCTTCGGATCGAACCACGTGATGGACGTGCTGATGGGCGAACTCACCGACAAGGTGCGGCAGTTCGGGCACGACCGGTTGCCGACCTTCGGCGTGGGCAAGGACCTGCCGCGTTCCACTTGGACTTCCACGCTGCGGCAGTTGGTGGCGGGCGGGTTGCTTGCGGTGGATCTCGAGGGGCACAGCCGCCTGTGCCTGACCGCGGAGTCGAAGTCGGTGCTCAAGGGCGAGCGCAAGGTGAAGTTGCGCCACGATCCGACCCCTGAGAAGGGATCGACCAAGGTGCGTTCGCTCAAGACGCGTGCGCCCAAGGCGGCTCCCAGCGGGATGGATCGCGACCTGTTCGAGGTGCTGCGCAAGGAGCGCTCGAAGCTCGCCTCGGAGCTGGACATCGCCCCCTACATGGTGGCAAGCGACCGGTCGTTGCAGGAGATGGCCATGCTCAAGCCGCGCGACGAGGTGCAGCTGCTTGCGGTCCACGGATTCGGAAACGCGAAGGTGGAGCGCTTCGGTCACGCGTTCCTGGCGGCGCTCCGGCCTTGGGTCTGATTTGACGGAATCTGTCCTGTGACAGATTCCGTCAAATCGCGCCAGGGATGCGCAGGGGGCATTGCCGTGCCGCACCGGCACCGAGCCGGATAGGCGAGCCCGCAGCAGCCCGGCCCCGCAAGGGCGGGGAGGCGCCCGTGGACTATTGCCGGATCAGGACAGCTCGGCCGGGAGGGAGAAGTGCACGTTCTCCTCCTTGACTGCGACGGTCTCGACCTCGGAGCCGGGATGCAGTGCCTGGATCCAGGAGATGACGCCTTGCACGAGGTCCTCGGGAGCGGAAGCGCCGGAGGTGATGCCGATGGTTCGGGCGTCGGCGATCCAGGCGGGGTCGGCCTCGTCGGCGCAGTCGAGCAGGTGCGAGCGGATGCCCAGCTTCTCGCCCAGTTCGCGCAGGCGGTTGGTGTTGGAGCTGGACTTGGAGCCGACCACGAGGAGTACATCCACGTGGGGGGCCATCTCGCGCACGGCTTCCTGGCGGTTGGTGGTCGCGTAGCAGAGGTCGCCCTTGCCGGGCCCTTGGATCTGAGGGAAGCGGCTGCGCAGGATGTCGATGATGCCGCGCGTCTCGTCCACCGACAGCGTTGTTTGGGTGGTGTAGGCGATGGACTTGTCTTGAGGCAGGTCCACCGTGTGGGCCTCGGCCTCGGAACCCACCAGCACGACGCGTCCGGCATCGGTCTGGCCCATGGTGCCGATCACTTCAGGGTGGCCGCGATGGCCGATCAGGACGATCACACGATCCTTGTCGGCATGGCGCTTGACGGAGGTGTGCACCTTCTTGACCAGCGGGCAGGTCGCGTCGATGGCGGCCAAGTTGCGCTCCTGGGCGTCGGTGAACACCGATTCCGGCACGCCATGGGCCGAGAAGATCACGTTGGCGCCGCTGGGAACCTCGCTGAGTTCCTCGACGAAGACCGCGCCTTTCTGGCGCAGCGATTCGACCACGAACCGGTTGTGCACGATCTCGTGGCGGACGTAGACGGGCGCTCCATACTTTTCGATGGCGCGCTCGACGATTTCGATGGCCCGGTCGACGCCGGCGCAGAAGCCGCGTGGAGCGGCAAGAAGGATGCGTTTCACGAAGCACAAACTAGGAAGTTGGGGCGCCAGGTAGCGGAGCTATCGTTGGAACGATGAAGACGATGCGTTGGGGAATCCTCGGGTGTGGGCATATCGCTGGAAAATTCGCACGGGATCTGGCGCTGGTCCCGGATGCGGCGCTTGTGGCCTCGTGGGGGCGCAACCCCGAGAACGTGTGTCGTTTTGCGGCGCAGTACGGAGGTCAAGGCGATGTGTCGCGCGCGGCGTTCCTAGCGAATCCGGAGATCGATGTCGTGTATGTGGCCTCGCCTCATCACCTGCATTTGCAGGATACGCTCGATTGCCTGGAGGCGGGCAAGGCGGTGCTGTGCGAAAAACCGTTCGGGCAAGATCTCAAGGCGGCGACCCGAGTGTTCGAGGTGGCGCGCTCCAAGAATCTGTTCGTGATGGAAGCGCTGTGGACCCGATTTCTTCCGCATCTGAAGAAGGCCTTGGAGCTGGTGGAGCAAGGAATCCTCGGGGATGTGCGGATGGTGGAGGCGGACTTCGGCATCGAGGTGCCATTCAACGAGACCTCGCGCCTGTTCATGGCCTCCAGTGGTGGAAGCCTGTGGGACATCGGGATTTATCCGATCTTCCTTGCGCGCCTGTTTCTCGGGAACCCGACTCGCGTGAAGGCGATGGCGGATTGGGCGCCGACCGGTGTGGACCAGCGCCTTTCCATGGCCTTGGCCTTCGAGGGAGGCAAATACGCCCAGCTCTATTCGGGCTTTTGCGAGCGCACCGAATGCACGGCGACCCTGCACGGAAGCCTTGGAAAGTTGCGCATCGAAGGGCAATTCCATGTGCCCAGCAATCTCGTGCTCACGGACAAGAACGGCGTGGCGACGCGGTTGGAATTCCCGCGCGAAGGCTTCGGCTACCAGCACGAAACGGTCCATGTCCACGAATGCCTGCGCGCCGGACTGATAGAAAGCCCGCTCTGGACTCACGCCGACACGCTCGGACTTCTGGGCTTGATGGAACGAGTGGCCCGATCCACGCGAGAGGAGTGATTCCGTCTTAGGTTGATTGCAGCCTGCGAAAAGAGCGAAGCGACTTTTCGCGAAAGGCTGGGCAGGTTCGGTTTGATCTGAGCGAGCGGGAATGGAGTCGACGTGAGCTGAGTCCGATGCCGCAGCAAACGAGCGAAGCAAGTTTGCAAAAGCGACTGAACTAGGCAAGCCAGCGAAGCGGCGCTTGCCCAAACGACCGGAAACGACGCGCCTGAATCGAGCGAGCGGGATGCAGACGACCCGCCCCGATCCCCGAAGCTGTAGCAGCGCTACAGCGAGCGGGTGAGGAAGGGGAGTATGCGCCCGCGCAGCCGATTCAGGTGGAGTAGTCGGCGTTGATTGAGACGTACTCCTTCGAGAAGTCGCAGGTCCAGAAGACCGTCTCGAAGGGGCCGGTCCCGAGGGTCAGGTGCAGACGCACATCTTGGCCCTTCATGGAGCGGGAGAGCGGCGCCGCCTCGAACGGGACGGGCGTGCCGCGCACCAGCACCTCGACGTCCTGGATGGTCAGTTTGCACTGCTCGGGGGTGATGTCGCCGCCCGAGTAACCGGCCGCGCAGAGGATGCGTCCCCAGTTGGGGTCGGCACCGTGGACGGCGGTCTTGACCAGAGGGGAGTTGGCGATGGCGCGGCCCACGAGCTCGGCCTGTTCGGCGGTCTCGGCTCCGGTCACCTTGATCTCGATGAGCACGGTGGCGCCTTCGCCGTCGCGGGCGATCTCGCGGGAGAGGTGGGCCATGACTTCAGCTAGCGCCGCTTCGAAGGCTGCTGCCTCCGGAGTGTCCGGCAGGATCTCGAGCAGGCCCGCGGCGCCGTTCGAGAGGAGCACGCAGGTGTCGTTGGTGGAGGTGTCCCCGTCGACGGATACGCGGTTGAAGCTCTTCTCGAGGGAGCGCTTGAAGGCGCCATCCAGGACTTCCTGCGAGACCAGGGCGTCGGTGGTCAGGTAGGAAAGCATGGTGGCCATGCGGGGGTGGATCATGCCCGCGCCCTTGGCGCATCCCCCAATCGTGAATTTGCCGGAATCTGTCACGACCTCGGCGCCGCAGAACTTGGGGCGGGTGTCGGTGGTCATGATGGCCTCGGCGAAGTCCTTGCCGCCTGTGGTCGTGACCAGCGGAGCGATGGCGGGCACGCCGGAGAGAATCTTGTCCATCGGGAGCTGGTGCCCGATGATGCCGGTGCTGGAGACCAGGGCGGCGCCCTTTGCGAGATTCAGGGCCGTTTCCAGCGCGGCGGCGTTGGCGGCGGCGTTGGTCTTGCCCAGTTCCCCGGTGCAGGCGTTGGCGTTGCCGGAGTTCACCAGGATCGCTTGGAGCGGTGCACCCGAGGCAAGCAGCTCGCGTCCGAACAGGACCGGGGCCGCAGCCACCTTGTTGGTCGTGAAGGCGGCCGTCCAACGGCACGGACGGTCCGAGACCAGGAGCGCCAGGTCCGGTTTGCCGGAGGCTTTGATGCCGCAGGTGTGACGGGCGGCGGAGAAGCCCTTGGGCGAGGTCGGATGGGCGTCAGGCAGAAAATTCATGGAGAGGAAAGGTAGAACCCCGGAATGCGCCCGGTCGGAATCTCAGCCGACGACTTCAGCCCGGCTTTTCCAGCGGTACCAGCCGAAGTGGCCGGCCAAGGCTGCGTAGATGCCGATGGCAAGTTGGGGGACGGCAAGCAGCGGATACCATGCGAGACTGCGAAGCCTGCCCAGACGCCAAGCGGCGAGGGTGAAATAGATGGAATCTGTCAAGATCTTCGCCATCCAGGCGGCGCCCCACACCTGCCAGTTCAAGATTCCTGAGAGGCAGAAAGTCCAGCCCAAGAGCAGGAACACCCAGTAGCCGAAGATCAGGGAAAGAGCCGCGACATAGGCCTTGTTCTCGTACTGCGTTCCGTTGGATGCCCAGCGGGCGCGCTGGTTCAGCACTTCGCGCCAAGTGTCGGCGGCCGGTGTGGTCACGCTTGCCTGCGGGTCGAGGCAATAAGCAACCCGCACTCCGGGCTGATGGCTCATGCGGTGCACCAGCATGTCGTCATCCCCGGAGGAAAGATGCTCCATCCCCTTGAAACCTCCGGCCTGGACGAAAAGTTCGCGGCGGTAGGCAAGGCTCGGGGCGGAGGCGAGGAACGGAACCCCAAGTCCAAAGCCTGCGGCCTCGGCGCCGACCAGGGCAAGGGTTTCGCATTCTTGATAGCGGTGGCAGAGCGTGGAGATCCCCGAAAGTCCTTTGGGACCCTGCACGATGCCGACACCGGGGACGAAGCGCGAGGCCAGTGCGGAGATCCAGCCTTTCGGAGGGCGGCAGTCCGCGTCCGTGGAGGCCAGGATCTCGTGCCGTGCGTGATCGAAGCCGCGTTGAAGGGCCCGTTTCTTCGGGGCGGCGATCTCCGGGGCGTCGTGAGGGATCTGCAGCAGGCGGAAGCGGGAGTCCTTTTCGACGAAACGGTTCACGATGGATGCCGTGGCATCGTGTGAACGGTCGTCGACCACGATGACCTCGAAGATTCCCGCGTAATCCTGCTGCGCCAGTGCGTTCAAGGTTTCGCGCAGGACAGGTGCCTCATTGTGGGCGGGCACGACGACGGAGAAGGAAGGCCGCTGGCTTGCGCGTGGGGAGCGCAGCCGGACCAGTCCGACTGACAGCCCGAAAAAGAACAACGAATAGGTCGCCGTGGCGATCCCGACCAGAATGGTCAGGAATGTGATGAAGATCAACAAGGCGGGCCAATATGGGAAAGTGTGTTGTGGATCACAGATTTATTAAATGCAAAGATGCAAATTGAAGGAGAGGCAAGTCGAACTGAACGCCGATCCAACAAGTTCCAGGAGGTTTTCCCGTATGCTGACAACTCGTATTTCATCCAAAATGGCTGCGGTGGCGCTGGCGTTTGCCGGGCTGTCCCATGCTCAATCGACCGCTGCGGATTGCGTGGAAGGCGTCGATTGGGTCAAGCGAACCGTCTGCGCCAAGGGTATCGGTGCCGTGAACCCCAAGATGCCGGCCTCCGCCGCACGTCCCGGGGCCATCCGCGCCGCCCAGATGTCCTCCTTGCGCAATGCCTTGGAACTGGTGAAGGGGCTTTCGATCAATTCCACCACGACCATCGCCAACAGCATGACCCAGTCCGATGAGGTCCGCTCCAGGGTCGAAGGGTTCATCAAGACCTTCAAGATCGGTCGCGAGCACTACATGGACGACCTCACGGTGGAAGTCTTTGCGGAAATTCCTCTCGATGCCGTGGGTGAGATGGTCCTGCCCAGCAGCATCCAGAACACCCCGTCCGTGACTTCTTGGGGAGCTCCCAAGGAGGTCGGCTCCGGCGCGGCGAACCCGGGACTGTCCCGCGGTGCGGCCTACACGGGCCTGATCATCGACGCGCGCGGCTTGAGCGTCCTGCCGGCCTTGGCTCCGCGCATCCTCGATGCCGATGGCAAGGAAATCTACGGATCGGCCAACGTGAGCCGCGAATGGGCGGTCAAGTACGGCATGGCCGGCTACGCCAAGACCCCTGAGCAGGCGCGCGCCATCAAGGATCGCATCGGTGACAACCCGGGATTCCTCAAGGCGGTCCGTGCCGAGGGTGCCGCCAAGACCGACGTCGTCCTGACTGCCGAAGATGCGCTCGCTCTTCGGGCCACCGCAGAAACCCTCAAGTACTTGTCCCAGGCACGCGTCATTCTCCTGGTTGATTGATTTCAGGAAAGGTTGAATTCCCATGAAGATCACACATCGTCTCTGCGCACTCCTCGTTCCGGCCATTCTTCTGTCCGCCTGCGGTCCCAAGCGGACCTCGCAGGGACTGATGGACGACCCTCGCACTCACGCGGACCGGGGCAAGCAATACTACGACAAGGGTGAGATGGCCCGCTCCAAGGTGGAGTACCGCCTGGCCTTGGATCTTGACAAGAAGTTCGCTCCGGCCTTGGCTGGGCTTGCCATGGTCAAGGCTTCGGAACGTGATTTCGACAGCGCCGAGGACTTGGCTTCGATGGCGATCTCCAAGGCCGACGACAAGATTCCGGACGGCTGGATCGCCAAGGGCGTCGTGATCGCCGAGAAGAAGCGCGGTGGCAAGGATGCCGATTGGTTTGAGGATGCCGAAAAGGCGTTCCGCAAGGCGATCAAGATCGACGCCAACAGCGGAGAGGCTTACTACCGGCTTGGCAACGCGGCGGCTTGGGCTTCGCTCTCGGCGGAGAAGGACGATGAATATGTCGACCTCATCCGCAAGGCGGGGGACAGCTATCGCAAGGTCATCTCCATCGACAAGGCTTACACCGGAGAAGCCAACGGCGCTTGGGTGCGGGTCCAGAAGGTGGAACGCTCCCTGCCGGGTTCCCGCGTGGGTCGCAAGGTCGCCATGGTCGATTCCATCAGCCGTGCCGACGCCGCGGCGTTGTTCATCGCCGAGCTTGGCATCGACAAGATCCTGTCCCGCAGTCGTGGTGCGAAGTTCGACACCGGCTTCAAGGCTCCCGAGGATCCGATGAAGGTCAAGGAGGCTTCCGTCTCCAAGGCGATCGCCTCGGACATCAAGGGCCACTGGGCGGAGAACTTCATCGTCGATGCCGTCGGTCTTGGCATCCGCGGGCTTCAGGTCCAGCCGGACGGCAAGTTCCTGCCGGCCCAGTCGCTGACCCGTGCCGAGTTCGCCTTCCTGCTGGAAGACGCGCTGATGATCGTGCTTGCCGACAAGAGTCTGGCCACCAAGTACATCGGTGCCCCGGCCCGTTTCACGGACCTTGCCGCCAGCTCCCCGTACTCCAATGCGGTGTGCAACATGGTTGACAAGAACATCCTGCAGGGAGAGCCTGACGGCACCTTCGGAGCGCTCAAGTCCGTGAGCGGTGCGGATGCGCTTCTGTCGATCCGTACCATCAAGGAGCTTCGCAAGTGATGCGCGCCGGCCGCATGATGGCCCTGCTGCTCCTGCCCGTCCTGGCCTTCGCCCAGGACGTTCAGGTGCGTGCCAAGGGTATGGGGCCGACGAAGGATGCCGCCTCACGGGCGGCACGCCGGGCGGCGATCGAGCAGGGCATCGGGCAGATCATCACGTCCTCGACGGTCATGGAAAATTTCATGATCAAGAAGGACGAGGTGATCACTCGCACGGAAGGATTCGTGAAGTCCTTCGACATCCTCTCGGAAACCCAAGGTCCTGACGGAGCTTGGGAAACCGAGATCCAGGCGGTCGTGAACAAGCAGGGAGTCAAGGACCTGCTTGCTTCCATGTGCATCCTGGTCGATGCCATCGGCAAGCCGCGCGTGGCGATCCTGGTCCAGGAAACGGTGCTTGGGCAGGAGCAGCAGGACGGCACGGCCGAAGCCTCGCTCATCACCTATTTCAAGGATCGCTGCTTCGAGGTCGTGGAGCCTTCCGAGGCCTTGCGTTCCAAGCGCAAGGCTCAGTTGGGCAAGGCGACGACGGGTGACGTGGCTGCGGCAGCGGCCTTGGGCGATGAGCTGGGCGCCGAGATGGTCGTGGCCGGCAATGTGGTCTCCAAGGAAGGGGACATGTCCTCCTCCAGCTACTTCGCCGGAACCGGCATGAAGCAGGCCTCGGCGACGATCTCCCTCAAGGTCCTGGATGTGCATACCCGCGAGATCCTGGCCAGCCGCAACGGCAATGCCCCGATGGTGGATCCCAATCCGCAGACCGCTGCGGCCAAGGCCATTGAGAAGGCAGTGCTCAAGGTGCTTGAGAAGGACGGACTTTCGGATGCCCTGATGAAGGCATGGCAGTCCAAGGCCAATGACGGTGCGCTCATCCGGGTGCAGGTTCGCAACATTCCCAATTACGGCGCTTCCCAGGCCGTTCAGGAGGAATTGCGCGCCCATGCGGTGAAGGTGAACCAACGCAAGCTTGCCGACGGCAATCTTTGGGTGGATGTCACTTGGAAGGGGACCGTCGACGATTTCTGTGCCAAGGTCGACCAGCAGAAGATCAACAAGGATCGCAATACGATCGTGGTGAAGTCCGCCGAAGGCAACACCGTGGTGCTGGACATCAAGTAAGACTCCCCTCAAAGGCTGGAGTCATCCTGAAAAGCCCCCGTCGCCATGTGCGGCGAGGGCTTTTTTCGTTCAGGGACCGTTCAGGGGGTACCTTCTCTTCAACATGTCCTTCAATTGCTTGCGCGTGCTTGGATTTGCGCCGTTCCTGAGCCTGATTGCGCTGATGGGCGGCTGCATGCTCCCGCCCGTGTGCCGGGAAATCGGAGGTCTTGAACGCAAAGTGGTCAATTCCTCCGGGGTGATGCGCCAAGAAAACGAGGAAGCCCTGCATGCGACCAGGACCCGATGCCAGATGGAGCTTGCCGGGCTTGGCCAACGGGAACTGGCCAAGAAGAAGCCCACGCCCACGTTTCGACTTGAGGAATGGCTGGCCTTCCTGAAACAAGGTCTCTGGTCTCTGCGCTCATGGTCGAGCTTTGCAAGTACCTTTGGGCCATGAACGACGACTTTCAGGAAATCGAAGATCTTGCCGCAGTCATCCTCGTGCCCAAGGCCCCCTTCCGGGAATGGCTCATCAAGGCCATGCCGGAATTTGCCGACACGGCCGCCGAATTGCTTGCAGAGACCCAGACCCAGCCTGTGCTTCTGATTCCTCAGCCGCAGGACGAGGATGAGATCAATGCATTCTTGGATTCGCGCAAGGTGACCCTGCTTGAGCGGGAACTTTCCGAGTGGTGCGAGGACAAGTCCCTGTGGCCGGCCAACCGCAGCCCTGCCATGTTCGACGAGTGGATCGAAGTGCGCTTCCACGGGGAAGTTTCGGTCCTGGGCGGCGAGGAGGACTGATGGATTCCTGGCCCGCCGCCGTCGAACGGCTGGCGCGCGAGCTGGGCCGTCTCCCTGGGGTCGGACGGCGCTCCGCCGTACGCCTGACGCATCATCTCCTGCGCTGCCCTCCCGAGGACGCCTTGGCCTTGGCCGAGGCCTTGGCGACGGCGCGCGAGGAGGTGAGACCATGCGGGCGCTGCGGCAATTACGCCCAAGACGACTTGTGTCCGCTGTGCTTGGATCCGCGGCGCGACCAGAGCTTGGTGTGCATCGTGGAAAAGCCGTCGGACATCGGGGTCTTTGAAGCGACGGGGAGATTCCAAGGCGTCTACCATGTCTTGGGAGCTTTGTTGTCGCCGCTTGATGGCATTGGTCCGACCGAGATGGGCGCCGACCGGCTGAGGGAGAGGATCGGTTCGGGAACGGTACGCGAGCTGGTGCTTGCGGTACCGGCCTCCACCGAAGGCGAGGCGACCAGCCTCTACATCTCCCGCATCGCCCATGGGCATGCGGTCCAAGTCACGCGCCTGGCGCGGGGACTGCCTGCGGGCGGTGGCATCGAATATTCGGATGCACTTACGGTGCTCCAGGCGTTTGAAGGAAGAATACCGGCATGATCATTGATCGCCATCCATTTTTTGGGAGAATTGCCGCATGGATCCGCTGACCCCGGAAGGGCGCATCGCGCTTTCCGCAAAATTCGTGATCGGAGCGGCTTCCGCCTCGCAGTTCCCGCAGGATGGACTGCCGCAGGTGGCCTTTGCCGGTCGCTCCAATGTGGGGAAATCCACCCTGCAGAACACCCTCCTCAATCGCAAGGGGCTGGTGCGTACCAGTTGCACCCCGGGCCGCACCCGGGAAATCAACGTGTTCAAGGTGGCGGAGGCCGGATATTTCATCGACCTGCCCGGCTTTGGCTATGCCAAGGGAGGCAGCAAGGCGCAGGATACCTTCGCCAAGCTCGTGGGTGAATACCTTTCCCAGGAAGATGCACCTGCCCTCCTTGTCTATCTCGTCGACGCCCGCGTGCCCAACTCCGAAGTGGACAAGATCTGCCTTGGGCGCATTTTGGAGGCGGGGCTTCCGGTGCAGGTGGTGCTTCACAAGGTCGATCAAGTGAACCAGTCCCAGAAGCATGCGGCCCGCACGGCCATCCGTGCCTTGGGTGACGAAGGCGTGCCCATCCTGGAAGTCAGTTCGCTCAAGGGCACGGGAATCCCGCAGTTGTCCCGGATCGTGCTCAAGGCGCTGGGAGTGGAACTGCCGGAATGATGCGTGCTTCCCTGATTCGCATCCTGTCGAGGCTGGGAGAGGCTGCCGCCTATTCCCTGCCCGGCCGGATCGTGCGTCTGGGAGTCCGGACGGTCACCTGTCTGTTCGATGGGCCGCGCACCACGGTGCGTCAGGTTTGGGACATCCTTGTGCAGCAGGTCTACTTCACGGGCGTGGAGACGGCCCCCATCGCCATGATGCTCGCCCTGCTGCTGGGTGGTGTCACGATCGTGCAGGCGGCCACCGTGATGCCGCGCTTCGGCTCGGGCGACTACCTGGGTGCCGTGATGGTGCTGGTCGTGCTGCGGGAGCTCGCGCCGCTCTTTGTGGCCTTCCTGATCGCGGGGCGATCGGGATCGGCCTTGGCGAGCTACCTCGGCACCATGAAGGTGGGGCAGGAGATCGATGCCTTGGAATCGATGGGGATCGATCCGGTGCGCTTTCTCGTGCTTCCCGCCTTGCTGGGATGCACCGTGGCCACGGTCTGCCTTTCCCTTCTTTTCAGCGCCGTCGCCATTTTGGGCGGGTATGTCGTGGCCACCCTCATCGCCACCGCCATCCCGCAATTCGTCGCCTTGCATCTTCCTTTCGGGCTCTTCATGGAAAAAATGGCTGGAGCCCTCACCGCTGTGGATGCCATCATCCTGATCGTGAAACCCATGACCTTCGGCAGCATGATCGCGCTCATCGCATGTCACCATGGACTGTCGGTCGGCATTTCCCCGCATGAGGTTCCGCAGGGGACGCGCAAGGCGGTGGTGCTTGCCCTGGTCACGGTGGTCTTCATCGACGGCCTTTTCGCGGCCCTCTTCGTGCTTCCTCAGCTTGCGGAGATGGTGCCATGAACGAGCAGCCCTTGCTTCCGCCGCTTGCCCCGCTTCCCTTCAACTTCGAGCCCTACACGGAGACGATGACGATCGCCTCGATGCGGGTGATCCAATGCGACGATGGCCCGCGGGAATACGTGTGCGAGGCGCGAAACCTCAGCTACGGATGGCATGCCGACGAGCCGATCCTCGACAATGTGGAGCTTAAGGTGCAGCCGGGGGCGTTCCTGATCATCACCGGCGAGAGCGGGCACGGCAAGAGCACCCTGCTTCGATTGCTGGCAGGGCTGGAGAAGCCATGGGGAGAGCATCAGGGAAAGGTGTTCCTGTTCGGTGAGGACATCTGGGAGGTGCGCACGCGGCGCCTGAGGGAGTTGCGACGCCAAGCGGGATTCGTCTTCCAGAACTCGGCATTGATCTCCAACATGACCGTGGAGCAGAACATCGCGGTCCCGCTGCGGTACCACACGGATCTGGACGAGAACGAGATCCGGGAAAAGGCGCGCTTCTGGTGCGATCGGTTGCTGTTGACGGGGCATGAGAACAAGCGGCCTGCTTTGCTCTCGCTGGGGATGCAGCGTCGGGCGGCGGTCGCTCGCGCCATGTCGATGGAGCCTCGTCTGCTCTTCATGGATGAGCCCTTGGCCGGCTTGGATGCGCGCAACGTCGAAACCATGCTTTCCCTGATCGCGAACCTTCGGGCGCTTCAAGACGTGGCCATCGTCATGGTCAGCCACGACCTCCAGCCTGCCCATCTGCTGGGCGGGCAGGTGAGCCTGCTTCTGGATGGCCGCTTGCGTCCCCCACGCGGGCTGGGAGATTTGCTAAACTCTGTAGACCCTAGGGAACGGGATCTGGTCCGTTCCCAAGCCGGGCTCAAGGAAACCCAGGAATGAGTCGCAAGTCAAACTGGGGCCATCTGCTCCAGATCCACGAGATCCGCGTGTTGTTGGCAGGGACGCTGCTGGTGGCATCGCTGTTGGTCGTGGTCACGTTGGTGGCCGGTTACTTGCATACCCACAAGGTGGGGCAGGACACCTTCAAGCCGGTCGTCATGTTCGACGACGGCACGGGTCTTGTGCGCGGCACCAAGGTCCTCGTGCGGGGCGTCGAGGTGGGTTCCGTGGAGGAGATCAAACTTGACGATCAGGGCAAGGTCAAGATGGTGCTCACCATTCCCGAGAGCTATCGCAAGATGATCCGGACCAATTGGGTCTGTTTTCCGATGCGCGATCGCAACCTGGTCTCGGACCGTGTGCTCAACATCGACGACACCGCGATCGATCCAAGGAAGCGCCTGGAGAACCTGCGGCGCTATCCAAGTCTGCCCGAGAAGGAGGACATCGTCTTCCACACCGCGCCGGGGCGGGATCTGGAATCGGTGCTGCAGACCTTGGCAAGCCTTGCCTACCAGGCCCAGGGCACGCTCAACCGGGTCAACGAGATCCTCGACCGTGTGAGCGACACCACCGGGACGCTGGGACAGATGCTCAACAGCAAGGACGCCTACCGGACGGCCATGCAGGCCTTGAGCGAGACGCGCGATGTGGTCGCCGAAAGTCGCATCAGCATCCAGAGCCTGAATCGCACCACCGCAACGGTGGAGCATGCGACTCCGATCTTCATGGATTCCTTGCATCTTCTGCTCACCACCGTCTCGCGGTCGGCGCGCACCGCCGATCGCCTGATGGGGCGTGGCGACAGCCTGTTCTCCCAAAGCGGCGAGATGCTCATGAAGGTCGACGATCTCCTGGACCGCTCCGATCGACTGATCGACGGGACCTCCAAGAGCTGGCCCTTCCGATCGATGTTGAAGAACTCCGGTTCGCGGGCCGACGACATTCCCGCGAATCCTGCGCCATGAAGCGATTGGCTCTGGCTCTGCTCCTTGCCGGGACGGCTTGGTCGATCGATCTGCCTTGGCAATTCGCGAAGGCGCGGCAGGCCATGGAAGATGGACGCTTGGACCGCGCTTGGGCAAGATATGTGAAGACGGAAGCCTTGGCGCTTCAGACCGGCGATCGCGGCTCCTGGGTCCTCGCCCGGTGCCAGCGCACCGAACTGCTCCTCCTGTCCGAGGAATTTGCAGCGGCCGATTCGTTGCGCCCCGTCCTTTCCCTTCTTGGGGAGAGCGCGGGGGACTCGGCGCGCATCCGGTTGACCATGGCGCGCGTCCTGCTTGCCCAAGGCAAGCCGGAACAAGCGCTTGCCGAGGCGTGGCTTGCGCGTCAGAGTGCCCATTCCGCCGATCTTCCCGAACTGGAGGCCGCTTGCTGGCTGGCGCTTGCGCGTAGCGAAGCCCTGACGGGGAAGTTGTCTGAAGCCCATCAAAGCCTTGCCGAGGCGCGTGACAAGGCCGATGGCCAACCGCATCTGCTGGCTCAAGGGCATCTCGAGGAGGCGAGGCAGAATCTGTCAAGTCCGGCCAGCGCCTTGATTCTCGTGCGCAAGGCGCGCGAGGGATTCCGCTCCGCTCGTTGGCCCAGCGGCATCGTGCGCTGCCTGGAGCTGGAAGCCGTGCTGCTTGCGGGGCCGGGCCGCATGGATGCCGCCCGGCAAGCTTGGCAGGATCTTGTGGATCTCGCCGGCAGGCTTGGACTGGAGAAGGTCCGCGCCCGCGCCCAGAGTCGACTGGACGCGCCTCGCTGACGGTTCACTTCTTGGCGGGCTTCTTCTCGGGCTTCGATGCGGTCTTCGCGTCCTTGACTTCGATGGTCTTGGCGCTCATGGTGTACTCGATGGTGACCTTGGAGCCGACCTTGAGTTCTCCGCCCTTGACGGCCGCGGCGTCCTGGGCGATTTCCCACTTCTCGCTGCCCTTCTGCACGGTGATGATGCCGTCCTTGATGGCAAGCACGGGGCCGGTGACCTGATAGGTCTTCGGGGCGGCGGCGAAGCTCGTGGCGGCGGCCAAGGCAAGTGCAAGAGCGATGTTGGTCTTCATGATCGTTCCTCGGTGTTGGAAATCTGTGGGTGACGGGAAGAAGTCCTCCAAAGTAGCATCCCCGGTTTCTTGTTTTGCGCCCACTATGGAAAAGACGATGCGCGAGGACATGAAGCGGCGGCTCTCGGAATGGTTCGCCTCGGAGCGCGGCGAGACTCTCGGCAACCTGGGAAGCGAGATGCTGCTGGATTTCATCGACGAGCAGATGTCCTGGGTGTGGTACAACCAAGGGATTCAGGATGCGCGCATCCAGTTGAGCAGGGATGTCGCATCGCTTTCCGAACGCATCGAGCTTCTGGAGAAGTTCCCTCCCTCCCCGGCTCGCCGGCGCTGATCATTTCCGGAAACGAAAAAGGCCGGGGAGCGCCCGGCCTTTTCGTGATTTGACAAATTCCGTCAGTGGACGGCCGGGTCCGCCGCGATCGATGCACCGGCCTTCTCGAACGCTTGGGCGTTGGCTCCATTGCGGGCCGCGGTCTCCAGCACCCAGGCGTATTCCTTCCAGCCAAGGAGCCCGGCCTTCTTGGCCGCAGCATCGCGCGCCGCGTCGCGAGAGGCGAGATAGCGGGATGTCTCGCCGGAGTTCTTGCGGATCGAGTCCAGGAAGACGCTGTCCACCAGACGCACCAGGGAATCGGCCTGCTTCCACTGCGCCACGCGCTCCGGGGTGACCTTGCCATCGGCAGGAGGGGAGAATTCCTTGGGCTTTGGCGGCGGCGGGGCGACCGCGACCTCCTCCTTGTCCTTGCAGGCAGAGAGCATGAGCAGGGCCGAAATCGCCGTGAACGCCAGCGTCTTGCGCATTCCATTTCCTCCCGAAAACCATGAGGTCGAACCAGACCGGATCCTTGACATGCGTTTCAATCTAATTGCCGGAAGGCCCGAGTCGAGCCCGCAACAGCGAGAGCGAGTGCAGAAGTACGCTGACGGAGGACAAGGACATGGCCAAGGCCGAGAGTCCAGGCGACAGTCGCAGGCCCCACGGACTCAGGATTCCGGCGGCCACGGGCAGGAGCAGGGCGTTGTATCCGAAGGCCCAGGCGAGGTTGCCAAGGAAGTAGCGCCGGGACTGCCGGCCGAGTTCCAGTGCGCGCACGACAAGCTGCGGATCACCCCCGACCAAGGTGAGGCGGGCCGCACCCATGGCGGTTGCCGTACCGCTTCCCACGGCGAGTCCGGCATCGGCGGCGGCCAAGGCGGGGGCGTCGTTCAGGCCATCGCCGACGAAGGCGACGCAATGGCCTTGGGACTGCAAGGTCTTGACTCGCTCGAGCTTTCCTTGAGGCAGGATGCGAGACTGAACGACCTCGATTCCGCAGGCCCGTGCCGCTTCCATGGCGGGTTCAGGGGCGTCGCCGGTAAGAAGCTCGACCCTCACGCCGCGGGCGTGCAGCGCGGCGACCGCTTGGACGGCCGTGGAGCGCAGCGGATCGCGCAGTTCAAGAAGCGCGACAGGGGTGCCATCGACCTCCAAGGCCAGGATCGAGCCCGTCCGCCCCAGGAATGCGGATGCGGCATCAGGCAGTGCTCCGCCGGGAAAGATCCAGTCGGGGCGTCCGATCCGGACCTTCTGCCCCTGCACCATGGCTTGCGCTCCCCAGCCGGGGACGGCTTCGAACTCCTGGGCTTCAGGAGGGATCACCTTTCGCGTGCCGGCAGCGCGCAGGATGGCTCCTGCCAAGGGGTGTTCCGAGTCGCGCTCCACGGCGGTGGCCATGGCAAGCAGCGTCGTCTCGGACCAACCCGAAAGAGGGAGGATTTCCACCAGTTCGGGGCGCCCTTGGGTGAGGGTGCCGGTCTTGTCCAGGAGGACCACATCGACCTTGGCCAAGGAATCGAGGATGCCCGGTTCCCGCAGCAGGAGTCCTTCCTTGGCGCCGCGAGCCGCCGCCGCCGAGGCCACGGCGGGAATGGCAAGTCCCAAGGCGCATGGGCAGGCGGCGACAAGGATCGCCACCATGGCAAAGACCGCATCGCTCCAACGGGGTGACGCAGGCAGGAAGATCCAGCCCAAGGCCGAAAGGGCCGCGAAGGCAAGGACGGCAGGCACGAAGCGCCGGACGAACCGCTCGGCGAAGGCTTGCAAGTGGGGGCGGGAACCTTGGGCGAACTGGACCATGCGGGCCAGCTCGGTCAGGGTGGAGTCCACGCCTCGGCGGGTGACCTCGATCTCCACGCTCCCGGTGCCGTTGAGCGTGCCGGCAGGCACATCGACACCCATCGCAAGCACGATGGGATCGGATTCCCCGGTGACAAGCGACAGGTCGGCGGTGCTTCGGCCTGAGCAGACCTTGCCGTCGGCGGGGATGCGCTCGCCAGGACGGATGCGCAGACGATCGCCCGGGAGCAGCAGCTCCGGCGCGCAGTCGATTTCGTTGCCATCGATGAGCCGGTGTGCCACTTGGGCTTGGAATCGCGAGAGCTCGGAAAGGGCTTGGCGGGAATGATCCTTGACCTTCGCTTCAAGCCAGCGGCCCAACAGCAGGAAGCCCAACAGGAAAAGCACGGATTCGGCGTGGGACCCCGCCGGAAAGCCGTGGTCGCGCAGGAATTGCGGAAAGAGAATGGCCGCCGCAGACAGGGACAACGCCGAGGCGATGCCCAAGGCGGCAAGCGTATGCATGCCCAAGGCGCGACTGCGCAGCTCGCTCCATGCCTGGATCGGAACGGTGCGGCCAGGCCAAGCCACGGCGAGAACCGCTGCCAGGAAAATGGCCCAATCCAAGGGGCCGGCATGGTGTCCCATCGGATGGAATGCCATGGCCACCATCGAAATGGCACCGGCACCAAGACAAGTCAACGAGGCCAGGAGTTGGTTCCGAACCTGTGCGCGATGCTGACTCGCCTGCTTGGTGGTGTCCCCTGCATTGCGCAGGATCGCCCCGTAGCCGGCGGCACGCACCGCCTCCAAGGCGACTTCCGCAGAGCAACCATCCTCAAGGGAGACCACCGCGAGACCTTGGAGGAGATCCACTCCGGCCCGGGAGATCCCTTGGGTGCGGGCAAGTTTGCGTTCGACCCGGGAAGAGCATGCCGCGCAGGTCATGCCGGTCACATCAAGGACGATTTCCGACATTTCAAGGAACGATCGAGTAGCCTTCGTCCTCGATCAGGGCGATCACCTCGGCGCGCGTGGCAGACTGCAATTCAAGCTGGACCTTGCCGATTTCCACGGACCCAAGCGTGAGTCCGGGCACGGCTTCCAAGGCCTTGCGGACGTGGCTCACGCAATTCTGGCAGCGCATGCCCTCGATCTTCAGTGTCAATTCCATCAGGTTCCCTTTGTGCTTTCGGTGTTCATGGAGAAGTTACCCAAAGCAAGTGGACGCAGCATGGTGCGAAAAGGTTACGGCTTGTTCTGCTGCTTCTCTTTGGCTTCGGTCGATTGAGTCAAGGCCTGGACGGATTTCCAGATGTTCCGGGTCATCCGTTCCCCTTCGATCCGGGCGATCCAGCGGCGCTTTTCCTGGGGGTCCATGGTGGGCCAAAGGTCGTGGTCCTGCAGCGAATCCTTGGTGACATCGAAGAAGCGCACCCCTTCAAGGGTCGTGAAGACGAGGCGACGGTTGCCTTGGACAAGACCGAATCCTTCCCGGTTGCTGGTGTGGATGTCGTTGGCGGACAGGGTCATGATTTCGCGCAGGCTGTCGACCGGCGTGACCAGCGGGGTTCCCTTCCAGATCTTGAACAGGCTGTCATTGCGGACGTCGGGCTTCAGTCCAAGGACCTGGGCCAAGGTCGGTGCGATGTCGAGGTTCTGGACGTTGCGGGTGCGGTTGGTCCTCAACGCCTGAAGCGCGGCCTTGCGTCCCTCGTTCCAGTGGTCCGGGGCGTGGACCACGAACGGGATGCGTGTGATCTCGTCGTAGTAGTTGTAGATGCGCATCGGGCGATGGCGGATGGATTCGATCTCCCCGTGGTCACCCGTCATGATCACCAAGGCGTTCTTCAGGCGGCCGCTGGCTTCCAGCGCGGAAAGGAGCGTGTCGGTGGCCACATCCAGGATGCGCAGGGCCTTGAACCAGCGACCAGGTTGCTTCACGGAATCGGTCGAGACGAATTCGCTCTTCTCTTGGAACGGGCCGTGCAGGGAATTCGAATTCCACACCAGGAACAAGGGCTTTTCGCTCGGGGTGGACTGGATGATCCGCGCCGCCTTGCGGGCGGAGACCATGTCATCGACGCCGGCATCGTTGGCCGCCGGGGCGCCGAGGTTCTCCATCGACCATTTTTCGTCGATTCCCGAAGGGAAGAAGAAGCCGTCCATGTTCTGCCACTTCAGGCGTTGGGATGTGACGAAGGCGGTCCGGAAGCCGCGCGCCCGGGCGATGTCCCAAGGGAAAGGGAATGCGTGCAGGCGATCCCAGCCTTCATCGGTGCGGCAGCCTGTGAAGATGGAAGGGACGCTGACGTCGGTGGCGGTGGCGTTGGTGAAGGCCTTGGGAAAGGTGATCCATCCGCTGTCGGCTTCCAGCCGCCGACGCAGCAGGGGCAGACCGTCGGGCGTGTTGTCCACGAATGCGGCACCCGTGGTTCCCCAGGATTCGTTCACGATGACCACGATCGTGCGCGTCCAAGGCTCCTCAGCGTCCTTGATGGAGGGCAAGGCGCGGACCTTGGCTTGCAGATGGACGCGCTTCATGCCCAGTTTCACGGCCTGCCGAACGGCGCAGAGACTGGATGCATCGGGCGGCAAGGCGCGGGAATCGCCCCCCAAGCTCCATACGCCCGCGATCCAGGCAAGGCACATCATCACAAGGGGGATGGTCCGCAGGCGCTGCCCGCGCGGCATTGACCTCGGGATGAGAAGAAGTCCCATGACCAGGTTGCCGGAGAGGAATCCGGCCACGGAAAGGGGGGTGGTGAAAGTTGCGAGATAATCCAGAAGGTAAGGCGGCTCGGAGAGGACGAAAAGCAGTCCGGTGCCGGTGATGTATTCGCCGAAGAATCGGTAGAGATAGCCGCTTCCGACAAGGAAGCAGGTCCAAAGCAGGCAAACGGGTGCGGCCACGATCAGGCGGGTGCGCAAGGATGCGATGCGGCCGAGGAATTCCAGGATCAGGCGGGCCGTCAGCCACGAAAGACCGACGCCAAGGAGATAGGGACCCCAGACGAAGGTCGTGTTGTCATGTCCGGGATAAATCCTGCGGATGAGGAGATCAAAGAGGATCCAGAACGCTGTCCAGAGGGTTGCGCGCATGCCAAGACCGATGGGGCTCCAACGAAAATCCATGGGTCGCAATGTAGACCCGAAACTCCTGATTTCCCATGGATTCCATGGGCGTGGATTGTACCTTGTGGCCGCTGCCATCTTTGGAAGGGACTCTCATGGAACGCAAACTCTTGACCACGCTTTTCCTGGGAGTCTTCCTCGGAGCGCTGGACATTGCGGTCCTTGGTCCAGCCTTGCCGGCCATCCGGGCGGAGTTCGGCGTGTCCCAGCGGTCCTTGGCTTGGCTTCTCAACGCCTATGTGCTTGCGAATCTGGTGGGCACCCCGCTGCTTGCCAAGCTTTCGGACCGTCTTGGACGGCGTTCCGTGTACTTGGCCTGCGTGAGTCTTTTCGCCTTGGGTTCGCTCTGGGCGATCCTTTCGCCGTCATGGGGGCAGCTGATCGCGGCCCGGGTGGTGCAAGGGTTCGGGGCGGGCGGCATTTTCCCGATCGCCTCGGCCACCATCGGTGACGTGATTCCCATGGAACGTCGCGGTCGCGCCATGGGGATGATCGGAGCCATGTTCGGCATCGCCTTTCTCGTCGGGCCGATCGTGGGAGGCCTTTGCCTCATGCTTTCGTGGCATTGGATCTTTCTTTTGAACCTGCCGCTTTCGGGGCTGGTGCTCTGGCAGGCCATGCGGCACATTCCGGACAACCGCAAGCCGGAGCGCAAACCGTTCGATTTTCCGGGCATGGCCCTTCTGGCCGTTTCGCTGCTGGCCCTTGCCAGCAGCCTCAACCTGGTCGACACCCATTCTCTCGTGGCCAGTCTCACAAGCGCCCCCGTCCTGCCTCTTTTGGTGGTGACTTTCGTTGCAAGCGGCCTGTTCTTTTGGGTCGAAACCAAGGCGCAGGATCCCATCATCCATCCGGAGCTCCTGCGGATCTCCGGCATCCGGGTGTGCATGGGGCTTGGGCTGGCGATCGGCCTGGTCCAAGTGGCGGGCACGACCTTCTTCCCGTCGTTTGCGGCGGCGGCGTTTCAGGTCGCACCGGCTCAGGCAAGCTTCATGCTCATTCCACTGGTGCTGGGCATCACCGTCGGCTCGCCCACGGTGGGACGGATCCTGGACAAGACGGGGCCGCGGCCCTTGGTCATCATGGGCGTGGCGGTGCTGGTGGCCTGCTTTGCCGTGCTGGCGCTGGTTCCGCCGTCATTGCCGGTCTTCTATGCCGCAAGCGCCCTGCTTGGCCTGTTCATGTCCACCCTTCAAGGTCCGGTGCGCTATGCCTGCCTGCATGCCGCCCCTCCTGCCGAGCGGGCGGCGGCCCAGTCCCTGGTGACGATGAACACCTCCATCGGAAGCATTGCGGCGGCGGCGGCCATGGGCGCCATCACGGCGGGGAACCCCGGCCTTTCTGGCTTCTCGCAGGCATACCTCGCGACCGCGGCCGGACTCCTGCTCGCGTTTGTCGTCGCGTTTTTCCTGCCGACCAAGGTCAAGCCCGCGCCCCTGGCCGAGGGGTGATTCCGAACTTCGGAGCCAAGCCTTCCCAAGGCTTGAAGCTCTTCGGGTCTGATTCCTCGACGCTTGCTTCGTAGACCCGAAATCGCTGGCCAAAGAAACATCTCGCAGCGTGCTGCGGGGTGGTCTATTGGCCTTGTCGAGCCCGCGACCTGCTACTGGTAAAGAAAGGCCATCGAGCGATCGGGAGGACCTTCGATCGGGTCCCCGTCGCGGTCGAACCAAAGCTCCTTGGGAACCGCCTCCGGGTCCTCGGCAGGGGCGATGCCCAGCAATTCGTCCTCGGTGAAGGCGTTGGTGTGGAAATCCTTGGGCAGGTTCTCCTTGTGCTCCTTGCGCATCAGGTGGACCCACCAGAGCGTGCCTGCGGTCCGCAGGGCATGGAAGCGAGGAAAGACGCGCTGGATGTCCTGCGTGGCCTCGGGGGTCTGGAGCTGGACGATGAGGTTTTTCATCACCGAGTCCAGACGCTCGCGCTCGAAATGGACGGGCAGCGGCAGATGCATCAGCACGATGCCGTCCACGAAATAGTCCTCGGCGTCGTACTGGGATTCCGCGTTGCGGTAGTGCTCGACGCAAAGCACGTAATCAAGCAGCGTCTCTTCCTGTGATCGTCCTTCTGGCATCATTGACCGGAAAGATGGAAAAGCCTCGCCGAACTTGTGGGGATGAATGGGCGGGGATGCAAAAAAACGCTAACATGTGGACTGGGATGGTGTCTTCGGGATTTCGTGCGAAATCGAGAGTCGAGGATTGCATGAAGATCGGTCAATGCGGGATGTGGGCAGCGCTTGGGGCTTTGAGCCTTGGTCTGGGAGGATGCTTCAGCGAGAAGAAGATCCTGGCCGGGGGCGGTGTGGAATACCGGCCCGCCTTGCTTGTGCCCGTCTTTCCGCTCTCACGCGAAGCCAAGGGCCGGGTGTCCGTGGTGGCCGGAAAGGCGACCATGGATGTCAATCCGGTCGTTCTGGACAATGGCGGGATCATCACCCAGCGTGTCGATGATTCCGTGCGTTTCCTCTTCGATGGAATGCTGGGGCTCAATGAGGCCTGGGCGCTTCGGGTATCGATGCAATCCGATGTCTACGGGCTGCTGGCTTCGTGGCACAAGGCCGGCGAATACGTCGATGCGGAGGTCCACTTCGGATTCCATGTCTCACAGATGGCCGTGACCCGGGTCGATTCCGTCTATCCCAACACCTTCGACCTGTTGAGCAATCCCCGGACGGATACCACGGATGGGCAGGCGCGCGGTGTGGCCCCTGAGCTCGGGACCACTCTCGTGCTGCTTCCGGCAGGATTGGTTCGCCCTTGGCTTTCCTGGTCGGTGACCACCTTGGCCGATCCCGGCTTGGAAAGCGATGCCCAGGCCGCGATTCCTTTGGGAGGATTCATCCATTCGTTCTCCGCAGGGCTGGTCGCAAGCGCGGCGACAGGGCCGATCGCCTGGGGCGGAGCCGGCGTTGCCGGATCCAATGCCCGCCGCATCCACTGGGGCTGGAACGCCTACGGGGGCGTCGGCTGGGAGTTCTGAACCGCGGTGATGGTATCTTGTCTTCTTGAAGAACGCCTCAGTTCAAGCTCAAGAAGGAATCCAGCAATGTCCGAAGCACCCATCGATCGTCCGTTCATCATCGCCGGGAAGACTTACACGAGTCGTCTTCTGGTGGGAACCGGCAAGTATCAGGACTTTGAAACGATGACCACGGCCCTGGAGGTTTCGGGGACGCAGATGGTCACCGTGGCGCTGGGGCGAGTGGATCTCAAGGCTCCTGCGGGCAAGGGGATCTTCGACCATATCGATCCTTCGAAGTACACCATCCTTCCCAACACGGCTGGCGCCTTCAATGTCCAGGACGCACTTCGCATTGCGCGGCTGTCCAAGTCGATGGGATGGAACCTGCTCAAGCTCGAGGTTCTCCACGACGCCAAGACCCTGCTGCCCGATCCACTGGGCACCTACGAGGCGGCTCGGATCCTGAAGGATGAAGGCTTCGACCTCATGGTCTACACCAACGACGATCCGGTGCTGGCCCAAAAGCTGGACGAACTGGGGGTCGCTGCGGTGATGCCGGCCGGTGGTCCCATCGGGTCGGGGCAGGGCATTCTCAATCCATCCAACATCCGCATCATCCTGGAGACGGTCAAGGCGCCGGTGCTCATCGATGCGGGCCTGGGGACCGCTTCGGACGTGGCCTTCGCGATGGAGCTGGGCGTCGATGGCGTCCTTTTGAACACGCCCATCGCCGGAGCCCAGGACCCGGTGCGCATGGCCAAGGCCATGCGGCAGGCCTGCGAGGCGGGGCGCGATGCCTGGCTTGCCGTGCGGATTCCGCGCAAGCTCTACGGATCGGCCTCCTCCCCGCTGGACGGGCTGTCTCCCGTGCGCCGTCCGCAAAACTGAAATCGGCCAGTGATGCGGCGGTGGGGGATATGGTATGATGAGTTCGATGGACAATAATTCCGCCGCGCAAAACGGGGGGCTGATCGATCAGCTCCTTCTCAGTGGTCGTGGCGCCTCCATGGATTTCCGGGAGCGCCAACAAGTCATGCTGTGCAATCTGGTCTCGGGGATCATGCTGCTCTATGCGCCGATCTTCGGGCTGATCTCCTATTCCAACGGGAACATGGCCACGGCCATTGCCGATGGCGTCGCCGCCTTGCTGTGTTTGGTGTTCGTGCTGGCCTTGCGGCATCCTGCCATTCCCATCTCGTTCGCCCGCTGGGGTGTCCTGCTTCTCAATTGCGGTCTGTTCCTGCATCTGGTCTGGACCGGCGGGGAGCACCAGACCGGATTTCTCTGGTCTTTCCTTGTGCCTCCCTCGGCGTTTTTCCTGCTCGGACCCCGCAAGGGGTTTTTGGTGTCCTTGGGATATCTGGTGCTTGCCGGCATCGGCATGAATTTCCGGATCTTCGACTGGCAGCCGGAGTGGCCCGCGAACTTCCGCTACCGGTTCCTGGGCGCATTCTTCGCCGAAGGGCTGCTTGCCTGGATCTACGAGACCGTCCGCATCCGTGGGCAGCGGGAGGTCGAGGCGAAGAACGAGGAGCTTGGCGAGGCGATGGAGCGCTTGGGTGAGGCCAAGGTGGCCGCCGAAGCGGCCAATCGTGCGAAAAGCGAATTTCTGGCCATGATGAGCCATGAGATCCGCACTCCGATGAACGGGGTGATGGGCATGACGAGCTTGATGCTCGGCACGCGTTTGGACGACGAACAGCGCAGCTATGCCGAGACGATCCAAGCCACCTCGGAGGCGTTGCTTGCCATCCTGAATGATGTGCTGGATCTCTCGCGCGTCGAGGCCGGGCGAATGGATCTGCGTCTTGCTGATTTCCAACTTGGCGGGTTCCTTGACGGGATCCATGCCGCCATGCGTCCGGCATTCGATGCCAAGGGGCTGACATGCGGCTGTGAGATCGACAAGGATGTGCCTGAGATCCTGCATGCCGATGAAGGACGGTTGCGTCAGATCCTGCTCAACCTGATCGGGAACGCCGCCAAGTTCACGGAGTCGGGTTCGGTGACCGTCAGGATCCGTCGGGAACCCGAACCTCGGGAGGATGGAAAGGTCAGGCTGCGCTTTGAAGTGAAGGACACCGGGGTCGGGATGCCTTCCGAGGCCTTGGAACGCCTGTTCAAGCCATTTTCTCAGCTGGACATGGGGAACAAACGCGTACACGGGGGGGCCGGACTGGGGCTCTCGATCTGCAAGCGGTTGGTCGAGATCATGGACGGGGCCATCGGCGTCGAAAGCCGCGTCGGGGAAGGCTCGATTTTCTGGTTCGTCGTGACGGTGGAGATCGGGCAGGAGATCCAAGGCAAGCGTCACCAGGCCCGCATCGAGATGAGTCGTCCTCTGAACATCCTCCTTGCCGAGGACAATGCCGTGAACCGTACGGTGATCTCCCGCCTGCTTGAGAAGATGGGACACTCGGTGGCATCGGCTGAAAATGGTCGGATCGCCCTTCAGATGCTGCCGGGCAATCATTTCGACCTGCTGTTGACGGATATCCAGATGCCGGAGATGGATGGCTTGGAGCTGGTGCGCGCCATTCGCCAGGGCATGGCCGGGGAAACCTGGCAGGACCTGCCGGTGCTGGCCCTGACGGCGGCGGCGATGGATGGCGATCGCGAAGCGTGCTTGCACGAAGGCATGGACGGATACCTCGCCAAGCCGGTGCGCAAGGGTGAGCTGGAGGACGCGCTGAGGCAATTGTCGAAAAACTAGCCGGGTGCCATCTTCAGTGACGTCTGATTCACTGGTTTCCCCGATATGAGTAGATTTTCCTCCTTCACCTTCCCGAAGGAACCGCCATGCGCAGTCTCGCGTTGACCGCCCTGCTTTCCACATTCGTTCATGCCGCATCGCTTTCAGGGACATTGAAGACCCCCGACAACATTCCCTTGGCTGGCGCCGGTGTCTCCTTGGCCGTGGCGGGTCTTTCGACCGTCACCGCTGGGGACGGAAGCTGGCGACTGGATGGCGCCACCGGCCTTGCCCGCACCACCCGCACCGAACTGCGTGCCACCCGGCACCTTTCCGTGGTGAACGGACGCATCTCCTTGGATTGGAACGGGCGCGACATCGCCGGACGCCTGGACGCCCGGACCTCGGGGCCCAAGTCCGCGGGGGGGGCTGCAGGGCTCGCGGGGCGCTCCTCCGGGGCGAACGTCGATACGCTGCTCTTCACCTGGCGCGGTGCCCGCATCGGGGCGCTTCCGGTGGACATGGATTCCACCTATGACTTGCAGATGCGGCTGGACACTTCCGCCTTGCCTGGGCGGGTGCAGGTGCGGGCCGTGCGCAACGCATTGAGTGAAATTCAGGGCGTTTCCATTCTCCTGACCTCACCGGGCACGAAGCGGGTGAACTCGGAACCGGGGAGCCTGAACAACTGGAGCGATGTCCATGAGGATTCGCTCACTTTGCGATTCTTCGTGCGCTCCAAGGACACCTTGGATGACACCACCTATTTCAACTGGCGGATCAAGCATGTGCCTCGGCGTTTCAAGGATGCCGTGAGCGTCGTGAACTGGGAATGCATGGTGCTCGATTCCACCGGATCCGGTGTGGCCTGCGACAATGCGGCGAGCGGCAAAGTCTGGTCATGGGCCAGTCTGGTCAGCTCCGCGAAGCTCCTGCCCGCCGAGCGGATCGATGGCAGCTTCGATCCATCCAGCCGCACATGGATCTATGCCATCGATGCTCCATTGGGGCCGATGGTCCTGCCGAAGGGCGGCATGGCCAGGCTCGATCTGTTCTTCGGTGCGCGTCTGCCCTATCCGACATTGCTTTCGAGCCGTCAGAAGTCGTCCTTGGATTCGCTGGGCCCCTACTTGCCCGGACGCATCCTTCCGACCCAGGGGGACAGCGGATGGTGGGATGCCAGCACATCGATGATGGCGCACCCGATCGTGGCGCGCGATTCCTCTGCGGGATCCTTGGATTGGAGCTTCGCCGCGCATTCGGTCCGGACGGGATCTCCGAAGGAGTTCCCCGGGTTGATCAAGGTGGCGAGATCCCAGGAGGCGGACGCGCTCTTTTTCAAGGCCGCTGAAGGAGTGCGGCTCTGGGATGCGGTCGCCCCCAACCCCTACATTTGCGTCTATCGCAAGGGCAAGCTCGTGTCCGGATACCCTCCGGTTCCCGGCCGCGACTGAGTCCTTTCGCGTCGCATTGATGGGCGATTTGTCGGGTTGCGGCACCTGAAATCCCGGATCGGGCGATTTTGTTGCTAAATTCGCCCGGGTTGCCATCGGATCTGGGACATCTCCCGATCGCGACAGGTATGCCTCCATCATGCTTTTTCGGAGAGCTGCACCACATGCCAAAGCGGACAGACATCCATTCCATCCTGATCATCGGTTCCGGCCCCATCGTCATCGGGCAAGCTTGCGAATTCGATTATTCCGGCACTCAAGCCTGCAAGGCCTTGAGGGAAGAAGGCTATCGCGTCATCCTGGTGAACTCGAATCCCGCCACGATCATGACCGATCCCGAGACGGCCGACCGCACCTATGTCGAGCCGATCACCGCCGACGCCGTGGCGGCCATCATCGCCGCCGAGCGTCCGGATGCCATCCTGCCCACCTTGGGTGGACAGACGGCCTTGAACTGCGCGATGGAACTCGCCAGCCGCGGCGTGTTGCACGAATTCGGTGTCGAGATGATCGGCGCGACCCCCAGCGCCATCGAAAAGGCCGAGAGCCGCCAGCTCTTCAAGGCGGCGATGGAGAAGATCGGCCTCGAGTCGGCACGTTCCGAAGTGGCCCACTCGATGCAGGAAGCCCGCAAGGCGCGCGACCGCTTGGGATACCCGGTGGTCATCCGTCCCGCCTTCACCATGGGTGGAGCCGGCGGCGGCTTTGCGTATGATGAGGAAGAGTTCGAGCGCATCTGCTCGCACGGCCTTGCCCTTTCCCCCACGACCGAGGTCCTCATCGAGGAATCGATCCTGGGTTGGAAGGAATACGAGATGGAAGTGATGCGTGACAAGGCGGACAACGTCGTCATCATCTGCTCCATCGAGAACCTGGACCCGATGGGCATCCACACCGGCGATTCGATCACCGTCGCGCCGGCCCAGACGCTCACCGACAAGGAATACCAGCGCATGCGCGATGCCTCCATCGCCATCCTGCGCGAGATCGGCGTCGAGACCGGCGGCTCGAACGTCCAGTTCTCGGTGAACCCGGCCGACGGCCGCATGGTCGTCATCGAG